>JBKHJZ010000046.1:0-19282 GCA_046537875.1 Acidimicrobiia bacterium | reverse complement strand
CCCCGACCGGTACCTGATCGTGCCCTTCATCGACCGTCCCCCTGCGCTCGGACAGGCGGCATCGTGGCACGAAAATCGGCCTCTACGTGGGAAACCGTGTGAAGGCCGATCACCTCAGGTCGCATGGACCCTGGTTCATGCCCTCTGACCTGGGCTTTTGGTCGGGGAGGCGGGATTTGAACCCACGACCTCTGCGTCCCGAACGCAGCGCTCTGCCAAGCTGAGCCACTCCCCGGGAAGACCGGACTGTACCCGCTCGCCGCGGCGACCGGCCAACACGATCGGCGCCCCCGATCGGCCGCCCGCCGGGCGCCGGTCACAGGGCGACCGGCGGCGCGGGCGTGGTCACACGGCGAGGCCGGACGGCTCGTGGAAGGTGTCGCCGGCAGCGAGGGCGCGGGCGGCCCGGCGGAGCCGGAACCGGTCGAGCGGCTTGATCAGCCACCCCTCCACGCCGGATCGCCTGGCCAGCGGCACGTCGGCGGGGCGGTCGAGCAGCACCAGGATGGGGGCCGCCGGGGTGGTGCCCTCCTCGAACTCCTGGTAGAGGTCGAGCGCGGTCGCGATGCCGCCCATGTTCCCGATCTGCAGGTCGAGCACGATGAGCTCCGGTCCGATGCGGCGGACCGCCTCGGCGACGTCACGGCCCTGGCGGACCCGGAGCACCCGGGTCTCGTCGTCGGCGAGAGCGGCGTCCACCTCGTCCATGATCCAATCGGCGTCGGTGGCGATCAGGACATCGGGCACGATTGAGCAGGCTACGAGTCGGGAAGGGTCCTGTGCCACCGCCCGCTCGCTGGGGCGGTCGGCCGCATGATGCGACAACCCCGGGCGATCGAACGCACCGTGGCCGTGCTCACGAACCCGCAGCTACGATCGCCGGGGTTGGGAGGAGAAACTGTGCTCGACATCGAGGTTGACGAGGCAGACAGCTTCACCGTCTGCCGACCCGTCGGAGAGCTCGACGCCTACACGGTCGGACAGTTCCGGGACGTGCTGGGGGAGCTCGCCGAGAAGCGCAATCTGCTCATCGACCTGTCGGCGGTCCCGTTCATGGACTCGGCCGGGCTCGGAGCGCTCATCGGCGGCATCCGCCGCGCCCGCGAGGCGGGTGGCGACGTGGCGGTGGCCTGCAGCCGGCCGACGCTGACGCGCCTGCTCCACACCACCGGGTTCGACCGCATCGTGCCGGTCACCGACACGGTCGACGGTGCGGCGGCGGCCCTGGACGCCTCCTCGGCGGCGTCGCTCGACGAGTGACGCCCCGGTCCGGCGCTTCCCCCGGCCGCTGACCTCCCGGCCCGCATCGCCCCGCCGCTGAGGTCCCGGCCTGCATCGCCCCGCCGCTGACGTCCCGGCCCGTCAGGCCGGGCGGGAGCTGCCGGCGAAGATGTGGCCCGCCACCTCGGCCATCCCGTCGAGGTCGTGCACGTCGCTCCGCAGGAACGGCACCCAGGCCACCGGGGCGGGCGCGACCGCCTCGGACAGGCCCTCCAGGTGGGCGAGCTCGCGGAGCGCGACGGCGCGGAACTCGGCCAGGTTGGCGTAGAGCGCCCCGATCTCGGTCCCGGCGAGGGTCCGGGCCCGCTCGGCCGCCGCCTCGGCGCTGCCTGTGCCGAACGTTGGGTGCACCCGGTTCACCACCAGGCCCTCCACGCTGATCCCACCCTCCCGGAGGCGGTCGGCGAAGAACTGGGCCTCCGTCACCGTGTCGCGCCGCGGCGACGCCACCAGCACGAACGCCGTCTCCGGTGCGGCGAGCACCTCGTTGACCCGCCCCGCACGCTGCCGGAACCCCTCCTCCATGCCCTCGAACGCCGCGAAGAACGCGATGGCGTCGTCCACCACCTCGCCGCCCACCACCTTCGACACCGTCCGCAGGAACGTCTGCGCCGCGACGTTGACGGCGCGGACGATGCCCCGGCCCGGCGCCAGCAGCACCCGGAACAGCCGGTGGTCCAGGAACCGGGACAGCCGGCGGGGCGCGTCGAGGAAGTCGAGGGCGTGCCGGGTGGGGGGCGTGTCGACGACCACCAGCTCGAAGTCGGTCTCGTCGTGGAGCTGGTACAGCTTCTCCATCGCCATGTACTCCTGCGTGCCCGACAGCGCGCTGGAGATGTTCCGGTAGAAGCGGTTGCCGAGGATCCGGCTGGCCTGGTCCGGGTCGGGTGCGTGCTTGGTCACCAGTGCGTCGAACGTCGACTTGGTGTCGAGCATCGTCGCCCACAGCTCCCCCGGCCAGGGCCCATCGATGCGGCTGGGAACGTCGGTGAGGCCCTCCAGTCCCAGGGCGTCCGCCAGACGGCGGGCCGGGTCGATCGTCACCACGACGGTCTTGCGGCCCCGGCGCGCTCCCTCGAGCCCCAGGACCGCGGCGGTCGTCGTCTTGCCCACGCCGCCCGATCCGCAGCAGACCACGATGTGGCGCTGCTCGACCAGGGTTGCGAGCCCGCTCATGCGGGCAGCTCGCTCAGCGCCTCGATCTGTGCGAGGAGAGCCTCGGCCAGCACGTCGAGCTCGGCGGGCCCCACGTCGGTGGTGAAGACGAACGGCAGGCGGAGCTGCGGGAGTGGCAGCAGCGAGGCGAGCCGGCTTGCCTGCGACGACTGCAGGGCGGTGCGGTCGTCCCGGAAGTGGGCCGCGGCGTCCAGCATCTCCGCCTCGCCCGGCCGCAGCGACACGCCGGCCCGCTCGGCCGCCGCCACCGCCCCGGCCGACAGAGCGCCATCGAGGCCGGGCAGCGTCGGGTAGACGCCGTTGACGACCACCGGCCCGAGCCCGATGCCGACCCGGTCCTCGAGGGCGAACGCAGTCTCGGCCGCCTCGTTCACCGGGGTCTCCTCCGGCAGGGTGACCAGGATCACCTGGCACCGCCGGTGGTCCTCGAGCAGCTCGAGCACGTCCCGGGCCTGGGCGTTGATGGGACCGACGCTCACCGTGTCGATCAGGCTGCGTGCCGACTGGAGGAACGTGATCGCATGGCCGGCGGCGGGGGCGTCGAGCACGATCAGGTCGGCCACGCCGGCGCGCTCGAGCTGCTTCACCTTGCCCAGCAGCAGGATGTCCTTGATGCCGGGTGCCGCCGTTGCCACCACGTCGAGTGCTCCCGAGCTCACCAGCCGTCGGGAGATGCGGGACAGCCCGTGGTCCTCCAGGTACTCCAGCAGCGCCTGGTCTGCCGTCAGCGTGCGGGCGCGCACGTCGGCCGCCCCCCTGGGGCCGCCGCCCGGCGACAGGACGGCCTCCTCGTAGCTCAGCTCGCCCTGCCCGAACATCGCAGGCAGTCCCGACGCCCCCTCGACCTCCACGACCAGGGTCGACAGCCCCGACATCGCCGCCGCCCGTGCCAGGGCGGCGCTCACCGTCGTTTTGCCGACCCCGCCCTTCCCGGCCACGATGACCAGCCGGGATGCACCGAAGAACTGTTCAGGAAGCACTGCGCACGTCACCCACCGGGAGCCGTCGGGCGGTCCGCGGGACTGTAGCCAAGGCTGCCGCCGCCCTCGCCACGGCGGCCGCGGTGCTTCTCGTGCTCTCCTCGCCGTCGCCCGCCCAGTGCGAGCCCGGCTCCGGCCCGGTGAGCGTGATCGAGGTCGCCGGGCTCGTCGACCCGGTCCTCGCCGACTACCTGGGCGACCAGGTCGACGCCGCGGCCGACGCCTGCGCGGTGGCGCTGGTCCTCCAGGTCGACAGCGGTGGGGCGACCGTCGACGACGCGGAGCTCGACGGCCTGGTCGATGCCGTCGAGAGCTCGGAGGTCCCGGTCGACGTGTGGATCGGACCGACCGACACCGCGACGGGCGACGCCACGCGCCTCGTGGCGGCGGCCGAGGTCACGGGGATGGGTCAGGGGGCGAGCATCGAGGTGACGCCCGAACTGCTCCGGGCCGCCGGTGTGGAGTCGACCGAGCTCGGGACGGTCGGCGTCGGCGACCGGGTGGGCGCCGAGCGGGCGGTCGAGCTCGGGTTGGTCGACAACGACGCACCCACGGTCGGTGACTTCGTGGTGGGGCTGACCGACCAGGGTGTCGAGACGCAGGTGGTGGGCCGGGGCGACGAGCGCCGCACCGAACCCGTGACGCCGGTGTCGTTCGGGAGCCCGGGCGTGTTCGCCGAGCTGATGCACACGGTGGCCAGCCCCTCGGTTGCGTACCTCCTGTTCGTGATCGGCCTCGGCCTCCTGCTGTTCGAGCTGTACACGGCCGGGGTGGGCGTCGCCGGCATGGTGGGCGCCGGGTCGCTGGTGCTGGGCTGCTACGGCCTGGCCACGCTGCCCACCCGGCCACTCGGCGTGGCGCTCCTGCTCGTCGCGATGTTCGGCTACGGCGTCGACGTGCAGACCGGTGTGCCCCGGGTGTGGACCGGCATCGCGACCGTGTCGTTCGTGCTCGGATCGGTGCTCCTGTTCGACGGGTTCTCGGTGGGCTGGCTGGCACTGGGGGCCGCGATCGTGGGGATCACGTTGGCGATGCTGGGCGGCATGCCGGCGATCGTCCGCAGCCGGTTCTCCACGCCCACGATCGGGCGCGAGTGGATGATCGGAGAGCTCGGCGAGGCGCGCACCGACCTCGACCCGGAAGGGGTGGTGACGATTCGCGACGCTCCGTGGCGCGCTCGCACCAACCGCGCGACCCCGATCCGTGCCAGCGAGCCGGCACGCGTCGTGGCGATCGAGGGGCTGCTGCTCGAGGTGGAGCCGCAGCATGGTGGTGCCCGCGACCACCGCGAACGTGGCCGTCACCATGCGTGAGATTGAACCGGGGACGAGCCGTTGGCGCGCATGTCATTTGCCATTCGCGGGACGCGCGTCATCGGTCCCCCGCACGCGCTGACACAGCGCCGACATGGGCGCTGACCTGCGAAACCGTCAGGCGATCCGCCGCGCCCCACACCGGAACTTTCCCTTGTTCCACCCCTATGGCGGGTTGTACTGTCCGCGCCCGAAGGGGGGTGTGTCTGTGAGTGCACAGCGTGTTGACGAGGCGTGGCAGGTGAAGGCCGCGTGCAGGGGTCCACAGGCTGCCGTGTTCTTCCCGCCCTCGCACTTCGAGCGGAAGAGCGAGAAGCTCAGGCGAGAAGAACAGGCGAAGGGCATCTGCGCCACGTGCCCCGTGCGCCAGCCGTGCCTCGAGTACGCCATACGCATCCGTGAACCGCACGGCATCTGGGGTGGACTGAGCGAATCCGAGCGCCGAACGCTCATCGCCCAGCACAACTGAGCGGCCCGGGCGAGACCCGGGAACACGGCCGGCGCCGCGCTCGCCCTCCGGCGGGCGCGGCGCCGGCCGTTGTGAGGCGTGGCCGGTGCCGCGATCGGCGGCCGCTCGGTGGGCGAACGTGACCCCCCAGTCCGTTGCGCCATCGGCTCCCTCTCGGTCGCGGTCGCACCGGCCACGCGGGCACGGGGAACGATGCCCGTGCGCAGGGCGATGTTACCAAGCGGTAGGGACCGAGTGAAGGCCGTCACACCGGAAGCTGGGGCCCGAACCCACCGGCGGTAGGCTGACGTGCGATGACCCGTCGTCCCGCTCCCCGGCCCGACCGACGATGGCACTGATCCTGGCGCTGCTCTTCCTGGTCGTCCCGCTGGCCGAGCTCGCCGTGATCGTCACGATCGCCGACGCCATCGGCGTGCTCGACACCATCGGGTTGCTGATCGTCATCTCGATCGGCGGCGCCTTGCTCGCGAAGCACCAGGGCCTCGGTGTGCTCGCTCGCATCCGCACCACGCTGTCCCGGGGCGAGCTGCCCAGCCGCGAGCTGGCCGACGGCGGGCTGGTGCTGCTCGCCGGTGCGCTCATGCTCACCCCCGGGTTCATCACCGATCTCCTGGCCGTGGTCCTCCTGGTGCCGCCCACCCGGGCGCTGGTGCGCACCGTGGTGCTGCGCTCTCTGGCCGCCCGCCACGGCATCACCGTCCTCACCACCGCCGGCCCGTCGGCCACCCACCGGCGGCGGGCGGGCGGGCCCGGGCGCGACGGTGACGTCTGGGACGTCGAAAGCTGGGAGGAGCCGCCACGGTCCGCACACGGCGAGCTCGGAGGCCCTCGATGAGCGACGACGCCAGCGCGGACGCCCCCAAGCCCCTCGTCTACGGGGTCCCCAGCGCCCTGTCGCCCATGGTGCGGCGCATCGTGTGCGAGAACCCCTCGCTGATGACGGGGCCCGGTACGAACACCTATCTCGTGGGGATCGACGAGGTCGCGGTGATCGACCCCGGCCCCGACGACGCCTCCCACCTCGACGCGATCGCCGGATGCGGTGGCGACCGGATCCGATGGATCCTGCTGACCCACACGCACCCCGACCACTCCCCGGGCGCAGCGAAGCTGCGGAAGCTGACGGGGGCCCAGATCCTCGCCCACGAGGGCGCCAAGGGCGTCCGCCTCGACGGCACGCTCGCCGAGGGCTCGGTGATCGAGGCCACCGAGTTCCACCTGACCGCGCTGCACACGCCCGGCCACGCCTCCGATCACCTGTGCTACCTGCTCAACGAGGAGCGCACCCTGTTCACGGGCGACCACATCATGTCGGGGTCCACGGTCGTGATCGCCCCGCCCGACGGCGACATGGCCGCCTACCTGGCGTCCCTGGAGCGGCTCAAGCAGATCCGCCCCCGCCTCCGGGCCATCGCCCCCGGCCACGGCCACATGATCGACGAGCCGCTGGCGGTGATCGACGCCACCATCGCCCACCGGCTCGATCGCGAGAAGCAGGTGATCGAGGCGCTGCGGTCGCGGGGGACGGCCACCATCGCCGCGCTGGTGGAGGAGATCTACACCGAGGTCCCGCCCGGCCTGCACCCCTGGGCGCGCCTCACCGTATGGGCACACCTGCGCAAGCTCGCCGACGAGGGGCTCGTGAGCGGCCGCGACCTCGAGGGAGAGTGGTCGGCCCACTGAGCCGGCCATCGGATCGCTGAGCGTGGCCGGACCCCGCACGGAGCGCTGCTCGGTTCACCGGTCTGGCTATCCTCCGGCACCGTGAGCGCGGCCACATCTCCCCGCGCCACCGAGGCGTACACCGTCGACGAGGTCGCCGACCTCACGGGCACCTCGGTGCGCACCATCCGGTGGTACCAGTCGGAGGGGCTGGTGCCGCCACCCCGGCGCGACGGGCGCGTCGCCCGATACAGCAGCGAGCACGTGTCGCGCCTCGAGGTCATCCGCGACCTGCAGGCCCACGGGCTCACGCTCACCGCGATCCGCCGGCTGCTCGACCGTGCGCCCGACAGCGCCGCCGCCACCGCGCTCGCGTTCGTCCAGGCCGCGGTCTCCCACAGCCGCGACCGCGACGACGTCGAGGTGATCGACGAGGCGGAGGGTGTCGCCCGCCTCGGCGTGCGGCCGAGCGATCGGACGGCCGACGAGCTCGAGTCGCTCGGCATCATCGAGGTGCGGCCGGACGGGCGGTGGCGGATCCTCGTCCCCGCCGCGTTCAGCGCCGCCCAGGAGCTCGCCGCCCTCGGCGTCCCGGCCGACCGGCGGCTCCAGGTCACGCAGAAGCTGCGGGCGCACACGGAGGCCATGGCCGAGGTGGTCACCGAGCTGTTCGTCGAGCACCTCTGGCGGCCGTCGACCCGGGGCGACCAGGAGCCCGACTGGATGGCGCTGACCAGCGCCATCGCCCGGCTCCGACCGCTCGCCACCACGACCGTGGCCGCGTTCTTCGACGATGCGCTGGGCCGGGCGGCGGAGGCGGCGGCCGCCCGCGAGCTCCACGGCGACGGCGGCTGACCGGGCGCCGGGCGGCGACATCTCGCGCTGGGGTGACGACGACCGCTCAGGCGTCCGCAGCGTCGAGAGCCGCGACCGCAGCTGCGAGGACGCGGGCGCTGCACCCGGCCATCACCGTGGGGGGAACCGCCTCCTCGACGATCCGGTCCGTGATCGCCCGGAAGGCATCGGCGGCGGGCCCGTCGCCCAGCGCGACCGGCGCCCCGCTGTCACCCCCGGCCGACACCGCCGGCTCCAGCGGCACGGTCCCGAGCAGGGGCACGCCTGCGTCGCGGGCGAGCTGCTCGCCCCCACCCGACCCGAACAGCGCGTACGTGCCGCCGTGCTCGCACTCGAAGGCGCTCATGTTCTCGATGACGCCCGCGACGCGCAGGTAGTTCTTGCGGGCCATCCCCACCGCACGGGTGGCGACGCTCTGCGCCGCGTGGGCAGGGGTGGTGACGACGACCACCTCGCTGCGCGGCAGCAGCTTCGCCACGCCCATCTGCACGTCGCCGGTGCCCGGCGGCATGTCGACGAGCAGGTAGTCGAGGTCGTCGCCCCACCGCACGTCCTGCAGGAAGTGCTGGACACCCCGGTTCAGCATGAGGCCACGCCACATCAGCGCGGTCTCCTCGCCGTCGACCAGGAATCCCATCGACACCACCCGGACGACACCGTCGCCGACCGGCCGCTCGAGCGGGATCATGCGCTTCCGGCCGTCGTGCTCCTCGCCGGCCAGCCGGCCCTCCACGCCGAGCATCCGGGGAACCGAGAAGCCCCAGATGTCCGCGTCGAGCACGCCGACGGTCAGCCCCCGGTCGGCAAGCGCCGCAGCCAGGTTGACGGTGACCGACGACTTGCCGACTCCGCCCTTGCCGGATGAGACCAGGATGACCTTGGCGGCGGTCGGCACCGCGGTCTCCTCGGCGCGCTGGGCGATGTTATACCGGGCCCTGGCCATGGCGTCGGCCCGCTGGTCGGCCGTCATCTCGGTCCACTCGATGCGCACGCCCGCGACGCCGGGCAACGACCCGACCCGCGCCTCGATGTCGTGGCGCAGCTGGGCTCGGAGCGGGCACCCGGCGGTGGTCAGGGCCACGGTGACGGTGACGGTGCCGTCGGCCGCCACGTCGGCCGCCCGGGCCATGCCGAGGGCGACCACGTCGCTCCCCAGCTCGGGATCGATCACGCCCCGCAGCACGTCGAGCACATCGGCGGAGGTGGGCAGGCTCGATGCCACGGCGGCGATTCTACCGGCCGGCACCGGTGAAACTTGCCGGCCATCGCTAGACTCCGGCGCGTGCCCGAGGCGCTCGCTCCCCGGCTCGCCGTTCTCAAGGCGCTCGGCGACAACACCCGGTATGCCATCTACCTCGAGCTGGCCCGCTCCCCGCGCCCGCTGAGCACCGCCGAGGTCGCCGAGACGCTCGGCCTGCATCCCAACACGGTGCGGCCCCACCTGGAGCGCATGCGCGAGGTCGGGCTGCTCGACGTCGAGATCGAGGCGCGCGGCACCGTCGGGCGGCCGCACCACCGCTACTCGCTCGCCGCCGATGCCCCCTCTCTGGGCCTCGAGCCTGCGACGTTCCCGGTGCTCGCGCGGATGCTGCTCCACGTCGTCGCGCGCGCCGGCCTCGGCGCCGAGGAGGCCATCGACGCGGGCCGCCACCAGGGCGAGGCGGACGCGACCCGGGCCGCCCGGTCGGCCGGGTGCCTGCAGGCGCTCGTCGACCGGCTGGACGAGCTGGGCTTCGATCCGGCGGTCGTCACCGACGAGGAGCTGGCGACCGTCGCCTTCGCCCACTGCCCGTTCGGCGACCTGGCCGAAGAGGATCCGGACGTGGTGTGCGGGCTGCATCGCGGCCTCGTCGAGGGCTTCGTCGACGCCTACGGTCCCGACGCACCCGCCGGCCCGGCCGAGGCGGTCACGCAGGTGGCGGCGTTCCACACGCTCCTCGACCGGACGCCGTGCCGGGTCGACCTGGATCTGCGGTCGGCGTAGAGGCCGAGCGCAGCACGCTCTGAGCGCGCGGTCGCCCACAGGGCACCTGCGCCGATAGTGTGGAGGCGTCCCGGATCGACGCCGAGGAGGCCCGAGAGGCCAGGAGGCCCGCGTGATCGTCCTCACCGACACCGCCACCGACAAGGTCCGCTCCCTGATGGACGCCGAGGGTGTGCCCGATCTGGCGTTGCGCGTCGCCGTGCGGCCGGGCGGTTGCTCCGGCTTCAGCTACGAGATGTTCTTCGACACCGATGTGTCGGACGACGACCGGACCGTCGACTACTCCGGCGTGAAGGTCGTCGTCGATCAGTCGAGCGCCATGCTGCTGGAGGGTGCCACGCTCGACTACAAGGACGGCCTGCAGGGCGCCGGGTTCGCCATCGAGAACCCCAACGCCCAACGCACCTGCGGCTGCGGGCAGAGCTTCAGCTAGCCCGCATGGGAGCCGGGGGCGCGTCGTAGGTGGTTCGACGCAGCCGCCGGCGACGTGACCGCGATGCGGGCCGGCAGGCCGCCGGAGCGGATGCCGGCGGCACCGGCACGGGCGACGAGGACCGGGCGGGGGATGCCCGGGGCGACCGGCCGGGGACCCCGATGCCGATGGGGCGACGGCCCGACCGCGACCACCCGTCCCCGGCCCACATGGCGCCGCGCTACGACCGCCGCCGGCTCGGGGCACTCGTCGTCGCTGCCCTGATCGTCCTCGCCACCGCCGCCGGCGTCCGCGCCGGCTTCGAGCTGCTCGGCGACGACACCGCGTCGGAGTCCGACGCCGTCGCCCCACCTCCCACCGAGACGCCGACGACGGCGCCCACCACGCCGACCACCACCGAGCCGCCGCCACCCGCGTCCGGGTTCGCGACGCCCGGGCTGCTGACCTTCCGCGGCAGCCCGTCCCGCGACTACCACGGCGAGGGCCCGATGCCCCGGGATCCGGAGGTGCTGTGGAGCTACCCGGGCGAGTCGGGCGGCATGTGCGCCGAGTCGGTCGTGGGCGGGGAGGCCCAGGTGTGGTGCGGCACCGGGTGGACCGGGCAGCCGTCGGTGTTCGAGCGCGACGGCCGCACCTGGGTGGTGTTCGGCGCCTACGACCGCAACATCCACTTCGTCGACTACGAGACCGGCGAGGACATCCTCCCGCCGTTCCCGACCGGCGACATCGTCAAGGGGTCGGTGACGGTGGACCCGGACGGGTTCCCACTGGTCTACTCGGGCAGCCGGGACGACGAGATGCACGTCATCGCGATCGACCGCGAGCAACCCGAGGAGCTGTGGTCGCTGCACGCCGAGGACGTCTCCCCCACACTGTGGAACAACGACTGGGACGGCTCCCCTCTCGTCGTCGACGACCACATGTTCGTGGGCGGTGAGAACTCGCAGTTCCACGTGGTGAAGCTCAACCGCAGCTACGCCGATGACGGGACGGTGCAGGTCGACCCGGAGCTGGTGTTCAACACCCCGGGCTGGGACGACGAACTGCTCAGCTCGCTCGCCACCCGCACCGAGGACGTGTCGATCGAGAACTCCGTGGCCATGCACGAGGGCGTCGTCTACTTCGCGAACTCAGGTGGGCTGGTCCAGGGGTGGGACGTGTCGGGCGTCGCCGACGGGCGGGAACCCACCCGGGTGTTCCGCTACTGGGCCGGCGACGACATCGACGCGTCGATCGTGATCGACGACGAGGGCTTCCTCTACGTGGCCGTGGAGAACGAGCGGGGCAACGCCCGGGCGGCGGAGGTCGGGCAGCTCCTCAAGCTCGACCCCGGCGACCCCGACGAGCCGCTGGTGTGGTCGGTGCACGACCCCCGGGGGTTCTGGGCGACCCCCGCCCTGCACGAGGACCTCGTGATCGCCACGGCGGACGGCGGCCAGGTCTACGGCGTCCACCGCGCCAGCGGCGAGGTCCGCTGGACCCTCGAGCTCCCGCCGAAGACCTGGCAGTCGCCGGTGGTGGTCGACGACGTGCTCGTGCAGGGAAGCTGCGACGGCATCCTGCGCGGCTACGACGTGTCCGACACGTCGGACCCACCGGCCGAGCTGTGGTCGGTCGAGCTGGAAGGCTGCATCGAGTCGACCCCCGCCGTGTGGAAGGGCCGGCTGTTCGTGGGCGCCCGCGGCGGACGCTTCTACTCGATCGGCGACCCCTGAGCCGGCCGGTCGTCGGCCCCTCACGGCGGCGCTGACGGCCCCCGGTCCGGCGGCGCCTGCGACCGCCGGCCCGGCTGGTGGGCGCTCCGGGGGCCGGCCCTATCCTCGGCCTCGTGTCTCCCGCCGGACGACCCCCGCTCGCCTTCA
The DNA here is from genome assembly GCA_046537875.1 of Acidimicrobiia bacterium. GTDB lineage: Bacteria > Actinomycetota > Acidimicrobiia > Acidimicrobiales > VFJN01 > JBKHJZ01. The sequence goes on along the minus strand of JBKHJZ010000046.1, from coordinate 7,267 downwards.
CGGTCGACGGCCGGCCGGTCGAGGTGCCGGACGCGGGCGAGAGCCTCCTCGACGTGCTCCGCGAGCGGCTCGGCGTGCGGTCACCGAAGGACGGCTGCTCGCCGCAGGGCCAGTGCGGCTGCTGCACGGTCCTGGTCGACGGCCAACCACGCGTCGCGTGCGTGACCCCGGCCCGGCGGGTGCGGGGACGGACCATCACCACGCTCGACGGCCTCGACGAGCACGAGCGCGACACGTGGGGCGACGCCTTCTGCACCGCCGGCGCGAGCCAGTGCGGCTTCTGCACGCCGGGCATCGTGATGCGGCTGGCGGGGCTGCGGGCGAAGGGCGCCGGACCCGACGACGGGGCGGCGGTCGAGCAGGCCCTCCTCGCCCATCTCTGCCGCTGCACGGGCTGGCGCACAATCCTCGACGCCTGGCGGCTCGCCACCGGCGACGGGGCGGGTCCGGGGCGGGCGCCGGCAGCCGCCCGGGATCTCGACCGGGCCGCGCGGCGCGCTGCCATCGAGGGCCGCACACCCCAGCGGGTGGGGCCCGAGGTGGCCCTCGGTCGCGGAGGCTTCGCCGACGACCGGGCGCCCGGCGAGGCGCTCGTCGCGGTGCCGGACGGGCGAGGCGGGTGGGCCACCGGAGAGACGCTGGCCGAGGCACGCACCGCGGCCGGGAAGGTTCAGGGGCGCCGGACGACCGCCGAGCTGTGCCACCCGCTGGGGGTCCCGCCCGGCGCCTGGGACCTGACGCTGCGCACCACCTGGGTGGAGCCCGCGTACCTGGAGGTCGACGCGTCGTGGTGCCTCCCCGGCGGCGAGCCGGCATCGCCGCTGGCCAACGGGGGAGCGTTCGGCGGCAAGCTCGGCTCGGTCGTGACCGGCGCGGCCCGCGAGCTCGCCGACCGCCACGACCGCCCGGTGCGCGTGGTGCTCGCCCGGGAGGACGCGGTGCGCCTGGGGGCGAAGCGCCCGCCAATGTCTGCCGGTGTTCGGGCCGACGGAACAGGTGTGATCCGGGTGGTGCGCACCCCGGGGATCGCCGACGCGATCGCGACCGTCGCCCCCGGCATCGCGGTCGAGGAGGTCGACGTGCCCGGGCCACCGACGTCGGCCGGCATCCGCGCCGCGGGGTGGGCCGAGGCGCTGGTGCTCTCCACCGGTGCGGCGGCGCTGGGGACGACCAGCCGCGACCCCGAAGGGGTCGAGGCGGCGACGCCGGGGGTGCGTCGGGCCACGACGGCGGGAGCGGGCGAAGAGGCGCGCGTGACGCTCACCTCGCCGGACGGGGCGACCGCCGATGCCACGGTGCGCCTGGGCGACGACCCGCGGGTGTCGGTCCGGGTGGCGTGCGGTGACCCCCTCGACGAGATCGCCCTGCGCTCGTACTGCGTGGGGGCGGCGCACATGGGCCTCGGCTGGGTGTGCAGCGAGGGCCTCGCCGTGGACGGGTCGGGTGAGGTCCACGACCTGACGATCCGCAGCTTCGGGGTGCTCCGGGCGGTCGACACGCCACCGGTCGACGTGGAGGTCGCCCCCGACGACGGGCCGCCGGTCAACGGGTCGGACGCGGTGTTCGCCGCGGTCGCGGCCGCCGCCTGGTTGGTCCAGGGGACGCCCCCCGCCTGGCCGACCGGGACCCTCCCCCGCTGACCGCCCGGCCCGGGCGTTCCCGAGACCGGGACCCCGGTGGCCGGGCTGCGGCCCTCGCCGACGAAGTACGGTCGGCCGGCATGAGCTCGCCCGCGAAGCCCGTCGGCCCGTACACCCCGATCGTGCGGGCCGGAGACTGGCTGGTCGTCTCGGGACAGGTGGGCATCGCCGACGGCCGCCTGGTCGGCGGCGGCGTGCCCGGGGAGCTGCGCCAGGCGATCGCCAACCTCGCGGCGCAGCTCGCCACCGAGGGCGCCGGCCTGACCGACGTGGTCAAGACCACCGTGTTCCTCCAGCACATGAGCGACTACCCGGCGATGAACGAGACGTACGTCGAGTGCTTCGGCGACCATCGGCCCGCACGCTCGGCCATCGGCGTGGCCGACCTACCGCTCGGGGCGCTCGTCGAAGTGGAGGCGTGGGCGCACGTCGGGCGATGATGGCGGCATGATCGGCGCCGTCCTCATCGTGCTCGTCCTCGTCGTCGGCATCCCGGTGGTGTTCCTGATCTCGATGTCGGTCCTGGCCGCGTTGCTCGGCTGGTCGCTCACCAGCGACGCCGAGGCGCGCCACGAGGGCAGCGAGCTGGTCACGCTGAACCGCTGAGCTCGCGTGGCGCTCCCGGCTGCCCAGCTCGATCGGGGATCACCGAATCGTCTGACGCAGCCGGGGTCACCGGCTCCATGCTCTCCCCTTCGCCCCGGCGGCGCCGCCGCACGACGAGCACGACCGCCACCGCGGCGGCACCCAGCACCGCCAGATCGACGACCGCGATCGCACGGTGTTGTCGCGAGGCGTCGACGCACGGCTCGCGGGTCAGGTCCTGCATCTCCAGAGCCTCGGTGGCCTGCTGCGTCGCTTCGGGCGACCCGCTGCCCCAGAGGACCGCCGGGCACGCGAAGCGGGCGGACTGGGGGAGCTCGTTCGGATCGACCTCGGCAGGGAGGTCCGCCCGAGGGGCGAGCGGAACCCAGTCGTCGAAGGGTGTCACCAGCCAACGCCCGATGACGATCCCGACGAGGACGAGGCCGATGGTGGCTCCGACGAGCCACCGGGACTCACGAGCGCGACGTATCTCGGGGTCCCTGTCGGCGGCGGCCACGACTGCGACACTACAAGCGCTGGAGCATCCCGCTGGGGGTCGGAGCCGACTTCGCTGCCTGCCTCACCGCCCTTCGAGGTGGCGAAGGACGGTCTGACAGGGTTGCACAGCCGGCGATCAAAGCAACGCGACAATGACTGCGTGGGCGATGACTTCTTCATCCGCCACCGCGACCGCCGAGCGCTCTTCGGCGACGACGTTTCGGCGTACGACATCGGCCGGCCCGGGTACCCGGAGCGGGTATACCAGCTGCTCCGCGACCGATGCGGGCTGGCGCCCGGTGCACAGGCTCTCGAGATCGGCCCGGGTACCGGACAGGCGACCCGTTGCCTTCTCGAACTCGGCGCGTCGGTCACCGGCGTGGAGCTGAGCCCAGAGCTCGCACATCGGCTCCGCCGCAACCACCACGGTCAGGACCTCGAGGTCATCGTCGCAGCGTTCGAGGAGGCGACTCTGCCTCTTGCGACGTTCGACCTGGTAGCGGCCGCAACCTGCTTTCACTGGATCCCTACGGATGTCGGGCTCCGACGGTGCGCTCAACTCCTTCGAGACGGCGGCTCGATGGCGCTGTGGTGGACCTACTTCGGTGACCACAGCCGCCCTGATCCCTTCCGTGACGCGCTCACCCCGATCCTGCGACGCCTGGCCCCCGAGCTCCTCGACACCCAGGACACGGATGGTCCGGACGCCCCACCGCCCTACGTCCTCGACGTCGAGGGAGCGGCCCTATCTCACCCCTGTCTACGTCGCAGCGAGGCGCACGGAACGTCGGTAGCAGACTGTTGCAGCGCACTGTGACACGGAGGCCGTCTCCGCCATCGCGGCCCTCGGCACCAGCGCTCGGCCCGGTACTCGCTCCGAGGCTCAGCGGCTCTGTTCAGGCGCTCCAGCGGCTCTGGCCGAACCGGTAGCCCACCGACCGCACCGTCTGGATCAGGTTGGCGTGCTCCTCGCCGAGCTTGGCCCGGAGCCGCCGGATGTGGACGTCGACGGTCCGGGCGCCGCCGTAGTACTCGTACCCCCACACCCGGCTGAGCAGGGTCTCCCGTGTGAACACCCGGCCCGGGTGCGACGCCAGGAACTTCAGCAGCTCGTACTCCATGTACGTGAGGTCGAGCGGGACGCCGTCCATCGCGGCCTGATAGGTCTCCAGGTTCAGCACCAGCGGCCCGTACTCCACCAGCTCGGGCCGGGTGCCGCGGCCGGTCCGCCAGAACAGGTGCTTCAGCCGCGCCTCCAGCTCGAGCGGCTGGAACGGGTAGAGGCAGAAGTCGTCGAACAGCTCCTCGCGCAGCTCCAGGTCACCCAGCTGGGCCCCGGACACCAGCAGGAGCAGCGGCTCCAGGGGGAGGTCACGCTTGCGCAACGCCCGGCAGAGGGCGAAGCTCCGGTCGGGGTCGATCGCCGCCACCACGATCGCACCCGCCCACCCCTCGTCCGGCTCGTCGCGCGCCGCGGCGTGCTCGTCACCCACCGCCTTCCACGCGTAACCGCCGAGGTCGAGCGCCTGCGCGAGCTCGGGCGGGGCAGGATCGGGGTGGATCAGCAGCGGGTCCATCGGTCGGTCACGGTGTCGCCCAGCGGGTCACGGGGGGTCGGAGAGGGTCAGAGGCGGGTCAGATAGCGGTCGAGCTCGAACTGGCTGACCTGCGTCTTGTAGTCCATCCACTCGGTTCGCTTGTTCCTGATGAACCACTCGAAGACGTGCTCGCCGAGCGCCTCGGCCACGAGCTCCGACCGCTCCATCGCGTCGAGGGCGTCGGACAGCGACTGCGGGAGCGTCTCTATCCCCTCGGCCATGCGCTCCTCGGCCGTGAGCTGGTAGAGGTTCACCGCGGTCTCGTCGGGCAGCTCGTAGCCCTCCTCGATGCCCTTCAGCCCCGCGGACAGGATCACCGAGAACGCCAGGTACGGGTTGCACGCCGGATCGGGCGCCCGGAACTCGATGCGAGCGCCCTCGGACTTGCCCCGCTTGATCGGCGGGATGTTCACGATCACCGACCGGTTGTTGCGGGCCCACGACGTGTAGATCGGCGCCTCGTAGCCGATGACCAACCGCTTGTAGGAGTTCACCCACTGGTTGGTGACCGCGGTGATCTCCTTGGCGTGGTGCAGCAGTCCGGCGATGAAGCCCCGGGCCACCTTCGACAGGTTCAGCTCGTCGCCCGGGTCGTAGAACGCGTTCGTGTCGCCCTCGAACAGCGAGAAGTGCGTGTGCATGCCCGAACCCTGCACACCCACCAGCGGCTTCGGCATGAACGTGGCGTGCACCCCCGCCTCCAGGGCCACCTCCTTCACGACGAGGCGGAACGTCATCACGTTGTCGGCCATCGCCAGGGCGTCGGTGTAGCGCAGGTCGATCTCGTGCTGGCTGGGGGCATCCTCGTGGTGGCTGTACTCGACGGGGATGCCCATCGACTCGAGGGTGTGGATCGTCCGCTGGCGCAGGTCGCTCGCCACGTCGGCGGTGGTCAGATCGAAGTAGGACGCCTGGTCGAGCGGTTGCGGTCGGTGCGACGGGTCTCCGTCGGAGAAGTAGAAGAACTCCATCTCCGGTGCGGCGTAGAAGCTGAAGCCGCGCTCCCGGGCCCGGTCGAGGTTCCGGCGCAGCACCTGGCGGGGGTCCCCTTCGAACGGGCTGCCGTCGATGTTGTCGATGTCGCAGAACATCCGGGCCGACGTGTTGACGCCGTCGGCCCACGGGAGGATCTCGAAGCTGTTGGGATCGGGCTTGGCCAGCACGTCGGACTCCTGGACGCGGCTGAACCCGTCGATCGACGAGCCGTCGAAGCGCATCCCCTCGTCGAAGGCGGTCTCCAGCTCGACGGGCGAGATGGCGAACGACTTCAACTGCCCCAGCACGTCGGTGAACCAGAGGCGGATCATCCGCACGCCACGCTCCTCGACGGTGCGGCGGACGTACTCGCGCTGGCGCTCGGTGCTCTCCATGGAATGATCCTGCGGCGGATCGCGCGGCCTCGCAACCAGGGGTGATGTGGTTCACACTGCGTTCACATCCGGGCAACAGCCGGGAAACGGCGTGCTGCCAGCGTCTCGGGCGATCCGACCGGGGTGCAGTGCGCCCGACGAAGGGAGACATCAGTGCAGGACCGAACACCCGACGATGTTCTGCAGCTCATCACCGACGAGAGCATCGACGTCGTCGACGTACGCTTCTGCGATCTGCCGGGGCTGATGCAGCACTTCTCGATGCCGGCCTCGCAGCTCACGGCCGAGGTGTTCGACGAGGGCGTCGGCTTCGACGGCTCGTCGATCCGCGGCTTCCAGGAGATCCAGGAATCCGACATGATCCTGATCCCCGACGCCGACACCGCGTTCGTCGACCCCTTCCGCTCGCGGAAGACGCTGGCGATCAACTGCTACGTCCACGACCCGCTCACCGGCGAGTCCTACAGCCGCGACCCGCGCTACGTCGTGCGCAAGGCGGCCGATCACCTGCGGTCCACGGGCATCGCCGACACGTGCTACATCGGCCCGGAGGCAGAGTTCTTCATCTTCGACGACGTCCGCTTCCACCAGAACGAGAACTCGGCCAGCTACCGGGTCGACTCCGTCGAAGGCTTCTGGAACACCGCGCGCGACGAGGATCCCAACCTCGGCTACAAGCTGCGCTACAAGGAGGGCTACTTCCCCCTGCCGCCGGCCGACCACTTCCAGGACCTGCGCTCCGAGATGATGATCACGCTCGAGCAGGTGGGCGTGGAGGTCGAGATCCAGCACCACGAGGTGGGCACGGCCGGCCAGGCCGAGATCGACGTCCGCTTCGACGAGATCACGCGCATGGCCGACAAGCTGATGCTGTACAAGTACGTGATCAAGAACGTGGCACACCAGTACGGCAAGACGGTCACGTTCATGCCCAAGCCGGTCTTCCAGGACAACGGCTCGGGCATGCACACCCACCAGTCCCTGTGGAAGGGCGGTGAGCCGCTGTTCTACGACGAGGCGGGCTACGCGGGGCTGAGCGACGTTGGCCGCTGGTACATCGGCGGGCTGCTGACCCACGCCCCCGCGATCCTGGCGTTCTCCAACCCGACCACCAACAGCTACAAGCGCCTGGTGCCCGGCTTCGAGGCCCCGGTCAACCTGCTCTACAGCCAGCGCAACCGGTCGGCGGCAGTCCGCATCCCGCTCTACAGCCAGAGCCCGAAGGCCAAGCGGCTGGAGTTCCGCTGCCCAGACCCGTCGTGCAACCCGTACCTGGCGTTCTCGGCGATGCTCATGGCGGGGATCGACGGCATCCAGAACCGCATCGAGCCGCCCGACCCGATGGACAAGGACCTCTACGACCTGCCGCCCGAGGAGCTGGCGAAGGTTCCCCAGGTGCCCGGGTCGCTCGACGCCGTGCTCGACGCGCTGGAGGAGGACAACCACTTCCTGAAGGCGGGTGGCGTGTTCACCGACGACCTGGTCGAGAGCTGGTTGGAGTACAAGCGGGAGCACGAGGTCGACGCCCTGCGCGTCCGCCCCCACCCGTGGGAGTTCGCGCTCTACTACGACATCT
>JBKHJZ010000227.1:0-4950 GCA_046537875.1 Acidimicrobiia bacterium | reverse complement strand
CGCGCTCGAGCGGTCCGTCGGCCGTGTCGAGGCCGGTGCGCGCGGTCACCTGCGAAGCCACGACCACGAGCTCGGGCTGGCCGCCCGGCGGCTGGCCGGCCGGGCGCCCCGGGCCGTCGACCGCGCCGACCGGCGGCTGGCGCAGGCCGCAGCGGAGGTGAGGGCGCTCGACCCGGCGCGCACGCTGGCGCGCGGCTGGTCGATCACCCGCGACGGCGAGGGGCGGGTCGTGCGGGACGTCGCGCGGCTCGCGCCCGGCGACCCGCTGGTGACCACCGTCGCCAGCGGCGAGATCCGCAGCACGGTGCGGGCCACCCGCACCGCCACGTCCGGCGCTGCAACCGACGACGCGACCGGTCGCGCACCGGCGGACGACCGCGGCGCCGCACCCGCCACGACCACGGGCGACGTGGCCGACACGGCCGCCTCTGACGACGCCGCGAAGCGGCATGCGACCGGCGCCACCGACCATCCGGCGAGGAGCACCACGCGATGACCGACGCGACGCCCGGCGGACCCGACAGCGGCACCGACGCCGGCGCCCCCGGGGCCACCGACTCGATCCGCTACGCCGACGCGCTGGCCGAGCTCGAGGCGATCCTCGACGAGCTCGACGGCGACGAGGTCGACGTCGACGTGCTCGGGGCCCGCGTCCGGCGCGCCGCCGAGCTGCTGCGCCTGTGCCGCGACCGCATCAGCGCCGCCCGCTTCGAGGTCGAACAGGTCGTCGCCGAGCTGGAGGCCGAGACGGCCGCGCCGCTCGCCGGTGCCTCCGACAGCCCGGACCACGGCGAGGGCGACGGCAACGGCGACGCCGACCCGGGTGGCTGACACCCCGGCGCCGACCGGCCACGCGCGCCCCGGCGTCCCTCAGTCGCCCAGCGTGAACAGGTAGGCGGCGATGTGGGCCGCCTGCTCCTCGGTGGCCCCGACATCCGGCATCGCCGTGCCCGGCTCGATCCCCTGCGGATCGAGGATCCACCGCTCGAGCTCCTCCGGCGTGTTGCGCAGGCTGCCGGCGATGTAGCTCCGCTGCGCCCAGTCGGTCAGCGGCGGGCCGACCAGGGCATCGGCGCCCCGCACCCCCGGAACGGTGTGGCAGGTGCCGCAGCCCAGGTCGCGGATGGCGTCGCGGCCCGCCTCCGGGTCGCCCCCGGTCTCGAACTCGATGGCGTCGCCCCCGTCGTCGCCGCAGCCGGCCAGCCCCGCCCCCGCACCGAGGGACAGGACGACGAGCGCGGTCGCCAGCGCCCCCGCCCGGCGGTGCGGCCCCCCGGTCACCGCCCCACCTCCGCCGGACCTCCTCCGCCGGGCGGTCGCCCACCGGACGCGCGGCCGGCCGCAGGGGCCCCGCCGGCGGCCTCCCGGACCCCGGGAGCCGCCGATCGGAGCCCGGGAGCGACCACCGGGCCTCGCTCGCCGGTCGCCCGCACGACGGCCGCGCCGATCACCACGGCTGCGGCGGCCACGTAGGGGATCCCGCCCGGCACCCACATGATCAGCCCGGCGAGCTGCTGGTCGCGCAGCGGATCGGCGGTCGTGCTCGACAGCTCGTAGACGGGACGCGGCGCGAAGGTGAGCAGGGCCCCGATGCCGGTCGCCACCACCGCGGACACGAAGATCGCCGCCAGGGCCACCAGCGGCGACCGCTGCCCCGCGATCGCCAGCGCCGCCCACAGCGCCACCGCACCGCCGAGCAGGGTCAGGTGCTCGACGGCATGGAGGGGTGTCGCGTCCACCGCTGCGTCGTAGGGGCCGGGCACGTGCCAAAACGCCACGGTCCCGGCGTGGAGCGCCGCCGCTCCGGCCAGCGATGCGACCGGTGCCCGGCCGACGATCCCCCGGGCGGGCGGCGACACCGCGGCCGCGACCGCCAGCAGCGGCGCGACGATCACGATCAGCCCCAGGTGCTGCACCATGTGGTGCCCCGTGCCTGCGCCGGCCCACGACTCCACCGGCGGGCTCACCGCCGCCACCGCGGCCAGCACCCCGGCCGCCGGCGCCCACCGCCGGGCGCGGGCGACGAGCCCCGGGGGGACCGCGGTGCGGGGGGCCGGCGTCACGGGCAGGCCTCCAGCCCGAACACGAGCAGGCCCTCGGCGATGATCAGCCCGGTCGAGAGCAGGCCGCCCCACCATCCCAGCGCGGCGATGAACCGGTCGACCTCCGGCGGGCGCTCGGCCGGCCCGCCGTCACCGGCCCGGAGCGCCCGCCGGGTGAGCACGAGCCCCGTCACCGCGACCGCGAGCGTGACCAGGGTCGTCACGTGGAGCCACAGGTCGCTGCCCTGCTCGCAGGCGACCGGGACGAGCGCGGCGCTGGCCGACAGGTGGACGGCCCAGGCGACCGGGGCGAGCAGGACCGCGACAACCAGGCCGCGCCGCGACCGGGGCGGGCGGTGCGTCTCGGGACGGTCGACGACCTGGGCCACGACGATCACCCGAACCTGGGGATGCCGACGGCGATCCCGACGAGGACGAGGCTGAGCGCGGCGGTGAACAGGGTCCACTCCGCGCCGATCCGGGCGAAGATCTCCGGCCGCCCGGCGCGGTCCGAGACGGCACCGCGCACCGCGACCACCACGCCCATCGCCGCGGCGACCGCGGCGGCGAGGGCCGGCAGCCCGAGCATGACCACCGCCACCGCCCCGTACGAGTGGTCGGTGGGCGCCACCGGCCAGCGGGCGATGGCCACGATCGCGAGCACGGCCGCGGCCGCGGCCAGCAGCGCGTGCACGGCCCCCGGCAGCACCGCAGGCCGGGCGGCCGCGACGAGCCGCCACCCCACGGTGGCCACGATCGCGGCGAGCACCGCCGCAGCGACGGCGAGCGCTGGGACGAGCACGCCCGGCCGGGCGGCGCCCCCGGGGGGCCAGGCGTCGGCGTTGGCCGCCAGGTAGACGTTGGCGAACGCCAGGCCGGCGGCGAGCGCGGTCACCGCGGTGGCGCCGATGCGGATGCCCCACAGGCCGGCGACGGTCACCCCCGGCCGGCGGGCGGGTGCCGGCGGGGCGAGCGGGCGCTCGTGCTCGACCGGCTCGACGTGCGACTCGGCCCGCGAGGGCCACAACCAGCCCACCAGGGCGACGACCGCCACCGCCGGCCCGGCGATCTCGAGCGCGAGGATCTCGTACAGCACCCCGAGGAGCCCGCCTACCAAACCGAGCGCCACGACGAGCGGGGCGAGCGAGGGCTGGGCGACCAGGACCAGCTCCTCCACCTCGCCGTCGACGGGCGAGGTGGCCCAGGTCTCGCGCTCGCCTCCCTCCGGGGTGCGCAGGGCCTCCTGGAGCCGCAGCTCGGGGCCCGGCTCGGCGGGCCGCCAGCCGGGGTGGAGATCGGCGACGACGGGGAGCCGGTCGTAGTTGTACGGGGGCGGGGGCGACCCGGTCTGCCATTCGAGCGTGCCGGCATCCCACGGGTCGCGGCCCACCTCCGACGGCCGGGCCCAGGTGCGCACGACGTTGACGATGAAGAGCAGGATGCCGAGCGCGAGCACGAAGCCCCCGACGGTCGAGGCCATGTTGTACCCGGCCCAGTCGTCGACCTCACGGTAGGTGTAGACGCGGCGCGGCATCCCGAGGAACCCGAGGATGTGCTGGGGCATGAAGGCGATGTTGAAGCCCAGGAACATCAGCCAGAACGTGGCCCGGGCGATGCCCTCCGACAGCAGCCGCCCGGTGAGGACCGGCCACCAGTGGTGGAGGCCGGCGAAGATGGGGAACACCGCCCCGCCGATCAGCACGTAGTGGAAGTGCGCCACCACGAAGTAGGTGTCGTGCACCTGCAGGTCGAACGGCACCACCGCGACCATCACGCCGGTGATGCCGCCGATCACGAAGATCAGCACGAACCCGATGACGAACAGCAGGGGCGACGTCCAGCGCACCCGGCCGGTCCACAGCGTGCCGATCCAGGCGAAGATCTGGATGCCGCTCGGGATCGCGATCAGCAGGCTCGCCGCCGTGAAGAACGCCGACGCCAGGCGGGGGATGCCGGTCGCGAACATGTGGTGGACCCACAGGCCGAAGCTCACGAAGCCGATGGCGATGAGCGCCAGCACGACGAGCGGGTAGGCGACGATCGGGCGGCGCGCGGCGGCCGCCACCACCGTCGAGACGATGCCCGTGGCCGGCAGGAGGATGATGTAGACCTCGGGGTGCCCGAAGATCCAGAAGAGGTGCTGCCAGAGCACGGGGTCGCCGCCGCGGCCCGGGTCGTAGAACGGCAGGTCGAAGCTGCGCTCGAGCTCGAGGAGCGTGCTCCCGCCGATCAGCACCGGGAAGGCGAGCAGCATGGCGCCCGCCATCACCACCACCGACCACACGAACAGCGGGATGCGGCTGAGCGTCATGCCGGGTGCCCGGTGCTTGACGAACAGCACGATCAGCTCGATCGCCCCCACCACCCCGGAGACCTCGACGAACGTGACGCCGAGCAGCCAGAAGTCGAGCGCCTCGCCGGGGGAGAACGCGGGGCCGGTGAGGGGCACGTAGGCGAACCAGCCACCGTCGGGCACCTCGCCCGCGAAGATGCTCGCGTAGACGAACAGGCCACCGAACAGGTACGCCCAGTAGCCGAACGCGTTCAGGCGGGGGAACGGCATGTCGCGGGTGCCCACCATCAGCGGCGCGAAGTACATGCCGAAGCCCTCGAGGATCGGCACGGCGAACAGGAACAGCATCGTCGTGCCGTGCATCGTGAAGGTCTGGTTGAACGCCTCGGGGCCGAGCACGTCGGACTCCGGCCGGGCGAGCTGGGTGCGGATCAGCAGCGCCTCGATCCCGCCGACCAGCAGGAAGACGAAGGCGGTGACGATGAACCGCTTGCCCACCGCCTTGTGGTTGACCGCGGCGATCCACCCGAGCGCGCCCGGCCGCCTGCCCCAGGCGTCGGCGAGCGCCCGCCGCCGCGCCGCGTCGCCGCCCGGCGGGGGTCCGCCGCCCGGAGG
>JBKHJZ010000045.1:0-19320 GCA_046537875.1 Acidimicrobiia bacterium | reverse complement strand
CCGCCCCCGGTTCCGCCGTCGCCGCCCCCGGTTCCGGCGTCGCCGCTGCCGGCTCCACCGCCATCGGTCCCGGTGCCCGCGTCGGAGCCACCACGATCGCCGGCGGCGACCACCATCTCCCGCTCGTCCCGCTCCCGCTCGCTGCGATCGGCCGCCTCACGGGTCTCCCCGCCGGGCGGGTCACCCGCGCGTTTCAACCGCCCGTCGACCCGCACCACCAGGTAGGCCAGGTAGGGCAGCAGCACGCCGCTGGCCATCGCCGGCACGGCGACGCCCGAGTCGTTGACCGCCATGCCCAGCACGCACACGATCAGCACCCCCACGAGGCAGGCCCGCAGCCCGGGGATCCGGCGCTGGAGGTCCTGGAGGAGGCCGCGGCTGCGCCAGGTGAGGAACGCCAGGAAGGCGAGGCCGACCGGCACCAGCAGCGACCACATCGACGACGTGAGGATCGACACGTTGGCCTCGATCTTGCGGATCACCACCGTGGCGCCACCGCCGTCGAAGGCCCGCTCGATGAAGCGGCTGAGGTGGGTGCGGTCCTCCTCGGGGCGTGCCATGTCGAGCGCCGCGAAGATCGCGAGGATCCCGACCGTTCCCGCCACGATCGCCACGGCCGGTCGCCAACCGATGCGCCGGCCCGACAGCAGCAGCACGACGACGGCGAAGGCCGGCGCGGAGGCCAGGACGCCACCCACGTCCGATCCCCAGGCCGGCATGCCGTCCACCACCAGGACGCCGGCGAGCACCAGCGCGGCCAGCCACAGGGGCCATCCGCCGCGGCGCCGCTCCCCCACGACCCGCCCTGCGGGTCCCCGCAGCCGCGGCAGGGCCCAGATCGCCGTCGCCACCACGATGGCCGACGCCGCCAGCATGGCGAACGCCAGGTTGCCGAACCCCGCGAACCGCCCCGCGACGATCGGCGAATAGCCGAAGACCGAGCGGACCTGCAGCCACCCCCCGGTCAGGATGTCGCCGACCAGCACGACCAACCCGAACGCGATGAGCGCGACCGGCGGTGCCAGCAGGTGGCGCCGCGCCAGCAGGGCGGCGAGTGCGGCCAGCGCCGCCGCGCTCGACATCAGCGCCGCCGTGAAGCCCACGTCGCCGAGCCCGTCGTAGCGGACGACCCCGAAGAGGAACCCCACCGGCGGCACCGCGAGCACGAACAGGCAGCCCGCGATGGCGACGCGGCGCAGCCGGCCGAAGCGGACGATCGCCGCCGCCACCAGCGCGTAGACGATGATCTGCGCCGAGATGTAGATGCCGGTGACCGGCCCGAACACGCGGTCCCGGAACACGGCCATCTCGTTGTGGGCTGCGAGGCCCTCGATGTCGTCGATGTTCGCCGGGCCGGCGGCGTCCGACCCCATGGGGGCGCCGGTGATGGCGTCCGGCTGCTCGATGCCCAGGTGGTCGAGGATCGTCGGGGCGATGTCGGGAAGGGTGACGAAGCCGTCGCGCCGGGTCGTCCCGCTGCGCGCAAAACCGGGCTCCACCTCGGGACCGGCCAGGGTGAACATCGTGAGCTGCTCGTGACCTGCGTCGCTGGGGGCGATCGGCGCGACCAGCATCAGCAGGTCACGCTCGGGGTCGAGCGCGTCGGCGATCTGCGCGACGAGCCCGTCCGCGTCCTCGATCGCCCGGGCGCGGGCCTGCCGCCGGGCCTCGCCGGTCATCCAGCGCGCGTAGGTGTCGAGGCGCGCCAGGTCGCTGTCCTCCACCAGGACCACGTCGTGCTCGCGCAGCGCGCTGTCGACGGCGCCCCGCAGCTCGGCGGGGTCGAGCCGGACGCCGAACGGGCTGGCGCCGTCCTGCTCGATCAGGGTGGCGCCGACCGTCCCGCCCTGCACCCGACCGTGCCGGTCCATGAGCGCGAGGGCCAGCTCGCGGTGGTACTCGCCCGGGAAGTCGGCGTTGCCCACCACCGCGGCGCTCATCCCCGCATCGCGCAGCGCCTGCCCGAGCGATCCCGGTTCGGCCCCGTACCGCATGCCGCTGGCGACGCCCTCGATCTGCGGAACGCCGACGTGGACCACCGCGGCCCCGGCCACCGGCGTGGCGGTGCGCTGCGTGTACACCTCGCCGGCGGAGCCCCACTCCAGGCGGAAGTCCGGCTCGAAGGCCAGCCCCGCCTCGGCGAACGGCGCGGTGGCGCGGTTGCCCGCCCCGATCGTGGCGTAGGCCTCGCCGAGGGTGGTGTTGGGGCCGATGGTGCGGACGCTCGTCGAGGCGATCGCCGACTCGCGCACCACGTCGAGGATCGCGGGCGGCTCGTGCTCGAGGATGTCGTCCCACCGCAGCGTGGGCAGGCTGACCACGACCGCCCGGCCGGGCCCGTCGTCGCGGTCGGGCTCGCCCTGTGCCGGCCGCGCCGCCGCCGGGGCGGCCATCCCCGCGCCCACGGCGCCTGCGACGACCAGCGCGAGCAGGGCCCGCCGCGCCGCGCGCCACGACCCCGGTCGTCGTCGGCCCCCTTCAGGAGCGCCCCACGTCGCCCTCACGACCCCAGAACCTCCAGGTACACGTCCTCGACCGCCGCGACGAGCGCGTCGCGCCCCAGCAGCGTCGCCGCCCGCCCCCGGCCGGCCCCCGCCATCGTCGCAGCGCCCGCCCGGTCGCGCAGCAGAGCTTCGCACGCTGCGGCCAGGGCCGCCGGATCCCCGGGTGCGACGAGCCTGCCCGTGGCCCCGTCCTCCACCAGGTCGGGCACGGCGCCCACCGCCGTCGCGGCCACCGGCACCCCGAGCTGCATCGCCTCGGCGAGGGTGATCGGGTTGCCCTCCCACCGCGACGACAGCGCCACCACGTCGGCGGCGGCCATCTCGTCGGCCGCGTTCGGCGATCGCCCGGCCAGCACCACCACGTCCCCCAGCCCCAGCGCATCGACGAGCCCCTCCACCGCGCCACGCTCGGGACCGTCGCCCACGAGTGCCGCCCGGAGCCCCGGGATCCGGGCCCGCAACGCATCGACCGCCCGCAGGAAGGTCGGGACGTCCTTCTGGGGGTGCAGCCGCGCCACGCACACCACCAACGGCGCGTCGGGGCTCACGCCGAGCCCCGCCCGCACCTCGGCACGCGGCCGGTGCACCGCCGGCGGGTCGGCGGCCGGGGCGATCACCGAGACCCGGTCGGCCCCCGGCAGCCCGGCGAACCGGTCGGCCACCTCCTGCGACACCGCGATCACGCGGTCGGCCCGCCGGGGCAGGCGGGCCTCGAGCAGCCGCAGCGGTCCCGCGGCGCGGCCGGCCGACTCGTCGATGACCAGGTTGTGGACCGTGACGACGAGCGGTCCCGGGCGCCGCACCGTCGACGCGATGAGCCCGGCCTTCAGGCCGTGGGCGTGCACCAGCGTCGCGGCCGCCGCCAGGGGCAGGAGAGCCCGCCGGGAGCGCACGACCCCGGCCGGCGCGATGCCCGCCGGGACCGGCACCACGGCGTCCTGGGGCCCGAGCCCGGACATCACGCCGGCCGGTCCGGCGACGACGGGATCCCAGCCCCTCTCGCGCAGCGCCCCTGCGAGCGTGGCGACGTGCCGGCGAATGCCGCCCGCCGAGGGCCCGAGCAGCTGGAGGACGCGCTCAGCCACCGTCGCCCCCACCGCGCGCCGGCGGCCCGTCCCGGCCATCGCCAGCACGACCGGCGCCGCGGTCGCCCGCGCCGCCACCCCCAGCCCGGTGGCCAGGGGCAACGGCGGCACCGCCACCCGCCCCGGCACCACGGTCCGGCCCGGGGGCACCATCGGTTCCGGCACCACGGTCCGGCCCGGAGGCGCCGTCGGCCCCGGCACCCCCGTTCGATCCGGTCACCCCCCCGGAGGAGGGGTGCAGCAGCCGCCAGGGGTCCGGCACGCCCGCCAGGCGGCTGAACGCCAGGTAGACGGCCACGCCCACCGGGGCCGCCACCGCCAGCTCCACCAGCGCGCTCGTCCGCCCGTCGCCCGCCACGAGCCCGTCCACCACCGCCGCCATCCCCGCCATCGCGAGCCCGGACACCACCGCGGCGGCGAGAGCACCCCCGCCCACGCGGAGCCCGACCAACCGCTGGCGTCCCGCCCACGGGATCATCCTGCGCCGCAGCAGCACCGAACCCGCCAGGTACGCCACCGAGTGGGCACCGGCCAGACCCGCGATGCGGGCGTCGCCGTCGAGCACCAGGGCGGCCGTCACCATGCCGGCGATGCCGATCACGGTGGTCGCCACGTGCACCAGCGCGGGCAGCCGCGCCTCGCCCTGCGCGTAGGCCGCGCGCATGAGCAACAGGAACAGCCCGTAGGGCGCCAGGCCGACCGCGAACGCCGCCATCGTCGCGGCGACCTCGTCCGCCGACGAGGCGGCCCGGCCGAACAGCGCCACCCGGGCGGCCGGGCCCCCGAGCGCCACCATCGCCGCCGCGGCGGGCAACGCCAGCACCCACACCGCGGAGCAGCCCCGGCCCAGCAGTGACCGGTACCAGGGGTCGTCCCCGCGCTGCGCCGCCCGGGAGAGGCTGGGGAACAGGGCGGTGAACACCGGGATCGAGATCAGGGCGTGCGGCAACAGGAAGAACGTCCAAGCGAACTGGTACACGACCACACCGCCCTCGACGGCGTTGCCGAGCACGATCGCCGCCAGCAGGAGCACCTGGATCAGCGCGAGGAACACGCCCGCCCACAGTCCCTGGCGCCCCAGCCGGCGGACGGTGGGGTCGGTGAGCCCCCATCGGGGCCGCAGCGAGAAGCCGCTGCGCAGCACCGCCAGCGCCGGCGCTGCGGTGAAGGCGGCGACGGCGAGGGTGGTGCCCCCGGCCAGCACGGCGACCTCCAGCACCGAGAGCTGCAGGGTCCCGCTGTCTCCGTGAAGCACCCCGAATGCGATGTAGGCGCCGATCACCACCACGTTGTTGAGCACCGGTGCGAAGGCCGGGACCCCGAAGCGGTCGTGGGCGTTGAGGACGGCCGTGCCCACCATCCCGATCGCGTAGAAGAGCAACTGCGGCAGGAAGATCCAGAGGAACACGGTGCCCAGCCACACCTGGCGGTCGTACAGCGCCCCCTCGGCGGGCGACCCGGCGAACAGGGCACGGGAGATCAGCGGCGCCGCGACCGCACCGGCCAGGGCCAGCGCGCCAAGCACCGCGAGGAGGGCCCCGAGCACCAGGCCCGCGATCCGCTCGCCCTCCGGCCGGCCCCGGGCGCCGAGGACCCCCACGAGCTCGGGCACCAGCACCGCCTGCAACATCCCGGCGGCGAACAGCTCGAACACCAGGTTCGGCACCGTGTTCGTCGTCTGGTAGGTGTTGCCGAGGAGCGTGGTGCCGAGCACGCCGCTGACCACCGCGATGCGGGCAAATCCCGTGACCCGGGACAGCAGGGTCATCAGCGACATCGTGGCGGTGTCGCGGGTGAGCCGCCGGCCCTCGTCGGGTGGCGCCCCCGCGGCCCCGGCGAGCGCCACCGATGTCACCGCTCCCCCTCGGGGGGCGGCAGCAGCCGGGTCGCGTCGCCCAGGCCGTAGTGGCCGATGAGCGGCTCACCCGGCCGGGCGTCGACGGTGGCCAGCACCATCGCCACCGTGCCGGACACCCTGTCGAGGTCGTCGACGGTCGAGACGCGCTCCGCGAGCTCCTCGTCGTCCCGGATCGTCTCCACCAGCGACGCCGCGGTCTCGTCGCCGTCCTCCTCGGCCCCGGGGTCGGGCGACGGTTGGGTCACCACCACCGGCATCGGGCCGTCCGAGGTCAGCTCGCTGAGGACGGGCTCGAGCACCTCGTCGGGCGCGAGCGCCGCACCGGGGCCGGACACCACGACGATCCGCAGGCCCGACGCCGGGAGCCGGATGACGTCGCCGCCGTCGTCCTCCGCCAGCTCGTACTCGACGAAGCCCGCCTCGCGGAGCCGGGCCAGCGCCTCGGGCTCGGCCGGGGCGGCCTGCCCCGGCGCGGGCGAGGCCTGCCCCGGTCCGCCGGTTCCGGCTGTGCCTGCGGGCACGCCGGCATCGACGGCGTCGGCGGCGCCGTAGAGCACGTCGGCGATGCGGACCGCGAGGTGGTTGCGCAGCCGCGCGGCGTCGTCGGTGCTCAGCCCCAGTGCCTCCGCCAGATCCGCGACCTGGCCGTCGTCGTCGAGCCGCAGCTTCTCCGCCAGCCACCACACGCCGATCAGGTCGGCGTCCGACTGGCCGAGCGCCGTGACCACCCCCTCGATCGTGGCCTCGTCGATGCCCCGGCTGGCGAGGACGAGAACGGGCGCCCCCGCCAGCTGGTCGGCGAAGAGCCGCTCGCCGATCTGCTCGTGGAGCGTGGCCGCCTCCTCCTCGAGCTCGCCGAGCCGCTGCTCCAGCTCGGCGTTGCGCTGGCGCGCGTTGTCGACGTCGTGCTCGAGGTCCTCGAGCTGGTTGCGCAGCAGGTCGACCGTGGCGTCGTCGAGGAACGTGGTTCCGAGGAGCAGCCCGAGCCCGAGGGCGAGCAGCACGGCGGTCAGCGAGACGATGTGGAAGCGGAAGTTCACCATCAGCCCGAGAAGAGGGACAGCCAGAACGCCCGCAGCACGAACCGGACCGGCTCCGACAGGATGACCCCGACCGCGAGGACGAACACGGCGGCCACCACGAGCATCACGAGATCGGCCGTGCGCACCGACTGCCGGTACAGCCGGCTCACCCCCTTGGCGTCGACGAGGGCCGTGCCCACCTTCATCCGGACCAGGAAGGTGGAGGCCATGCCGGCGCGCCCCTTCTCGAGGAACTCCACCATGCTGTTGTGGGTGCCCACCGCCACCATGAGCTCGGCGCCCTTCTCGTAGGCGAGCAGCATGGCGACGTCCTCGCTGGTGCCGGGGGCCGAGAACACGATGTGGGGCAGGCCGAGCCGCTCCAGGCGCCGGGTCCCAGGCGCCTCGCCGCTCGTGTAGCCGTGGACGACCAGTTCGGCGCCGCAGCGCAGGGCCCGCTCGCTCACCGAGTCGAAGTCGCCGATGATCAGGTCGGGGACGACCCCGACGTCGAGCAGCGCGTCGGCACCGCCGTCGACGCCGATCACCACCGGCCGGACCTCCCGCAGGTAACCGGAGCGCTGCAGGAGCGCCAGGTCCTCCCGGTATCCGATGCCGCGCACGACGATGAGCACCTGGCGGTCGGCGATCGGGCAGCGCACGTCGGGGACCGGGATCTCGCCCGTGAGCAGGTCGATCTCCTCGCGCACGTACTCGACGGTGTTCGTTGCGAAGCGCTCGAGCTCGGGCCCCATGTTCGCCCGGGCGGCCTCGATCGCCCCGTCGACGGACTCCATCGTCTGTCGGACGCCGCTCGCCACGGTCCGGTCGCCGATGCGGACGTCCCCGCCGTCGACCGTGACCGGCACGCCCTCCGCGATGACGTCCATCACCTCTGTGCCGACATCGTCGACCAGCGGGATGCCGGCCTCGCAGAGCAGCAGGGGGCCGAGGTTCGGGTAGCGGCCCGTGATCGACGGCACCGCGTTCACCACCGCGGCGGGTGAGGCGTCGACCAGCGTCTCCGCGGCGACCTGGTCGATGTCGGCGTGGTCGATCACCGCGATGTCTCCCGGCCGGAGGCGCTTGACGAGCTGCTTCGTGCGCCGGTCGACCCGGGCCACACCGGCCACGGGCTCGGCGGCGCGGTCCACCGATCGGCGTCGCAACAGCCGCTCCCGGCGGTTCGCTGGTCGCGCGGGCGCCGGCCCCGCGCGCGCGGTGGGCGTCACCGGGGGGCTCGCGGTGTCCGGCGCAGCGTCCCGCACGTCCGGCCGCTGCGGTGTCTGCCCGTCGGCCCGGCTCGTCGGCGCCCGGTCGCCGGGCGCCGCGGCGCCGCCGGGAGAGCCCGCGGCCACCTCAGCGTCCCCTCTCCCCCGCGGCCGACGCGAGCAGCTCGGTCGCGTGCACGCGCGCGGACACGCTCTCCGGCTGCCCCGACAGCATGCGGGACAGCTCGATGACCCGCTCGCCGTCGTCGAGCACCTTGGCGTGCGAGACGGTCGCGGCGTCGTCGGACACCTTCGACACGCGGACCTGCGCGTCTGCGTACGCCGCCACCTGCGCGAGGTGGGTGACCACCAGCACCTGGTGCTCGGCGGCGATGCGAGCGAGCGCGCGCCCGACGGCAGCCGCGGCGGCGCCGCCGATGCCGGCGTCGACCTCGTCGAAGACGAGGGTCGGGGGTGCGGCAGTGAGCACGAGACGCAACGCGAGCATGGTCCGCGCCAACTCGCCACCCGAGGCCACCTTGGCGAGCGGCTGCGGCGGGGTGCCCGGGTTCGCGGCGAGCAGGAACGTGACGTCGTCGGCCGGCCCCTCCCCGGTCACCGCGACCTCCAACTGCGCCTTGGGCATGGCCAGCTCGGTCAGGTGCGCCTGGACGCGCTCGGCGAGGTGCGGCGCCGCGGCGTGCCGTTGCTCTGCGACCCGGGCGGCGGCCTCGGCTTCGGCCCGGCGCGCGGCGTCGAGCCCGGCCTCCAGCTCGGCCGCCCGCTCGTCGTGGCCCTCGAGCTCCGCCACCCTCGCCCGCAGGCGTTCGCCCTCCGCGATCACGTCGGCGAGGCGGTCGCCGTACTTCCGCCGCAGGTCGCGCAGGAGCTGGCGGCGCTCGCGGATCTGTGCGAGGCGCTCGGGATCCTCGTCGATCGCCTCGCCCGCGGCCCGCAGCTCGCCGGCGATGTCGGCGAGCTCGGCGGCGACCGTGCGGAGCCGCTCCTCGTGCGCGGCGAACGGCGCCCGCCCGGCCACCGCGGCGACCGCGGCCCCCACCGCGTCGGCGGCGGAGGAGATCGGCCCCTCGGCCACCGTGCCGTCCCCGGACAGGGCCGTCACCGCCACCGCACCCGCCTCGCGGTGCGCCGCGGCGTCGGCCAGCACGTCCTCCTCGGCCTCGAGGCGCTCCTCCTCGTCGGGGTCGGTGAGCTGGGCGCCGTCGATCTCCGCGACCTGGTAGCGCAGCAGGTCGAGCTCGCGGGTCCGGGACCGCTCGTCGCCCCCGAGCGCCGCGAGCTCCTCCTCGAGCCGCCTGACGTCCCGCCTGGCCTCCCGGAGCGGCCCGAGGTCGATCCCCGCGAAGCGGTCGAGCGCCTCCCGCTGGGCTGTCGGCGACAGCAGCGACTGGTGGGCGTGCTGGCCGTGGAGGTCGACGTGCTGCTCGCCCACCTCGGCCAGCGCCCCCACCGTCGCGAGCTTCCCGTCGATGTAGGCGCGGCTCCTGCCCGAGCGGGGGATGGCCCGGGCGACCACCACCTCGTCCTCGCCGTCCACGAAACGGCCCTCCACCCAGGCTTCCTCCGCACCCACCCGCACGAGCACGGGATCCGCGCGTCCGCCGACGAGGAGCTCGATGGCGTCGACCACCATCGTCTTCCCCGCGCCGGTCTCCCCGCTCACCACCGTCATGCCCGGCCCGAGCACGAGCCGCAGGTCGGCGATCACGCCCATGTCCCGGACCGCGAGCTCTACGAGCACGCTGACTCCCCCTTCCGACCGCGCGCGCGACGCCCGGCACGCGCACCGATGCTCTGGTGGACCGGCCCCATCTACCGATCGCTCAGCCCGAACTTGGTCTTCAGGATGCGGAGGAAGTCCCGGGGCCCGAACGTGGCGAACCGCGCCGACCCCGCCGCGGCCGTGCACGTGATCGCATCGCCGCGCTCGAGCGTGCCGAGGTTCGATCCGTCGACCGACAGGGTGGCCGGGCGATCGCCCAGCACCTCGATGCGGACACGGGCCGACGGGTCGAGCACCAGCGACCGGTCGAACAGCATGTGCGGGGACACAGGGGTCATGAGCAGGCAGCGATGGGTCGGCTCCACGATCGGTCCCCGAGCCGAGAAGGCGTACGCTGTCGATCCGGTCGGGGTGGCGACGATCAGGCCGTCCGCAGCGTAGGGGGTGAACTTCTCACCGTCGATGCTGACACCCAGCCGCACGGTGTGGCCCATCGGCGTCTTCTCCAGGACCGCCTCGTTGAGGGCCAGGTAGCTCGCGTCCGCGTCGAACGACCGGGCGTCGACCGACACCGCGAGCAGCATGCGCTCCTCCACCTCATACGACCCGGCGAGGAAGCGCTTGAGCGCCATGCGGATGCCGGCGGGCTCCACCTCGGTGAGATAGCCGAGCTGCCCCACGTTGACGCCGACCACCGGGACCCCTTCGGCCGCCACCAGGTCGACGGTGCGGAGCACCGTGCCGTCGCCCCCGACGCTCACGGCGAGGTCGAGCCCCCGCGCGAAGACCGACTCGGCGACGCCCAGGTCGGGCCGGCCGGCGATGCCCGCGTCGTGGAGGGGCATGCGCACCTCGTGGCCGCGCTCGCCGAGCCAGCCGGCCGCCTCGCGGGCGATCGCGGCCGCCTGCTCCCGGTCGTGGTGGATGACGATGCCGACCGTGGCCACCGCGCGCTCACCCTGGCCCGGCGCCACGGCCGCCGACGAGGGCGAGCGCGTCGGCGACGACGGCATCGAGGTCGACGGGCCGGCCGCCCGGTGCAGGCGGCCGGCGGGCGTGGAGGAGGAACTCGGCGTTGCCGTCGGCTCCGGTGAGGGGCGACACCATGACACCCATGATCGCGGCTCCGCGCGCCCCGCACGCGCCGGTCACCTCCTCGAGCACCCGGCGCCACACCGCGGGGTCGCGGATCACCCCCCGGCCCCGGGTCGCCTCGGCCCGTCCGGCCTCGAACTGCGGCTTCACCAGCAGCACGAGGTGACCGCCGGGCGCCGTCAGCCCGAGCAGCCGGTCGATCACCAGCGTGATCGAGATGAACGACAGGTCGGCCACCACCACGTCGAACGGTGGGCCGAGCTCGCCGGGGCCCACGTGCCGGATGTTGGTGCGGGGGCGATCCTCGACGCGCGGGTCGCGCCGGAGCCGCTCGTGCAGCTGGTTCCTCCCGACGTCGAGGGCCACCACCGCGGCGGCGCCCCGCTGGAGCAGGCAGTCGGTGAACCCGCCGGTGGAGGCGCCGACGTCGAGCGCGCGGGTCCCCGCCACCGGGATGTCGAAGGCCTCGAGCGCCGCATCGAGCTTGTCACCGCCCCGGCTCACGAAACGGGGCGGCGGCGCCGCCACCTCGATCGCCTCGCCGGGTGCGACCATCCGGGACGGCTTGGGTGCGGGCGCACCGCCCACGGTCACCCGCCCGGCCTCGATCAGCTCGCGCGCCCGGCGGCGGTCGGAGGCTAAGTCGCGCCGGACGAGCTCGGCGTCGAGCCGCCGGCGAACCCGGGGCGTGGCGCCGCGCCTCAGCGAGCGGACGACGAGCTCGTCGTCGCCTTCGTGGCCTTGGTGCCCTTGCGGGCCTTGGAGGTCTTCGTGGCCTTCTTGGCCTTCGTCGCCTTCTTGGCCTTGGTCGCCTTCTTCGCGCCCTTCGTGGCCTTGGTGGCCTTGGTCGCCTTCGCCGGCGCCCGCGCACCGCGAGCCGACAGCGTGTTCACCCGCTCGCCGAGCTCGGTGACCCGTCGCTCCAGGCGTGCCACGTCCCCCGTTGTCGCCAGGCCCAGGTTGCTCATCTGCTGGCGGATCTCGCTGCGCACGGCGTCGATGAGCCGCTCGCTGTTGCGGCGGCTGCGGTCCACCAGCTCGTCCCTGACCGCTTGGGCCTGCTCGGCCTGGACCTCACCGGCCCGCACCAGGTCGCGGATCAGCTCCTCGGCGCGAGCCTGCGTCATGGCGGTGAAGGTCATGCCCGCGTCGAGCAAGCGCTTCAACATGTCGGGCTGCTCCATGTCACGGAGGTTACGGACCGGACCCCCGGGTGGCAACGAATCGGTCCAGGTGAGAGAGGCGGGAACGAGGGACGCCCGGGGCGGTGCCGCTACGGTCGTGGGGTGCTCCCGCTGCGCGACGACAACCCGGTGCGGCACACCCCGGTCCTCACCTGGCTCATCGTGGCCGCCTGCGTCGCCATCTACCTGTTCTGGCAGCCGGACCCCTTCGCGTCGAGCGCCGCCGACGCGGAGTTCAACCTCCGCAACGCCGCGATCCCCTGCGAGTTGGTCGAGGGTCGCCCGCTCACCGAGAACGAGGTCATCCTCACCTTCAACCAGGGCGACGACACCGCGTGTGACCTGCGCGGCGACCAGACCCCGGCGTTCGACCCCGACAAGAACGTGTTCCTCGCGGTCGTGACGTCGATGTTCCTCCACGGCTCGCTGCTCCACCTCGGGAGCAACATGCTCTTCCTGTGGATCTTCGGCAACAACATCGAGGACCGCCTGCGCCCCGTCGGCTTCGCGCTCCTCTACCTGGCCGGCGGGGTGGTCGCCACCCTGGCGCACGTGGTGCTCAACATCGACTCGACGGTCCCCCTGGTCGGTGCCTCCGGCGCGATCGCCGCGATCATGGGCGCCTACATGGTCTGGTACCCGAACGCTCGCGTCCGGACCGCCGTGTTCATGCTCTTCATCATGCTGGTGGAGATCCGGGCCAAGTGGTTGCTGGGGTTCTGGTTCGTGCTCCAGTTCTTCACCGCCCCCGAGTCGGGCGTGGCCTGGGCGGCGCACGTCGGCGGGTTCGTGTTCGGCGTGGTCGTCGCGCTGGTCCTCGGGGGCCCGGGAGAACGGCAGGCCCACCGGCGCCCGCCGCCCGTCCAGCCCGGCTGGCCCCCGCCCCAGCGCCCGGCCGCCCCGCCGTGGCGCTACGGCCCGGAGGACCGCTGGTGACGACTCCCCCGGCACGGGCGGCCCCGACCCTCCCGGCCGTTCTGCGGCGGCGCAGCCGTCTGCGAGGATGGTTCCCGTGGCCCGCTTCCAGCCGTTCGCCGGCATCCGGTACGACCTGACCCGTGTCCGGCTGGACGAGGTCATCAGCCCGCCCTACGACGTGATCGACGAGCGCCAGCGGTCCTCGCTGGTGGCGCGGAGCCCGCACAACGCGGTCCGCCTCGACCTCCCGATCGACGAGACGGGCGAGGGGCGCTATGCGGTGGCGTCGCGGCTGCTGGAGGAGTGGCAGCGCGACGGCGTCCTGACCACCGACCCCGATCCCGCCTTCACCGTCTACCGGATGTCCTACGAGGACGACGCCGGTGCGCCCCGCCACACCACGGGGGTCATCGGCGCCCTCGAGCTCAGCCCGCCCGGCCGCGACATCCTCCCGCACGAGCACACCACCCCCAAGGCCCGCAGCGACCGGCTCGACCTGCTGCGCTCGTGCCGCGCCAACCTGTCGGCGATCTGGGGGCTCTCGCTCGCGAAGGGCCTCACCGACCTCCTGCCGGTCGACGCACCCCCCAGCGCCGAGGCGCTCGACGACGCCGGTGTGCGCCACAGCGTGTGGATCGTCGCCGACCCCGGGCGGTGCGACGCCATCGCCGCGGCGGTCGCCGCCCAGCCGGTGGTGATCGCGGACGGGCACCACCGCTACGAGACCTCGCTCACCTACCGTGCGGAGCGCGACGCAGCCGAGGGAGACGCCGGCCGCGCGGCCGCCACCATGGCCTACGTGGTGGAGCTGGTGGACGAGGAGCTCACGGTCCGGGCCATCCACCGGCTGCTGGGCGGCCTGCCCGACGGCTACGACCTGGTCGGCGCCCTCGCACCGTGGTTCGAGCCGCTCGGACCTCCGCCGGCCGACCTCCCGGTCACCGTGGCCATGGACCGGGCGCAGGCGCTGTGCGCGGTCGTCCCCGGCGGCGAGACCCTGCTGCGGCCCCGCCCCGAGGCGCTCCGGGACGTGCAGGATCTCGACGCGGCGCGGCTCGACGTGGCGCTCGCACGGCTTCCCTCCCACGACGTCGCCTTCCAGCACGGTGTCGACAACGTGCGCCGTGCGGTCGCCGCTGGGGCTGCGCAGGCCGGCGTGCTGCTGCGGCCGGCCTCGGTGGCGCAGATCGAGGCGACGGCGCAGGGCGGCGAGCGCATGCCACCGAAGACGACCTTCTTCCATCCGAAGCCCAAGACCGGCCTGGTCTTCCGCAGCCTCGCCTGACGGCCGGCGGGGCCGGCCCGCTCGGCCGTCACCCTCGCGCGGGCCCCGGGTAGCGTTCGGCCATGGACACCGCCACCGCGCTCGACTTCATCCGGGACAACCACCGGGCGGTGCTCGCCACCACCCGGTCCGACGGCACCACGCAGATGTCACCCGTGACCGCAGGTGTCGACGGCAAGGGGCGCGTCGTGATCTCCACCCGGGAGACCGCCTACAAGGTGGGCCACCTCCGGGCGATGCCCTACGCCGCGCTGTGCGTCTTCACCGACGGCTTCTTCGGTCCGTGGGTGCAGGTGGAGGGCCCGGTCGACGTGGTGTCGCTGCCCGAGGCCATGGAGCCTCTGGTGGACTACTACCGGAGCATCCAGGGCGAGCACCCCGACTGGGACGAGTACCGCCGGGCGATGGCGTCCGATCGTCGGGTGCTGCTGCGCATCACGGTCGAGCGCGCGGGGCCCGACGTGTCCGGCTAGTGCGCCCGGCTCGGCGCGTCGTCCCCGACTCGCTGGATGGGCTCGCTCACCGCAGCGCCGGTGCGACCTCCTCGGCGACGAGGCGCAGGTGGTCGAGGTCGTGGAGGTCGAGCAGCTGCAGGTAGAGGCGCTGCGCTCCGGCCTCGGCGTAGGCGCCGAGCCTCTCGGTCACCTCGGCCACGGTGCCGCCGGCCTGGTTCTTCCGGAGCTCGGCCGGGTCCTGCCCGATGGCTTCCGCGCGCCGGGTGTACTCGGCCTCGTCGCGCCCGCAGCACAGCACCACCGCCGCGGACGTCGTGAGCGTGGCGGGGTCGCGCTCCGCCGCCTCGCACGCCGCCACCACGGTGTCGAGCTGGGGCCGCAGGTCGGCGGGCGGTGAGAACGGCACGTTGTACTCGTCGGCGTAGCGGGCAGCCAGGCGGGGCGTCCGTCGCGTGCCCCACCCGCCCACGATCACCGGCGGCCGCGGCCGCTGCACCGGCTTCGGCAGCGCCGGCGAATCGGTGAGCGTGTAGTGCCGCCCGGCGAACGAGAACCGCTCCCCCGGTGGCGTCGCCCACAGGCCCGTCACCACGGCGAGCTGCTCCTCGAGGCGCTCGAACCGCTCGCCCAGCTCGGGGAACGGGATGCCGTAGGCCCGGTGCTCCTGCTCGTACCAGGCGCTGCCCAGTCCCAGCTCGATCCGTCCGCCGGACATCGCGTCCACCTGCGCCACCGAGATCGCCAGCGGCCCGGGCAGGCGGAAGGTGGCGGCGGTCACCATCGTGCCGAGGCGGATCGTGTCGGTGTCGCGGGCCAGGCCGGCGAGCGTGATCCAGGCGTCGGTCGGTCCCGGCTCCCCCAGCCCGGGCCCCATGGTCAGGTAGTGGTCCGACCGGAAGAACGCGTCGAAGCCGAGCCGCTCGGCCTCCCGCGCCACGGTCAGCAGGTCGTCGTAGGTGGCTCCGAGCTGGGGCTCGGTGAACACGCGCAGCGCAACGGTCATGCGCCGGAACCTAGTGGCCCCCAGCGTTCCGTCAGCCCGGCACTGTCCAGGTGGAGGCGGAGTGCAGCAGGGTGTCCAGGTCCGATGTCCCGCGGGCCCGGGCGTCCTCGATCTGCTCGTCGACGCCGGCGCCGTAGTCGGGGCGGACGACGTCGCGGAACACGCCGATCGGCGTCGGCTGCGTGGGCCCCTCCGCGAGGCGCGAGAGCATGAACGCCACGCTGGGGTCCTCGCGGGTCTCG
The DNA here is from genome assembly GCA_046537875.1 of Acidimicrobiia bacterium. Classification (GTDB taxonomy): domain Bacteria; phylum Actinomycetota; class Acidimicrobiia; order Acidimicrobiales; family VFJN01; genus JBKHJZ01. Next base: position 3,714 of record JBKHJZ010000045.1, on the reverse strand, counting down.
TCGTGGACGAGCAGGGCGTCGTCACCCACGTCGGCGACGTCGACCAGGCACGCGCCCTGCTGGGGGTCGATGACCACCCCGCGCTGGCCCTCGGCACCGAACCGGATCGGCTCCCCGTGGCGTAGAGGGATCAGCATGTCGGGCCGGTTCTGCCGTCCCGTGATCGCCTCGAAGGCGGCGTCGTTGAACACGTTGCAGTTCTGGTAGATCTCGATCAGCGATGCGCCGCGGTGCTCGAACGCCCGCCGGAAGACCTCCATCATGTGCTGCCGGTCCATGTCGTGCGTGCGGGCGACGAACGTCGCCTCCGCGCCGATGGCCACGCTCACCGGGTTGAACGGATGATCGAGGCTCCCGAACGGGGTCGACTTCGTCACCTTGCCGACCTCGCTCGTGGGCGAGTACTGCCCCTTCGTGAGCCCGTAGATCTGGTTGTTGAACAGCAGGATCGTGATGTTCACGTTCCGCCGGAGCGCGTGGATCAGGTGGTTGCCGCCGATGGAGAGCGCGTCGCCGTCGCCGGACACCACGAACACGTGCAGGTCGGGCCGGGACATCGCCAGGCCGGTCGCGATGGCCGGGGCGCGGCCGTGGATCGTGTGCATCCCGTAGGTGTTCATGTAGTACGGGAACCGCGCAGCGCAGCCGATGCCCGAGACGAACACCACGTCCTCCCGGCGGACGCCGAGATCGGGCATCAGCAGCTGCACCGCGGCGAGGATCGAGTAGTCGCCGCATCCGGGGCACCAGCGCACGTCCTGGTCGCTGGACCAGTCCTTGCGGGTGGTGACCGGGATGGTGGTGGTGGTGCTCACCGAACGCCTCCGTGCGGGTTGCTGTCGAACGGGTGCCCGCTCACCGCTCGTCCTTCAGGTGGTCGACCATCTCCTGCTCCAGCTCGGCCGCGGTGAACGGCAGGCCGCGGACCTTCGTGGCCGCCCGGGCGTCCACCAGGAACTCGGCGCGCAGCAGGCGCGTCAGCTGGCCGAGGTTGAGCTCGGGCACGAGGATCCGCGGGTAGCGGCGGACGACCTCGCCCAGGTTGGGCGGGAACGGGTTGAGGTGCATCAGGTGCGCGTGCGCGATCCGGTGGCCACGCTGGCGCACGCGGCTGGCCGCGCCGTCGATCGCGCCCCATGTCGAGCCCCAGCCCACGACCAGCAGCTCCGCGTCGTCGACGTCGCCGGTCACCTCGACGGGCGGGATGTGCGAGGCGATGCCGGCGATCTTCTCGGCCCGGATGCGGACCATCCGCTCGTGGTTGGCGGGGTCGTAGCTGACGTTGCCCGACCCGTCCTCCTTCTCGAGCCCACCGATGCGGTGCTCGAGGCCGGGCGTGCCCGGCAGTGCCAGCGGTCGGGCGAGGGTCTCCGGGTCTCGGAGGTAGGGCCAGAACACCGGGTTGCCCTCGTCGTCGACGTGGTTGGGCTCGGTCGCGTAGTCGACCCGGAGGTCCGGGAGGGACTCGATGTCGGGGAGCCGCCAGGGCTCCGAGCCGTTGGCCAGGTAGCCGTCGGACAGGACGATCACCGGCGTGCGCCACGTGAGGGCGAGCCGGGCCGCCTCGATGGCGGTCTCGAAGCAGTGGCTGGGGCTCCGGGGCGCGAGCACCGGCAGCGGCGCCTCACCGTGCCGGCCGAACATCGCCATCAGCAGGTCGGCCTGCTCGGTCTTGGTCGGCAGTCCGGTGGAGGGGCCGCCGCGCTGGATGTCGAGCACGAGCAGCGGCAGCTCGAGGTTGACCGCGAGCCCGATCGTCTCGGCCTTGAGGGCCATTCCGGGCCCGCTCGTGGTGGTGACCCCGAGGTGGCCGCCGTAGGAGGCGCCGAGGGCCGCGCCGATGCCGGCGATCTCGTCCTCGGCCTGCAGCGTGCGCACGCCGAAGCCCTTGTGCTTCGACAGCTCGTGGAGGATGTCGGACGCCGGCGTGATGGGGTAGGAGCCCAGGAACACGGAGAGGCCCGACAGCTGGCCGGCGGCCACGAGCCCCCAGGCGAGAGCCGTGTTGCCGGTGATGTTGGTGTAGGTGCCCGGCGGCAGCGTGGCGGGCTTGACCTCGTAGGCGTGGTCGAACAGCTCGGCCGTCTCACCGAAGGCGTGCCCGGCCTTGAAGGCCACGGTGTTGGCCTCGGCCACCTGCGGCTTGGCCACGAACCTGCGCTGGATCCACTCGAGCGTGGGCTCGACCGGCCGGGTGTACATCCAGGAGACGAGCCCGAGCGCGAAGAAGTTCTTCGACCGCTCGGCGTCACGCGGCTTCACCCCGAGCGGCTCGACGGCCCCCTTGGTCAGCGAGGTCATCGGCACCTCGTAGACGGTGAAGCCGTCGAGGCTGCCGTCCTCACGCGGGTCGGTGGTGTAGCCGGCCTTGGTGAGGTGGCGCTCGTCGAAGGCGTCCTCGTTGAGGATGAGCGTGGCGCCGGACGCCACGCGGCCGATCTGGCTGCGCAGGGCGGCGGGGTTCATGGCGACGAGCACGTTCGGGGCGTCGCCCGGCGTCGTGATGTCGTGGTCGGAGATGTGCACCTGGAACGCCGACACTCCGGCGAGCGTGCCCGCGGGAGCACGGATCTCGGCCGGGTAGTCCGGCAAGGTCGCCAGGTCGTTGCCGTACAGGGCGCTCGTGTCGGTGAACCGGTCGCCGGTGAGCTGCATGCCGTCGCCCGAGTCGCCTGCGAACCGGATGATCACCCGGTCGACCGTCTCTGGGGCTCGCGCCCGTCGCGTGGTGTCGGACACCGCGCCTCCTTCAACTTCCTGTCATCTGGTTGTGACCATATCGTCTGCCTACCCGGTCCGCGGGCATTCTGACCAGGGCCGCAAGGCCCCTGTGCGGGTGTGCACCAGTCCCTTGTGACACGACCGAAGCAGTGCGCCCCGGTACGTGGTCGAACGCCCGCATGCGGTGCTCAACACGCGGCGCAGCGGCGTCATCGGAGCGCTCTGAGGCGCGCGTCGACATCGACGAAATCCGGGTCGCTGTCGGCGATCCGTGCGAACAGGTCACGGGCCCGCGGCAGGTCGCCGGCCCGCTCGTAGAGGTCGGCCAACGAGTAGACCATGCGCAGGTGGTGTGGGCGAGCCCGCTTGATCTGGCGCGTTCCCGCCTCGAGCAACCTGATCGCGTCGTCGATCCGGCCCTGGTCGGCGAGTGCACCGGCCGCGACGATGCGCCCCTCGGCCACCAGCTCGGCACTGGGGCTGGCGGCCCGCAGCTCGTCCCAGAGCTCCTCCACCTCCCCGTAGCGGCGGAGGGCCCTGGCGCAGTCCGCCAGCACCGGGTGCTGCTCGGTGCTGCCGGTGAGCGACCGGTACGCCTCGAGCTCGCGCCGAGCCTGCGACCAGCGCCCGAGCTGGTAGAGGGTCATCCCGTAGAGCTCGCGCACCGACGGGGCGGTCGGCGCCTGCGCAGCCAGGGGACGCAACAGTCGCCGGGCATCGTCGTAGTTCCCCCGCTGGTACGCGCGCGACGCCTCGTGGAGTCGGGCCTCGAGGCGCTCGATCCGGCCGGCCGGCACGGCGGCACGCAGCTCCTCGGCCAGCGTGCGGGCCGGACCGGTCGTCCCCGGCTCCCGCCGCCTGCCCCGGCCCTCCCGGTCGGGTCCCCGCCGGGTCCGGCCGCGGTCGACGGCGCCCGCCGCCTCGTCCCGCAGCTCGCCCTCGTCGATCCACTCCTCCGGCTGCCAGGCCTCGGGGCGGGCCCCGGGTGCGGGC
>JBKHJZ010000003.1:0-61774 GCA_046537875.1 Acidimicrobiia bacterium | reverse complement strand
GGTCAGGAACCAGTCCGAGCTGGCCGACCCGGATGCGTGGGTGCTCGATCTCGACCTGTTCCGGGCCCGTGTCGGCCGCGCCTCCGCCCTGGAGCTCGCCGCCGACGCCGGTGACACGGTCGTCTCGGTCGGCGACCATCCGCACTGTGCATCGCCGCCACAACCTGTTCCCACCGAGGTGGCGGACCTGCGGCACATCAGCGTCCAGCCCCGGCCGGACAGCATCGACAGCTGCCTCGCGTGGTGGACGGTCGACCTGTTCGTCACCGTGGACGGCGAGATCGCGGCGGTGACCATCGATCTCTGGGAACCGTGAGCCGATCGCGTCGGCCGCATGCCATGTCGGGGCCAGGTCGTGTGGCCGTAGCGTGGGTCGACGATGAGTCCGCTGCGGATCCTGCTGTGCGAGCCGTACTTCACCGGCTCACACCGCTCCTGGGCGGAGGGACTGGCCCGCCACAGCGCCCACGACGTCGCGCTCGTCACCCACACCGGCGGATTCTGGAAGTGGCGCATGCAGGGTGCTGCGCTCACCCTGGCCGACGACGTCGGCCGGCTCGTGGCGCGCCGGGGGCGGCCCGACGTGGTGCTCGTGAGCGACATGGTGCACCTGCCCGGCCTCCTGGGCTTCGCTCGCACCGCCCTGGCCGGCGTCCCGGTGGTGCTGTACATGCACGAGAACCAGCTCACGTACCCCGCCCGCGACGACGCTCCGCCCGACCACACCTATGCCATGACGAACTGGCTCAGCATGGCGGTCGCCGACCGCGTGGTCTTCAACTCCGAGCATCACCGAGCCGACGTGTTCGCCGCACTCCCGGGGCTGCTCCGGCGCTTCCCCGACCACCGCCACCTCGACCACGTCGAACGAGTGCAGGCGGTCTCCTGCGTGCTGCCGGTCGGCCTCTGCGTCGACCGGTTCTCGCTCGACCGCCGCCGCCACGAGCCCCCCGTCGTGCTCTGGAACCACCGCTGGGAGTACGACAAGGACCCGGAGGCGTTCTTCGCCGCCCTCGCCGAGGTGGCCGCCCGGGGCATCGCCTTCCGGGCGATCATCGCGGGCGAGTCGTTCCAGACGGTCCCGGACGTGTTCGCCGCCGGCCGCCGGGCCCTCGGCGAGCGGGTCGTCCACTTCGGCACCGCCACCGACGACGAGTACCCCGGCCTGCTCGCGCAGGCCGATGTCGTCGTCAGCACCGCCCGGCACGACTTCTTCGGCCTGGCGGTCGCCGAGGCGATCGCCGCCGGCGCACTGCCGCTCCTGCCGGCCCGCCTCTCCTACCCCGAGCTGGTGCCCGGCCCGGCCCCGTACCTCTACGGAACCGGTGGCCAGCTCGTGGAGCGCCTGTGCTGGGCGCTCACGCGCCACGACGAGCGCACGCTCGCCGCCCGCCGGGCCCGGACCTACATCGAACGATTCGCATGGCCGGCGGTCGCGCCCCAGTACGACAGGCTCCTCACCGCCGCAGCCTCCGCCGGTGCACCCTCCGCCGGTCGAGCCTCGGTGTGAGGATCTGGACCGCCGGTGTCGAGAACGCGGACTCTGCTCCGTCTGAGGGTGAACGCGGCCTGCCGGCCGCCGTCACACGAGGAGGACACCATGGCCAAGTACCTGTTGCTCAAGCACTACCGAGGGGCGCCCGCGTCCGTCAACGATGTCCCGATGGACCAGTGGGCGCCCGACGAGGTCGACGCACACATCCGGTTCATGAGCGACTTCGCCGCCCGGCTCGAGCGGACCGGCGAGTTCGTCGACGGACAGGCCCTGTCGCCCGACGGTGTGTGGGTCCGCTACGACGGCGAGGGGCGCCCGCCGGTGACCGACGGCCCGTTCGCCGAGACCAAGGACCTGATCGCCGGGTGGATGGTGATCGACGTCGACAGCTACGAGCGAGCCATCGAGCTCGCCGGTGAGCTGTCGGCAGCGCCCGGGGCCGGCGGCGAACCGATCCACGAATGGCTGGAGGTTCGACCCTTCCTGACCGCCCCGCCCACCGTCACCGAGTGACGTGGACGGCGTCGAGCTCCGAGAGCTCGTCCCCCGCGTCTTGAGCGTCCTCGTCCGTCGCGGGGCTGACTTCGCGACGGCCGAGGACGCCGTGCAGGAGGCGCTCGTCCGGGCGCTCGCCGCGTGGAAGGACGAGCCGCCGTCGGATCCCGGGGCCTGGCTCATCACCGTTGCGTGGCGAGCCTTCCTCGACATGGCACGGTCGGACGCCGCGCGCCGTGAGCGAGAGGCCCGATGCGACACCGAGCCCCGGCCCGGGCTGGTGCCGAGCGCCGACGACACGCTGCACCTCTACTTCCTGTGCGCGCATCCCGACCTGACGTCGTCGTCCGCGGTCGCTCTGACGCTCCGCGCCGTGGGCGGCCTGACCACACGCCAGATCGCACGCGCCTACCTGGTGCCCGAGAGCACCATGGCGCAGCGCATCAGCCGCGCCAAGCGCACGGTCGGCCGGACCGGTCTCGACCGTCCCGGCGACGTGCGCACGGTGATGCGGGTGCTCTACCTCGTGTTCAACGAGGGCTACTCGGGCGACGTCGATCTCGCCGCCGAGGCGATCAGGCTCACCCGGCAGCTCGCAGCACTGGTGCAGGTCCCCGAGGTGGAGGGGCTGCTCGCCCTGATGCTGCTGCACCACGCACGCCGCCGCAGCCGCACCCGACCGGACGGACGGATCGTGCCGCTCGCCGAACAGGACCGGAGCCAGTGGGACACCGAGCTCATCGCCGAGGGCATCGCCATCCTGCAGGCCGCGCTCGCGCGCGATCAGCTCGGGGAGTACCAGGCGCAGGCGGCGATCGCCGCGCTCCATGCCGACGCGACCCACGTCGAGGAGACCGACTGGGTGCAGATCGTCGAGTGGTACGACGAGCTGCTCCGGTTCACCGATACGCCGATCGTCCGGTTGAATCGTGCGGTCGCGGTCGGCGAGGCGGACGGTGCGCTCGCAGGCTTGGCGGCACTGGCCGACGTCGAGGAGCACGTTCCGCGGTGGGATGCGGTCGCCGCGTACCTCCACGAGAGGAACGGCGATCTGGAGCTCGCTGCCCGGCTCCATGCCGACGCAGCCCGCAACGCACCGAACCTCGCAGAGCGTGACCACGAGATGCGACAGGCAGCGCGGGTCAACCGGATGCTTCGCCACCGGCGATGAGACCGTCCGCATCGCAGCCTGGGGCCCGGTCGTGTCCGGTGCCCGAGCGAACGGCGGCCAGATCTCGCCGGCGACCGCGCCTCCAGCCTTCCAGCGACGATGATGGGTGACGTGCCGCCTGCATCGAACACACCGGACCCGTCCTCGAGCCCCGACGAGGTGCCCGAAGGGGACGAGCTCGAGCAACGACGACCCGTCGTTCCCGAGCCCACCCGCGGCCCGGAGACCTCGGACCCGGAGGCCCCCGAGCCCGACGCCCTGGACCAGGCAACCGAGGTCGAACCGGGAGAGCGACCCGTCGTGGACCGCTCCTGGCGCGAGGCCGACGAGGCCGACGTCTGGGAGCAGTCCCAGGAGATCCCGATCGATGACGAGGACCGGCGGTAGCCGCGTCCCGCCGGCCGCCCGCCCACCACGGCCACCGAGGAGCACGTACGGTCCATCCGCATGTTCGACGACGCCGGCTACGACAGGGTCACCGTCCAGCAGGTGGGGCCCGATCGGGAGCAGTCCCTGCGGACCGACGGGGAGAAGGTCCTCCCCCTCCGCACGCCGGTCAAGCCGGCGATCCGGACGCATCCACGGCCACGCCGGAACCCGCGCCGGGTGCGGCCTCGGCCGCCATGGCGGCGTAGCCCGCGGCGAGCGCACGGAGCTGCGTGGCGCCGTCGCCGCGGAACGACGACCCGTGCATGACGGCGAGCGTCGTCGGTGAGAGCCCGGCGAGCTGCTCCAGCGTCGTGCCGAGCGTCGGGGTGAGCGCGGTCGAGTGGAACACCTGCTCGGCGGCCAGTGCCGGTTCGACGATGTCGTCCTCGGTGATGGCCGGTCCGTCGCCCACCTGGGAGAACAGGTCGCCGCTGAACAGGGTGCGGGTCGACTCGTCGAACCAGAGCCCGCTCTCCCAGCCGTGGGGGACGTGCGGCGTGGCGATGAAGCGCAGCCGGTGCCGTCCGAGCTCCAGGGGGTCGTCGCCGATCGCGACGGGCGGCCGGTCCGCCAGGTCGTTCAGCGACACCGCGCACGCGAGGGGCCCGTGCACGACGCGTGCCTCGGGTGCGTCGGCGAGCAGCAGGTTCATCGCCCCCGACTCGTCGGCCTCGACGTGGGCGAACGAGATCCACCGCAGATCCGCCAGCGGCACGATCCGGGCGATGGCCTCGGACACGAGCGGGTAGAGCTGGCGCATCCCCGTGTGGAACAGGAACGGCTGCTCGTCCCGCACGAGGAACTGGTTGAACGTGAACCCGCCGGGGGCGGCGTCCTGCACGAGTGTCGAGAGGCGGAACACGTCGGGGGCGATCTCGTCGACCTTGGTGTGCACGGTGGCTCCTCCTGGGAATCGCTGCGGCGGGGGTGCCGCGGTCGTCGAGGGCAGCGTCGCCTGTCCGGCCCCGACCGTCATCGGGCGGAACCCCGATGCCCACCCCCATTTCCGTGACGGATGCGGCCGGCGCGCTGCGGGCGGGCCCCGGGGTCTACCGGCCCGGGGCCGTGCCGGCCGAGAGGCGCACCGCGAGCGCGGCGGCCTCCGCCCGGCTGCGCACCCCCAGCTTGGCGAGGATGCGGCCGACGTGGTGCTCGGCGGTCTTCGGCGAGATGTACAGCCGTTCGGCGATCGCTGCGTTGCTCAGGCCCTGGCTGACGAGGGCGAGCACCTCGCGCTCCCGCCGGGTGAGGGCACCGGCGAGCTCCCCCTGCGTCCGCGGCCGGGCGCGCCCCGTGTCGCCGAGGTCGCGCAGCAGGGCGGACGCCCGGTCGCGTGCGCCGGTGGCCCCCAGGCGCTCGAAGCACGCCAGGGCGGCGCGGCCCTCGACGATGGCGGCGGGGACGTCACCGGCACCCGCGAGCACCTCGGCCAGCTCCAGGCGGACCGTGCCGAGAGCGAGCGGGCGCTCGGTGCCAGCGAGGTGTGCCACCGCCTCGCGCAGCGACGCGACGGCCCCGGCGGCGTCGCCGGTGGCACGACGGACCCGCGCCCGGGCGACGGCGGCCTCGGCGTGCACCGCCGGGACGTCCACGTCGGCCGCCATCGCGGTCAACTCATCCGCAGCCGACGCGGCGGAGTCCACCCCGCCGCGCCGCAGCTCCACCTCCACGAGCAGTGCGAGCAGCGGCCCGCCCCGGAGGACGTCGCCGACCAGCTCGCGCACGCCCCGGCGCAGCACGGCTCCCGCCAGGTCGAGCTCACCCCGGTGCACATGGACGCGGGCGAGCGGACCGCAGCTCGTGACGTGGTCCTCGTAGGGGGCGAGCAGCTCCGCGGCCTCGTCGATCCGGCCCTGCTCGATGCGGAGGTTTGCAAGGTGTGCGGCGGTGAGCGCCGCGTGGCCGGGGTTCGGGGCGTCGGCGGGGCCGCGGGCCTCCAGCATCAGGGCCTCGGCCTCGGTCCAGCGTCCGGCGGCGCACAGCACCGAGCCGTACGCCACCCGGCAGTGGGTCCCCAGCACCTTGGGACGCCCCGCCGGGTCGAGCACGGCCGACCGGATGAGCTGCGTCCACTCCTCGGCTCGGGCGACGTCCCCGGTGCGGTCGCAGGCGGTGAGCATCGAGCACAGGCAGATGCCGGCGGTCTCGGGGCCGGCTTCGCCGGCGGCGACCGCGGCCATCGCCGCATCGAGGCGGACGAAGCCCTCCTTCGTGCGACCCTGCGACACCAGGGCGAGCCCGGCGTCGGCGAGTGCCTGCGCCTCGAGACCCGGGTCGGCGAACCGGTGGGCGATCGTGAGCGCCCGCTCGGCACTGGCGAGCAGGTCGGCGGTGTCGGGCCGGTCGCACGCGAGCACGGCCAGCTCGAGGTAGCCCCACTCGACGCACGGCCCGGCCCGGTCGAGCAGCATCCGGGCCCGTTCGAGCCAGCCCTGCGCGGCCGAGGGATGACCCAGCTCGCTCGCGTGCAGCTCGGCGATCCACATGGCGGCGCGCGCCGCGGTGCGGAGGTCGCCGTCCTCGCGGAGCAGCCGGAAGGCCGCCTCCCAGTGCTGGCGGGCGTCGGTGAACCGGTCGTCGACGTAGAGCGCCCCGGCCAGCAGGTAGTGGGCGGGGCCCCGTCCACCGGCGTCGACGGCGGCCCGGGCGGAGGCGAGCGCACGGTCGTAGTCTCCACCGGCGATCGCCTGCTCTGCGGCCTCCAGCAGCGGTACCGCCGCTTCGGCCTGTCCGCCGGATGTCACCACGACAGGCTAGGCCCGCGGGTGATGAGTCCCTGACGCCCGCGGGTGACGAATCCTGGCAACCGCGAACTCCCGTGACGGCGGGGCGAGCGCTCGGGGTAGAAGCCCCGCGCCCGGTGCGGGACGCCGGACAGGCATGGCACCACCGAAGGGAGAAGGACCATGGCCAGTGATGTCTCTCACGAGCCGGCCGCGAGGACGACCGCGGCGGCCGACACCTACCCGTCGCGGACGGGCTGGGTCGGGTGGATCTACTTCGCCTCGGTGATGATGATCATCGCCGGGACGCTGAACGTCCTCCACGGCCTCGTGGCCATCGTGAACGACGAGTGGGTGGTGTTCACGAACCGGGGTGACCTCTACCTCGACCTCACGACCTGGGGCTGGGTGCACCTCGGGGTCGGCGCCGCCGTGCTCCTGGCGGGCATCGGGGTGCTGAGCGGCAACGTCCTCGCCCGAGCCGTCGCGGTGGTCATCGCCGGCGTGAGCCTCGTCGCCCACTTCCTCTACATGCCCGCGTATCCCGTGTGGGCCCTCACCATCATCGCCATCGACGGGTTCGTGATCTGGGCCCTCACCGCGCACGGCGGCGAGATGCGCAGGGCGTGAGCGACTAGCGGACGACCCGCCGCCGCCGAGACCCGGCGGCCCCTGCGACCGCCGGCGCACCGCCGCGATCCCGAACGCTGGGACCCACATTTCGCCGGGCATTCACCGGCCCGTCACCGCCTCCCCGCTGGGCGGCCATGTCGCACCCGTACGTTCCGCGTGGCATCACCACGACGAACAAGGAGACATCCGTGCGACTCGCACAGCGACGCTCGATGCGTCTGCTCGCCCTCCCGCTCGCCCTCGCGCTGATCGCCGCCGCGTGCGGTGACGACGACGCAGCCACCGGCAGCGACGGCGGCGGCTCGGGGGCCGCCTCGGACGGTGACGAGATGTCCGGCACGGTCGACGTGTCCGGGTCCTCCACCGTCGCCCCGGTCACCACCCGCGTCGCCGAGCTGTTCGAGGAGGTGGCTCCGGACGCCCGGGTCAACGTCGACGGCCCCGGCACCGGCGACGGCTTCGCGCTCTTCTGCGAGGGCGAGACCGACATCTCCGACGCCTCCCGGCCGATCTCCGCCGAGGAGGTGGAGACCTGCGAGGCGAACGGCATCAGGTACATCGAGCTCAAGATCGCCATCGACGGCCTCAGCGTGCTCACCAACCCGGCGAACGACATCGAGTGCCTGAGCTTCGCCGACATGTACGCCCTCGTGGGGCCCGAGTCACAGGGCTTCTCCACCTGGGCCGACGCCGGCGACCTCGCCGCCGAGCTCGGTTCGGACACCGAGCTCCCCGATGCGCCGCTCGACATCACGGCGCCCGGCGAGGAGTCGGGAACCTATGACAGCTTCGTGGAGATCGTCATCGAGGGGATCGCCGAGGAGCGCAGCCAGGAACCGGAGTCGCGGCCCGACTACCAGTCGTCGGCGGACGACAACGTGATCATCCAGGGCATCGAGGGCAGCGACAGCTCGTTCGGGTGGGTCGGCTACGCGTACGCCATCGAAGCCGGTGACGCCGTGAAGCAACTGGCGGTGAGCGAGGAGCCGGGGGGCGAGTGCATCGCCCCGACGGAGGAGACCGTGGCCGACGGGTCGTACCCGATCGCCCGGGACCTGTACATCTACCCGAACGTCGAGAAGCTCGAGGAGAACCCGGCCCTGGTCCAGCTCATCGACTTCTACCTCAGCGACGAGGGCCTCGCCGCGGTGGGCGACGTGGGGTACATCGACCTCGACGGCGAGTCGATCGCGGAGACCCGCGAGGTGTGGGAGGCCCGGGAGACCGGTACCCGCGACGGCGGCTGACCGTGACCTCCGGCCGGGGGCCGGCCGAACCGGCCCCCGGCCACGTCGCGCCAGCAGGTCGCCCGCGAACCCGGACCACGTCATGGGAGGCGCATCCGTGAGCCACGCCACCGTCGCTGCACCGATCACCCTCGACAGCCTGCGGGGTGATGGCCGCCGCCGTCGGCGCGACCGCGCCGTGCGCCGGGTCTTCCTGGCGGCCGCCACGATGTCGGTCGTCATCAGCGCGCTGATCGTGTTCTCGCTGCTGCGCGAGGCCTGGACGTTCGTCTCCCAGGTCGAGTGGGCGACCGTGTGGACCGACGGCTGGTTCCCGCGGCGTGGCCTGTACGACATCCGCACGCTGATCGTGGGCAGCCTTCTGGTCACGGTCGTGGCGATGATCATCGCCGTGCCGGTCGGCCTGGGCGCTGCGGTCTACCTGTCCGAGTACGCGAGCCCGCGTGTCAGGCGCTGGCTGAAGCCGATCCTCGAGATCCTCGCCGGCATCCCCAGCGTGGTGGTGGGCTTCTTCGCCCTCACCTGGATCGGTCCGGAGGTCGTGCAGCGCATCCGGGACACCGCTCCCCAGCAGACGATGATGGCCGCCGGCCTCGGCGTCGGGGTGCTGATCATCCCGTTGGTGGCATCGATATCCGAGGACGCGATGCGGGCGGTGCCACGGTCGTTGCGCGAGGCGTCGTACGGGCTCGGCGCCAAGAAGGTCACGACGACCGTCCGGGTGGTCATCCCGGCCGCCGTCTCCGGGCTCGTCGCCGCGCTGCTCATCGCGTTCGCCCGGGCGATCGGCGAGACGATGGTGGTCTACATCGCCGCAGGGCGCAGCGGCGGGGCGCTGTTCGAGACCGACCCCTTCCAACCCGGCCTCACCATGACCGCGGGCATGGCGTCGCTCGCCGCCGGCACCGACAGCGTGGTCGGCGCCGGGCTCACGTTCCAGAGCCTGTTCTTCGTCGGCATCGTCCTGTTCGCCATCACGCTGACGCTCAACCTCGTTGCCGACCGGTTCGTGCGGCGGGTCCGGCAGCGGTACTAGCCCTCCAGGAGGCCCCCCGGTGCTGTCCACTCCCGCCCGCTCCGCCGAGACCGGTGCGGCCGCCGTCCGCCGTCAGCTGACGGGGAGGCGGGCCGACGTCTCGGGCGCCGCCTTCCGGGTCGCGCTCCTCGGCGGGCTGGCGTTCAGCCTCGCCGTCCTCGGCGTCCTCGTGGTCGACGTCGTCACGGGCGGGTCCGACGTGCTGACCACCCGCCTGCCCGGGTTCCTGTCAGGCACCCTGCGCTCGCTCCCGGACGAGGCCGGCATCTCCCAGGGGCTCCGGGGCACCTTCTGGATCGGCGTGTTCGTCGTGCTCCTCGCGTTCCCGCTCGGCGTGGCCGCGGCCATCTACCTCGAGGAGTACGCGCCGCCGAGCCGCCTGACCCGCGTGGTCGACGTGAACATCCGGAACCTGGCCGGCGTCCCGTCGATCGTCTACGGGATCCTGGGGTTCGCCATCTTCGTGAAGGCGCTGGGCGGCCTCACCGGTGGCCGCACGGTGGTCGCCGCGGGGGTCACCCTCGCGGTGCTCGTGCTCCCGATCGTGATCATCACCTCGGCCGAGGCCATCAGGGCCGTGCCCACCGAGATCAGGGAGGCCGCCTTCGGTGTGGGAGCCACGAGCTGGGAGGTCACCCGGGACCACGTCCTCCCCTACGCCGCGCCCGGCATCCTCACCGGCACCGTCCTGTCGCTCGCCCGGGCCCTCGGCGAGGCCGCGCCGCTGATCCTGGTCGGGGCCGTGCAGAACCGGCTCGGCTCCGACCCCGGCGTCCTCGACATCGGGTCGCTCCAGGACCGGTTCACGGCCATGCCGATGGTCATCACCGCCTGGTCGGGCATGCCGGACGCCGGCTTCCGGGCGAACACCGCGGCCGCCATCGTCGTGCTGCTGGCGATGGTCCTGGTCGCCAACGCCACCGCGATCCTGCTCCGCAACCGCTACGAGCGGAAGCGGGGCTGACCCGCACGGACCGGTCCGCCCGGATGCGCCGGCCGCGACAGCCCCGTCGCCCCGGCTACAGCTCGATGCGCATCCCCACCGTGACCGTGGCCTCGGGGGGCAGCGAGAAGTAGTCGGCCGCGTTGGTGGCGTTGCGACTCATCAGCGCGAACAGGTGCTCCCGCCAGCGGACCATCCCGGGTCGCCTGGTGACGAGCAGCGACTCGGCGCCGAGGAAGTAGGTGGTCGCGTCAGCCCGGACGCGCAGGGGGCGGGCCGCGCCCTCGGTCAGCCCGGTGGGGACGTCGGGATCCTCCATGAAGCCGTAGTGGAGCACCACCTGGTGGACCCCGTGGCCGAGGTCGCGGACCTCGGCGCGGTCGGCGGGAGGCACCCGGGGGACCTCGTCGGTGACGACCGAGACGGTCAGCACCGTGGCATGCAGCACGCGGTTGTACCGCACGTTGGCGGCAAGTGCCGGCGGGACCAGCGCCGGGGTCGACGACAGGAAGGCGGCGGTCCCCGGCACCCGCGACACCGGCTCGGCGCCCCGACGCTCGGCGAACAGGTCGGCGAGGAAGGACTCCAGCGGCTGGCCACCGCCCCGGATGCGCTCCCCCAGCAGCCGCCGGCCCGTGCGCCACGTGGTGAGCAGCGCGAACACCACGGCACCCACCACGAGCGGGAACCAGCCACCGGCGGGCACCTTGAACAGGTTGGCGCCGAAGTAGCCGAGCTCGGCGGTCAGGAACCCGGCGCACAGCGCACCCGCGGCGCCCGTGCTCCAGCCGAACCGCTCGCGCAGGATCACGTAGAAGAGCAGGGTGGTCACGACCATCGTGGTCGTGACCGCCACGCCGTAGGCGGCCGCCAGGTTCGTGGACGAGCCGAAGCCGACGACCAGCGCGATGCACGCCAGCATCAGGCCCCAGTTCACGGCCGGCACGTAGATCTGCCCGAACGCGGTGGGCGAAGTGTGCCGGATCTCGACCCGCGGCGAGTAGCCGAGCTGCACCGCCTGCATGGTCAGCGAGAACGCCCCCGAGATGAGCGCCTGCGAGGCGATCACGGTCGCCGCCGTGGCGAGGACCACCAGCGGCAGCACGCCCCAGGCCGGGGCCAGGCGATAGAACGGGTTCTCGACCGCGCCCGGGTCGCCGAGCAGCATGGCGCCCTGCCCGAAGTAGTTGAGCAGGAGGGCGGGCAGCACGAACGAGAACCAGCCGAGCGCGATCGGGCGGCGCCCGAAGTGGCCCATGTCGGCGTAGAGGGCCTCGCCGCCCGTGACCACCAGGAACACCGACCCGAGGGCGAGGAACCCCGTGAACCCGTTGTGGGCGAAGAACTCGGCGCCGCGCAGCGGGTCGAGGGCCCGGAAGATCCCGGGGTGGTCGACGATCTGCACCAGACCCAGCACGGCGAGCGTGCCGAACCAGACCACCATGACCGGGCCGAACAGCCGCCCGATCGACGCCGTGCCCCGCCGCTGGATCACGAAGAGCCCGACGAGGATCACCACCGCCAGCGGCAGCACCCAGCGCTCGAACGCCTCGGTCGCCACCTCCGTGCCCTCCACGGCCGAGAGCACCGAGATGGCGGGGGTGATCATCCCGTCGCCGTAGAGCAGCGCCGTGCCGAAGATGCCGATGAGCACCAGCAGCCAGCGCCGCCGACCCGCCGTGACGCCCTCCGGCGTGACCAGCGATGTCAGGGCGAGGATGCCGCCCTCGCCGTCGTTGTCGGCCCGCATGACGAAGGCCAGGTACTTCACGCTGATGATCACGATGAGCGACCAGAAGATCAGCGACAGCACGCCGAGCACGTTGGCGTCGCTGACCGCCAGCTCGTGCCCGTGCCCGGTGAACGACTCCCGGAACGCGTACAGCGGGCTGGTCCCGATGTCGCCGTAGACCACGCCCAGGGCGGCGAGCGCCAGGGCGGCGGCCGGACCACCGGCGGCAGGCATGTCCGGACCCCCGCGCGCGCCCGCGTCGACCGGCTCGGTGTCGTCCGCGCCGGTGCCACCGTTCGCTGCCGACGTCATAGCGACGGGAACGGTATCCGCCCGCGATCCGCCCGCTTGGTCACGAGGAGCTCGGTTCCGGCAGACGCCGTCACCCCGCCTGCAGCCGATGAGGGCACATTTGACAGCGCGATGGCCGGGGTCGTCTGACCCGGTTGTCGGCGGGTAGGGCCCCTGATCCTGCGCGCCCGATGGCGCCGGCACGGCGGCCACTCCGTTTTCGCAGTCGCTGTGCGGGTAGCCGCGATCCATGGCCACAGACACGAGAACCACCACCGATCACGAGGAGATCCGCCGGTGGGTCGAGGAGCACGGCGGCCATCCCGCCCGGGTGAGGGGGACCGGGTCGGGTGACGACGTCGGCGTGCTCCGGATCGACTTCCCGGGCGGTGCCGGCGAGGACGACCTCGACGAGGTCTCCTGGCAGGACTGGTTCGCGAAGTTCGACGACTCGGGGCTCGCGCTCCTCTACCAGGAGCGCAAGGCCGCCGGGGGCGACAGCACGTTCAACAAGCTCGTCGAGCGGGGGTGAGCCCGGCGGCGGACTTGCCCGGGCGCCGCCGGGCCGCTTCGGCAGGGGCCGTGAGCGGGGAGAGGTCGGCCCGACGGCCGGGTCGGCGCATGCTGGAGACGGCCCGTCAGCGGCCCCGGTCGTGGCGCCTCGCAGTGGGCCAGGCGCTGGCGCTGATCCTCGCGACCGCGACTCTCACAGCCGGGTCCGTCTGGCTCGACCGGGCGGTGTCGTTGCCCTGGGACGAGTCGCTGCCGCTCGCCTCGGTGCGCTCGTTCCTCGCCGCGGTGGCCGGCACGATGGTCACGGCCACGGTCGTCGTCTTCTGGATCCGGGGGCTGCTCGTCGGGCACCGCTCCAGCCGGTTCCCGACCCGGGTTCTCGAGGGCTACCTGGAGGACCGTTACCAGCAACGGCTCATGGGGCTCACGATCGGGGTGTTCGTCGCCGCTGCGGTCGTGCTGCTCACGCTCCCCGACTCCCGGGCGGCGAGCGGGGGCGGCGCGTCGACGCCGTTCATCTCGGTGGCGCTGATCACCACGCTGACGGTCGTCGCCCTCCTGGCCATCGTCCAGTCCATCGACACCGGCCTGCGGTCGCTCAACGAGCACCGGCTCCTCCGCAGCATCCTCGACAGCGGCCTCCGGGTGATCGAGGCCGCCTATCCGGAGTCGAACCCGCCGGGGCCCGCGCCACCCGATGCCGAGGCGACCGTCCCCCTCCGGTCGTCGACCACGGGCTGGATCCAACGGATCGACGAGGACACCCTGCTGGGTGCGCTGCCACCGGGAAGCGTCTGCGAGCTGCACGTCAGCGTGGGCCAGTTCGTCACCCCGGCCACCCGCGTGTGCTCGGTGTCCGCACCCGACGGCTCCTCGCCGGCGGCCGCGGACATCGAGGCGGCGTTCGAGCTCGGGGAGACCAGGTCGACCGAGCACGACCTCTCGTTCGCGGTCCGCAACCTCGTCGACGTCGCGCTCAGCGGCCTCGGGTCCGGGGGCAACGACCGCACGACCGCACGCGAGGCGGTGGTCCACCTCGGGGCGCTGCTCCGACCCCTGGTGACCCGCGACGGCATCCAGCGGGCGCGACGGGACGACGCCGGCCGCTGGCTCGTCCGCCAGACCGGTCCCGACCACGTCGGCATGGTCGACGAGGCGTTCGAGGACCTCCGCGACGCGGGAACCGACCCGCTGACCGCCCGGACGATCCTGGCGGTCATCGACGACCTCGTCGACGCTGCCATCGACGCCGGCAAACCCGCGCGGGCCGAACGCCTCCGCCGGCACGCCGACCTCGTCGTGGACCGTGTCCGGGCCCAGCGCCCGACCCCCGACGCCGACTGGGTGCGCGACCGGGCCGCCCACATCACACCCGATCGGGCAGCGCCAGCCGCAGACGGACGAAAGGGCGAGCCCGTCGTGACCGAGCAGTAGCGCCGGGGCACCATGGGACGAGAAGGCTCGCGGGAGCGACCCTCACCGGCCGAACGTCCGGCTCGGGACGGCGTCTACCCGTCGGGCGGTGGGTGGACGATGTAGTGGATGGTCTGGGCGACGATCAACCCGTCGCGCACGACGTAGGAGTCGGCGCCGTCGCACACCCTCGATCCGTCGGATCCGGTGCCCGTCCACTCCAGGAACCCGACATCGCTCTCGACCAGGATCTCGTCGTACGAGAACTGCGCGTCGGGGAGCTCGTCGCGCAGCTTCGCGGCGAGCTCGCGCATGCCGTCGGGGCCCCGGCGGATGCCCCAGCGCGTGAGGACGACCACGTCCGGGTCGTAGTTCTCGGCCAGGTCGTCGTCGACGGACCCGTGACGACCCTGCCAGAGGTGGCGCTCGATCACCTCCCGCGCCGAGCGCCGGTCCCGCCCGGGATGGAGGTGCTCGTGGGGCCGGGGGGAGGGCGCCTCGTCCTGCGCCGGCGAGCGTGGGCTGACGGCGCTCGCCTCGACGTCGCCGGGATCGCCGGTGAGGTCGAAGTCGGGGCGGGCGTTGTGGCGCGGCCGTGGCAAGCGGGCTGCCCTCCTCGCGGTCTTTCGGGGTTGTCAGCTGCTCGTGTACCCGCAGCAGGGCCCGGCGATGACCCGAGCGCACGCCTGCCGGCCCGGTTCCCCGGGTAGGGGCAGACATGGACTTCGACGAGGTGGTCGATGTGGTGGGCAAGGCCATCGAGGGCTTCGGCGTCGCCGTCATCGTGTTGGGCGTCCTCGCAACCCTGGCCCGGTACGCATGGGGCGCGGTCGGTCCGGCCCCGTCGGAGGGATACGGCGATGTCCGGCGATCGATCGGCCGCTCGATCCTGCTCGGCCTGGAGCTCCTGGTCGCGGGCGACATCATCCGCACCGTCGCCGTCGACCCGACCTTCGAGTCGGTCGGGGTGCTCGCGGTGATCGTCGCGATCCGGACGTTCCTGTCGTTCACGCTCGAGGTGGAGATCACGTCTCGCTGGCCGTGGCAGGCCGACCGCGGAGGTCGACCGAGCTCCGGGAACCAGCCGGCGTGACCGCTGAAGGCACGCTGCGCCGAGCCGGCCGTTTCGCGACGATCAGGACGGCGACACCGTCGCGGCCGGGCGGCGGGCGAGCCGGCTGGCGACGGTGAGCACCAGCGGCACGGGCACGAGCGCTGCGGCCACGAGCCAGGCGTCGCCGTCCACGGTGGCCAGACCGAGCAGGTCGCGCAGTGCCGGCACGCCGAGCGCGAGCCCTTCGAGTGCGAGGGTCAGGAGGAGAGCACCCCAGAGGAAGGGGTTGCGACCGGCGCCCGCGAAGCCGTTGGCCCTGTCGGTGCGCGCGCTGAAGACGCCGAGGAGCTGGGCACCGGTCAACGTGACGAACGTCAGCGTCTGCTGCCCGGCGACGGGGAGGTCGAGCACCGTGCGCCCAAGGCCGAACGCCACGAGACCGACCGAGCCCACGAGCATGCCCTGGGACAGGATGCGACGGCCCGTCCCGGCGCCGAGGACGGGCTCTCCCTTGGGCCTCGGCCGCTCGCGCATGGCGTCCTCGCCGCTCGGCTCCAGCGCCAGGGCGAACGACGGGATCACGTCGATCACCAGGTTGTTCCACAGGATCATCAGCCCGGCCAGCGGCGGGTCCACCCCCAGCGCGATGCCGGCCGCCACGACCAGGACGACAGAGAGGTGCCACGAGAACAGGAACTGCGCGAACCGGCGGACGTTGGCGAAGATCCGCCGCCCCTCTTCGACCGCGTGCTGCAGGGTGCCGATGTCGTCGTCGAGCAGGACGATGTCGGCGGCCTCGCGGGCCACGTCGGTGCCCACCCGGCCCATCGCCACGCCGACATCGGCCTGGCGCAGCGCCGGCGCATCGTTGACGCCGTCGCCGGTGACCGCCACGACCTCGTCGGCCGCCTGCAGGGCCCGGACGATCTGGAGCTTGTCCTCGGGGGCCACGCGCGCGAACACGTCGACGGTGGACGCATGTGCGGCGAGGTCCTCGGCGTCTCCCCGGGCGAGATCGGCGCCGGTCACGACATCGTCGGCCTCGATGCCCAGCTCCCGAGCGACCGCCACGGCGGTGCGCGGAAGGTCACCGGTCACCATCACCACCCGGATCCCGGCGCCGTGGAGGACGTGCACCGCCTCGATGGCCTCGCGCCGGGGCGGATCCTCGATCCCGACGATCCCCAGGAGCTCGACATCTTCGAAGAGAGCGTCGTCGCGGTCACCGGTGGCCCAGCCATCGGGCACCCGGTTGCGGGCGATGGCCAGGGTCCGCAGCGCCCGATGTGCCATGTCGTCCACCGCTGCGCCCAGCTTCGGATGCCGTTCGCGATCGACGAGCACCTCCGGGGCGCCCTTGACGTGCACGACCTCGCCATGGACCGTCGCCATGCGCTTCGCCGCCGGGTCGAACGGCACCTCCGCGTCCCGGGGCTCGCGCTCGCGCAGGGACCGCCAGTCGAGCCCGTGCTCGGCTGCGGCGTCGAGGAGGGCCACCTCGGTCGGATCCCCCACCGGGTCACCGTCGGGATCGATGTCGGCGTCGTTGCACAGCGTCGCCGAGGGCCACAGATCGTCCTCCTCGACCCCGTCTGCCACCGCCACGTCGACCACCGACATGCGGTTCGCGGTCAGCGTGCCGGTCTTGTCGGATGCGATCACCGTGGTCGACCCCAACGTCTCCACCACGGGCAGCTGCCGCACCAGCGCGTTCCGCCGGGCCATCCGGCGCATCCCCACGGTCAGGGTCAACGTCGCCACCGCCGGCAGACCCTCAGGAACGACCGCGACCGCCAACGCGATCGAGACCTCGAGGATCTCGCGCAGCTCGAGTCCCCGCACCAGTCCCAGCAACGCGAGCGCGACGCCGAGCCCGATCACCACCAGCGAGAGCGTGCGCGCGAGCTGCTCGAGTCCCGCCTGCAGCGGCGCCTGCTGGGCCTCGGCGGTCTCGACCAGCTCGGCGACCCGACCGACCTCGGTGGCCCGGCCCGTGGCCACAACCACCCCGC
Source organism: Acidimicrobiia bacterium (assembly GCA_046537875.1). Taxonomy (GTDB): domain Bacteria; phylum Actinomycetota; class Acidimicrobiia; order Acidimicrobiales; family VFJN01; genus JBKHJZ01. The sequence continues at coordinate 44,587 of JBKHJZ010000003.1, read as the reverse complement.
GCGCCCGACCGGCGACCACCGTGGTGCCCATGTAGAGCATGTTGCGGCGCTCCGCCAACGGCGTGTCCGCTGCGACGGCATCGATGTCCTTGTCGACCGCGGCGCTCTCGCCGGTCAACGTCGACTCGTCCACCGCCAGGTCGGAGCTTTCGATCAACCGCAGGTCCGCGGGCACCCGGTCACCCGCCTCCAGCCCGACCACGTCGCCCGGCACGAGCTCCGATGCGTCGACCTCGTCACGCCGGTCGTCGCGCTCGACCTCGGTCACCCTCGTGGCCAGGGTGCTGAGCGACTCCATCGCACGGGTCGCCCGCAGCTCGGTCACGAACCCCACGGTGGTGTTCACGACCAGCACCACCCCGACCGCCGCCGCCTCGACCACCTCGCCGATCGCCAACCCCCCGACCACTGCGGCGAGCAGGAGCAGCACGACGGCGCTGCGCAGCTGATCCACCAGGACACGAGGCCACGGCATCGGGCGGCGATCCCGAAGGCTGTTCCGACCGACGAGACGCCGACGTCGCTCGGCCTCTCGCGCGGACAGCCCCCGGTCCGGATCCACCGCCAGCGTCCCGAGAACGTCGTCGACCGACGACGCGTGGGGGGTCGGGATGCGAAGATCACCGGCGCTGCGCGGCGGCGAGCCGCCGCGCGGGCCCGAGGGCCTCGCCCCCTCCCGAACCTTCCCACCGTCACGCATCGGCACCCGCAGCGTAAGTCGGGATCTGGACGATCGGGGACCGCGGACTCGCCGTCCGCCGATGCCGGGCTCCGCACCGATGCCCCTGCCAACCGCTGGTAACTTTCGCGGTCACCGGCTCAGGTGGGGTCGGAGACGTGTGGGGGGACGATGCGCGAGATGTCCGCGACCCATCCGGGTTCGAGAGGTGGCCGGCGGCCGAACCGGCTCGTGATCGCCCTGGGCGCCGGCCTGCTGGTCGCCGCCGCCTGCAGCGGCTCCGACGAGGGCGAGGCTGCCGGGCAGGCGGATGCGCCCGCCGGCGGCACGCCTGCGGCCTGGGCACACCACGGCAACGACCTGGCCAACACGCGGACGGCTCCCGACGAGACGACGCTCGGCCCCGACAACGTCGACCGGCTCCGCCCGGTGTGGAGCACCGGCGACGTGGACGGCGTCAGCGGCACGCCGATCGTCGCCGACGGGACCGTCTACGTGGGCGACTGGACCAGCCACGTCCGCGCCCTCGACGCGGCGAACGGCGAGGAGATCTGGTCGCACGACCTCGACGCCTACTACGTGGGCGGGTCGGTGGCGGTGACCGACGACCGGGTCTTCGTCGGCACCTTCGACGGCCGGATCGTGGCGCTCGACCGCGGGACCGGCGAGCAGGACTGGGAGGCCGATCTCGACGAGCATCCCCAGTCCGTGGTCTTCGGCTCGCCGGTGGCGGTGGAGGGCCTGGTGGTGGTGGGCGTCGGGAGCTTCGAGGTGTTCGCCGGCGGCGAGGACCCCTCGTTCCGGGGCCACATCATGGCCCTCGACGCCGAGACCGGCGAGGAGGAGTGGAACTTCTTCGTCACCAGGGGCGACGAGACCGAGGGCCCCGGGGTGTCGGTGTGGTCGTCCCCGGCGATCGACCTCGAGCGCGGCCACCTCTACATCGGCACCGGTCAGGCCTACGCCCCGCCGGCGCCGCCCCGCAGCGACGCCGTGGTGGCGCTCGACCTGCGCACCGGGGAGGAGGTGTGGCACCGCCAGTTCACCGAGGGCGACGCCTGGACCCTGGCCCAGCCGACCGGCCTCGACGCCGATGTGGGCGCGTCGCCCAACCTCTTCCGGGTCGACGGCGTCGACGCCGTCGGGGTGGGCGACAAGGACGGCGTCTACCGGGCGCTCGACCGTGAGACCGGCGAGGTGCTGTGGGAGCACCGGCTGACCGAGGGCGGGCTCCAGGGCGGCGTGATGGCGTCGGCGGCGGTCGAGGGCGGCCGCATCTTCGTGGCCTCGAACCGGGCCAACCGGGACGCCGATCTCGTCGCCCTCGACGCAGACACCGGCGACGAGCTGTGGCGCGTCGACGTGGAGGCGCACGTCACCGGGCCGCTCACGTGGGCGAACGGGGTGATCTACTTCGCGGACGACGACGGGCGGATCGGGGCGCACGCAGCCGAGGACGGCGAGCGGCTCTGGTCGCACGAGGTCGAGGCCCCGGCCGCCGGTGGCGTGGCGGTGGTCGACGGCACCGTCTACGCCGGTTACGGCTGGTGGCTGGCCGGCGCCCCCGAGGATCCGAAAGGCGGACTGGTGGCCTTCCGCCTCGACGGCGAAGGCGCCGCCGGCGCGGACGGTGGATCCGACGAGACCGCGGCGGGCGACGGCGACGAGCCGGCCGACGGCGAGAAGGTCTACGCGCAGACGTGCGCGGTCTGCCACGGTGGCTCGGGCGAGGGCGCGAGCGGGCCCTCGCTGGAGGGCGTGACCGACCGCCTCGACCGCGACGAGCACGTGGCGATCGTCCGCGAGGGCCGCGGCGAGATGCCCCCCTGGGAGGACCAGCTGGAGCCCGAGGAGATCGAGGCCGTCGTGGACTACGAGCGCGAGGTGCTCGACGGCGGGTAGCGGCCAGTCGTTGGCCGGGCCGGCACGGGCCGGGCCGGCTTCCGATCAGCCGAGAGCGGCTCCCTCGTCGGTCAGCCCGTCGACGACCGGGCGGCGGGCCGCCCACCGGGCCGGCCAGAGCGACGACAGCACCACGATCACCAGGGCCACGACCACCGCAGCCGCCGTGCCGGCGACCGGGGTCCGGTGGACACCGATCTCCGGGTCCGCGGCGAGCAGCGTGTGCGCGGCGACGGCGGCGAGCCCCGCGGCGGCGCCGACGGCGATCGCGCCGGCGAGGACCATCTCCCCGCAGAGGCTGGCACCCAGCTGCCTGCGCGAGGCGCCGACGGCGCGCAGCAGCGCGTGCTCCCGGCGGCGGTCGAGGGCGCCGAGCAGGGTGCCGTTGGCGGCACCGGTGACCGCGACCAGCACGGTGAGCGCTAGGAGGGCGATCTCCATCTCGCTGCGCCGAGAGGCCCAGGCTCCGACGTGCCGGACCGTCTCGGCGACAGGGACGGCCTCGGAGTCGGGGTGGCGCCGGAGGACCGTCTCGAACGCGGCCTCGGCCGCGGCCGGGCTCACACCGTCGGCAAGGGCGATCCAGGCCTCGGTGTGGCCGAGATAGCCCGGGAGGTGCTCGCTGATGACCTCCGGCACGACCAGCAGGCCCGACGCCCACCAGAGACCGCCCTGCTCGTAGACGGCAGCGACCTCGAGCGTGGTCGTGCCGCCGTGGAAGAACTCGACGGTCACGGCGTCGCCGAGGCCGAGGCCCATTCGCTCGGCCAGTTGGTGGTGCACGGCGACGTCGGTGGGTTTGAGTCCGGCGAGATCGCCCTCGAACACCTCGATGTCGAAGATCTCCTGGGCGGGCGCCGGGCGGGTGCCCACCATGGAGACCTCGTCGCCGTCGAGCAGGACGGAGCCGCCCCGGGTGCCGGCCGCTGCGACGGTCTCCGGGAGCGCGTCGAGGCGATCCACCACCCCATCGGGCAGCGGCGACCCGACCCGCACGACGTAGTCCGCGTCGATCGACGCGTAGGCCTCAGCGGTGTCCCGCTGGAGATCTGCCCGGATCGACGACGACCCGATCAGGTCGAACACGACGACGGCCACGCCGACCACCACGGGGGCCACGCTGTTCGCCGCCCGCCCGGAGGCACCCGCCAGACCGAGGGTGGCCAGCCGGCGCACCGGGCGACGCCACCCGTCGCGCCTGCGGCTCGCCGCGACGGCCGCCACGCCCCGGACCAGGGCGGGCAGCAGCGCGAGCAGCCCCGCCAGGCCGAGCACGAGCACCAGCGCGTGCCACTCCCGCTCGAAGACGTGGTCGGGGCGGCGCAGCGCGATCAGCAGACCCGCGGCGACCATCGATGCGGTGGCGATCGCACAGCGCCACCCGACCCGCACCCGCGGGCGGGGCAGGGCGTCCGCCAGCGCCGCGACCGGCGGCAACCGGAAGGCGCGGATCGCGGGCACCAGCGAGCTGCCCACCGTCAGGGCCACCCCCAGCGCGACGGCCAGCGCCGCCGAGCCCGGGAGCAGCACCAGACCGCCCTCGAACGGGACCACGTCACGGGCATCGAGCAGGCGCGCGGTCGCCCAGGCGGTCACGACCCCGACGGCCCACCCGCCGGCCGAGGCCACCGTGCCGACGGCGGCCGCCTGCAGCACGACCAGCCACGCCGCCTGCGCCCGGCTCGCCCCCACCGCCCGCAGCAGGGCGATCTCCCGGCGCCGGCGCGCCACGAGGAACGTCAGGCTGGTCGAGACCACGAAGCCGCCCACAACCACCGCCATCGCCACATCCCCGCGACCCGCGATCGCCACGACGTCGGCCTCGGTGCGCTCGATGCCCAGCTCCAGCAACCGGTCCTCGACCATCTCCTCGCGCCCACGGACGACCACCGCGCTCCCGGAGCCCTCGGCCAGGCGCTCGATGCGCGACCGCACCTCGCCCGCGGGGGCGCCGGCCTCGAGGGCCACGTGGATCTGGTCGACCCGGCCGGGTGCTCCCGACAGCTCCCGCGCCCGCCCCGGCGCGAACAGGACGACCCCGATCCCGCCGGGCGACCCGGCCGACCCGAACGTGGCGACCCCCGAGACCGTCATCTCGACGGCCCCGTCCGGAAGCCGCACGGGCACCCGGTCACCGGGGCCGATGCCGGCGCGCTCCGCGCTCCGCCTGTCCACCACGACCTCGTCGGGCGCGGCGGGCGGGGCACCCTCGGCGATCTCGAACGGGTTCAGCAGGTCGGACCCGATCCACGAGCCGGCCAGCGGCCGGGGCAGGTGCCGCGACGCCGCGACCGGCTCGCCCCGCTCGCCCAGCAGGGCGGCGGACACCTCGGTGAACCCGGCCGTCTCCACCACGCCGGGGAGCGTCCCGAGCGCCCCGACCAGGGATTGGTCCAGCGTCCGGTCCTCCGGTGCCCCCGTCGGCTCCGCCGGCTCGCCCGCCTGCACCACCAGGTCGGACCCGGCGTAGGCCGACTCGGCCATCCGGCGCGCCTGCGCCCCGAAGGTGTCGGCCAGCACGAGCACCGCGCTGATGAAGCCCACCCCGAGCAGCACGGCGACGAACGCCGAGGCCACGACCGCCCGGCCGGCCCACGCTCCCCTGAACGCCAGCCGCAGCATCAGGCACCGGGTGGCGGTCGGAACACGCCAGCCCACCGTAGTCTCGCCGCACGTGGCGTTGCGGTGCCCCTACACCGGGTTGACACCCCGTGGGTGCACCCGGCCGTCCGGCCGGCTCGGCCCGGGGGCGCAACGCCCGGCGCCGCCTGTCGGTACCGGCGTGTCACCATGGCGCGACGCCGATCCGTGCCGAGCGCGGCGACCACCGCGCTCGATCCCCAGGGCACCCGGCTGCTGGACCGACCGTTCACCTCCCCGACAGCGCGGCCACCATGACCTCCACCCCGGCCCATCCCGACCACCCGCGCGACGTGCCCCGGGAGCCGGCACCCCAACCCCGCCTCGAGCTGAGCGGCACGCAGGTGCTCGCCAGCGGGCTCGCCTCGCTCACCGCCGCGGTGGTGACCTCGTTCTTCGGCGTGGCGGGCACCGTGATCGGCGCTGCGGTGGTCGGGATCGTCTGGACGCTGGGCAGCGCCGTCTACCGGTACTGGATCGGTCGGACGCAGATCCGGCTGCAGCAGGCCAGGCCGATCATCCTCCGGCCGCGCCGGGGCACCGGCCACCCGGACGCGGCCGGCGACCGCACCGTCCGGGACCTCGACCAGACCGGTCGGGCGACCATCCCCGGCGTCGAAGGAGGCGCTCCGGCACCTCCGGCCACCGCCGAGCACCATCCCGGCACCTCGCCCAGGCGCTGGTGGGCATGGCTGTCCCGGCGCCGCATCGGCGTCGCCCTGGCGCTGGTGATCGTGCTGGTCTTCTCCCTCGCGGTCATCACCGTCGTCGAGCTGGTCGCCCGGGAGCCGATGTCGGGCATCACCGGGGGCGACCCGTCCGGGAGGACCTCCATCGACTCCCTGTTCGACGGCGGAGACGACGACGGCGGGCCGGGGGGCACCAGCACCACGACGACGGGCACCACGGCGGGCCCCACAACCACGTCCGAGCGGGGGATCCCGCCCGGCGCACCGGCACCCACCACGACCGCACCCAGCACCGGAGAGGGCGACATCCCCACGACCACCGAGGAGCAGAGCACCACCACCACCACGACCACGACCTCGGTACCGCCACCCGAGGGCGAGTGACGTTCGGGCCACCCGCGGCGCCGCGTCAGGCGATCATCGGATCGAGGGCAGGTTCGCCGTCACGGCAGCCGAGATGCCGTCGGCGTCGAGGCCGATCTCGGCCAGCAGATCCCCCGGCGGACCGTGCGGCAGGTGCTCCACCGGGGTCCCGAGGACGACGACCCTGGCGGAGCCGAGTCCGGCGAGCTCCGCCGCGATCCGGGCGCCGGCGCCACCCTCCCGCACCCCGTCCTCCACGGTCACCACGAGCTCGTGGCGGGCGGCGTCGACGAGCATCTCCGGGTCGAGCGGTGCGACGCAGCGCACGTCCCACACCGTGGCGCAGCAGCCGGTCTGCTCCAGCCGGTCCGCCGCCGCCTCGGCCGCGGCCACCGTCCGGCCGACCGCCAGGATGCACGCGTCCGCGCCCGACCGGACGAGACGGGCCGCGCGCCCCGATCCGGCGGGCGCCGACCGGGGGGCGGCGCTCGGCCAGCGGATGGCGGTCGGGCCGTCGTCACGCGCCAACGCCTCGGTGAGCATGCTCGCGAGATCCTCGGCCGACGAGGGTGCCAGCACCGTCATGCCCGGCACCTTGGTGAGCAGGGCGAGGTCGAGCACGCCGTGGTGCGAGGGCCCGTCGGGACCCGTGATGCCCGCCCGGTCGATGCAGAAGACCACCGGCAGCCGGTGGAGCGAGACATCGAGGTTGATCTGGTCCAGGGCACGGGTGAGGAAGGTGGAGTAGATCGCCACCACCGGTCGCATCCCCCCACGGGCGAGGCCCGCGGACGAGGCGACGGCGTGCTGCTCGGCGATGCCCACGTCGAAGAAGCGGTCCGGGAACTCGGCGGCGAACGGGAGCAGGCCCGTGGAGCCGGGCATGGCGGCGGTGATCGCCACCACCCGCGGATCACGCCGTGCCGCGGCGACCAGCGCGTCGCCGAACACGTCGGTGTACTTGGCCGACGACCTGGGCCTCGGCCCGACCGTGCGGTCGAAGGTTCCCACGTCGTGGAGGCACTTCTCGTCGTCGTCCTCGGCGGGCGGGTACCCGCGACCCTTCCGGGTCAGCGCGTGCACGACGACCGGCCCACCGTCGTCGACCGCCACCCGGAGCGCGTCCTCGACCGCCACGACATCGTGGCCGTCCACGGGCCCGAGGTAGCCGATGCCGAGCGCGGCGAAGAAGGCCGGGGGATCCGTGTCGCCCCCGTTGGTGAGGGGGTTGAGCCGCAGCCGGCTCAGGCTCTCGGTCAGCCGGCTGATCGTGGGGGCGTAGGAGCGTCCGTTGTCGTTGAGCACGATCACCACGGGCAGCGACCGGTACCCGATGTTGTTCAGCGCCTCCCACGCCATGCCGCCGGTGAGCGACCCGTCGCCCACGACCGCGACGACGTGCCCGGCGTCCCCGGTCAGGCCGCGGGCGGCCCGGAGGCCGGTGGCATGGGCCAGCGCAGCGGAGGCGTGGCTGTTCTCCACCCAGTCGTGGGGCGACTCCGCGCGGCTGGGGTACCCCGACAAGCCGCCCCGCTGGCGCAGCCGGTCGAACCCCGCACGTCGGCCGGTGACCAGCTTGTGGGTGTACGACTGGTGACCCGTGTCCCAGATGATCGCGTCGGCCGGGGAGTCGAAGACCCGGTGCAGCGCGAGGGTGAGCTCGACGGCGCCGAGGTTGGACCCGAGGTGGCCGCCGTTGGCGGCGGTGGCGGCGACGAGGACCTCCCGGATCTCGGCGGCTAGGCCCTCGAGCTCGGCGGGACCGAGGGCACGGAGATCTGCGGGGTCGTGGATCCGCTCGAGCAGCATGTCGGCACCTCTCTCGTCCAGCGCGCCCGGGCTCAGTGCGTGCCGACGGCGGCGCGCAGCGACTCCCTGAGCGAACGGGTGGTGGCGATCACCGCGGTGGGCTCGTAGCCGCAGTGCGCCATGCAGTTGGCGCAGCGGGGATCACGCCCCCGGCCGTAGCGGTCCCAGTCGGTGGTCTCGATCAGCTCCCGGTAGCTGGCGGCGTACCCGTCCGCCATGAGGTAGCAGGGCCGCTGCCAGCCGAAGACCGAGTAGCTGGGGATGCCCCAGGCGGTGCAGCGGAAGTCGACCTTGCCCTCGAGGAAGTCGAGGAACAGCGGCGTGTGGTTGAGGCGCCACCGACGCCGCCGCCCGCCGGCGAAGGCCGCGCGGAAGAGGTCACGCGTCTGCCGCACCCCCAGGAAGTGGTCCTGGTCGGGCGCCTTCTCGTAGGCGTAGGCGGGCGAGATCATCATGGCGTCGACATCCAGGTCGTCGTTGAGGAAGTCGAGGACCTCCCGCACCGTGCGGGGCGAGTCGGTGGTGAAGAACGTGGTGTTGGTCGTGACCCGGAACCCCCGTTCCTTGGCCTCCCGGATGGCCGCCACGGCCTCGTCGAACACCCCGTCGCGGCACACCGAGGCGTCGTGGCGCTCGCGCAGCCCGTCGACGTGGACCGCCCAGGAGAAGTACGGCGACGGCGTGAAGCGGTCGAGCTTGCGGCGCATGAGCACGCCGTTGGTGCAGAGGTAGACGAACGTCTTCCGGGCGGTCAGCTCCGCCACCATGCGGTCGATCTCGGGGTGCAGCAGCGGCTCACCGCCGGCGATCGACACCATGGGAGCCCCGCACTCCTCCATCGCTGCGACCGCCTCCTCGACGCCCACCCGCTTGCGCAGCACCTCGGTGGGGTGCTGGATCTTGCCGCAGCCCGCGCAGGCGAGGTTGCAGGCGAACAGCGGCTCGAGCTCGACGATCAGCGGGAACTTGTCGCGGCGGGCGAGCTTCTGGCGGGCGAGGTACGCCGCCATCCTCAGGTTCTGGCGCAACGGGATCGACATTCAGCGCACCTCCACGGGAAGGGCGAAGTGCGTCGCCTCGCTGGTGACCGGGCGCTCGGTCACCGAGACGGGACCGAGCGCGGCCAGCGCATCGACGACGCCCTGCACGAGATGCTCGGGTGCCGAGGCACCGGCGGTGACGCCCACCGTCCGGGCGCCCACCAACCACTCGAGCTGGATGCCGGACGCGTCCTCGACGAGCTCGGCGGCGCACCCCTCGCCCTGCGCCACCTCGACGAGGCGGTTCGAGTTGGACGAGTTGGACGATCCGACGACGAGCAGCAGGTCGCAGTCGCGGGCGATGGCCCGCACGGCGTCCTGGCGGTTCTGCGAGGCGTAGCAGATGTCGTCGGCCGCGGGCCCGACCAGGTCGGGGAACCGACGCTCGAGCCGCTCCACGATCCCGGCCACCTCGTCCACGGCAAGCGTGGTCTGCGTGATGTACGCGACCTTGGACGGGTCGTCCACCTCGATGCGGTCGACGTCGTCGGCCGTGGTCACCACCCGGATGCCGTCGGCCTCGCCCAGCGTGCCCTCGGTCTCGTCGTGGCCCGGGTGCCCGATGAGCACCAGGCTGCGGCCCTGGCGGGCGAAGCGCCGGACCTCGGCGTGGACCTTGGCCACGAGCGGGCAGGTGGCGTCGATCACGTGGAGGCCGCGGCGGTCGGCCTCGGCCCGCACACCCGGCGACACGCCGTGGGCCGAGAACACCACGGTCGCACCGTCCGGCACCTCGTCGAGCTCGTCGACGAACACCGCACCGCGCGCCGCCAGGTCGTCGACCACGTGCCGGTTGTGGACGATCTGCCTGCGGACGTGGACGGGTGCGCCGAAGCGGTCGAGCGCCCGGTCGACGATGTCGATGGCCCGGTCGACGCCGGCGCAGAACGACCGCGGGCCGGCCAGCAGCACGTCACGCGGGGACGTGGCCCGGGACCACAGCTCGAGCACGCCGGCGGCGCGGCGCAGCGCCCGGTAGGCGCGCACCCCGTCGGGCAGCGTCGACCACGACGGCAGCTCGCGGGCCGGCGTGTCGACCACCACCCGGACCACCGCCCGGGGCCGCGACGGCGCGGCCTCGACGAGCCACGCCGATTCCATGTCGACGGCGACGGCGCCGTCGGCCGCCAGGTCGCGGCGACGGGGGCCCCGCACGATCTGGTCGGTCGACACGAGCGGGCCCTCGCGCACCTGCAGCCCGGCCCGGCGTAGCGCTGCGGCCAGCAGGCCGGACCCGGCGAGGGGCACCGGGCCGAGCGGCCCCCGGACCTCGCTGGCCACCACCACGTCGCCGGGGGACACCCGCGCGTCGGCCCCGCCGCAGAAGCCGGCCACGGCCACCGCCGGTGCGCCGGCGCAGCGGGCGGCGAGGTTGAACGCCGCCCGGCGTGCCCGCTCCGGGCCCATGCCGGTGGTGAGCACCTCGGCCGCGGGGGCGCCGCGCTGCACCGCGTCCGCCTCGACCCGCAGCGGCGTGAGGGCGACCAGTTGGCGGGTCATGGTCCGCCCTCCCGCAGGTAGCGGCCCAGGGCCGTCACCGGGAAGATGTGCCGGTACAGGTGGTAGTTGATGAAGAAGTCCCCCGGGAAGCCGGTGCCGGTGAACCACGGCTCGTCCCAGGTGCCCTCGGCGGTCTGGGTGTCCACCAGCCACCGCACGCCCCGCCGCACGGCGTCGGTCTCCCGGCGCCCGGCGGCCAGCAGGGCCAGGAGCGCCCAGGCGGTCTGCGAGGCCGTCGGCTCGCCCCGCCCGACCCAGGCGGGGTCGTCGTAGGACCGCATGTCCTCGCCCCAGCCACCCTCCGGGCTCTGGTGCCGCTCGAGCCACGCCACCGCCCGATCGATGGCGGGGTCGTCGGCGGGCACGCCGGCGGCCACGAGCGCGGGCACCACGGCACCGGTGCCGTAGACGTGGTTGGCGCCCCAGCGCCCGAACCACGAGCCGTCGGGCTCCTGCCGGCTGCGCAACCAGGCGACACCGCGGGCCAGCGCCGCCCGGTCGGCGCCGGGCTCACCCGCCAGCATCTCCACCACGTGGGCCGTGACATCCGCGCTCGGCGGGTCGGTCACCTCGCCGAAGTCGCAGAACGGAAGCTCGCCGCACACCCGGCTGTCGTTGTCGACGTCGAACGCCCCCCACCCGCCGTCGCGGCACTGCATGCCGGTGACCCAGCGCACCGCGCGCTCGATGGCCCCCGCCCGGTCGTTCCGGGTGCCGCCCGCGCCGGCCTCGCCGCCCGTGCGCCGCAGGGCCAGCACCACCTCGGCCGTGTCGTCGGTGTCGGGGTAGTTGTCGTTGGCGAACTCGAACGCCCACCCGCCCGGGGGCAGGTGCGGCCGCCGCACCGCCCAGTCACCGGCAACCCGCACCTCCTCTGCCGTCAGCCACGACGCCGCCCGCTGGAGGGCCGGGTGCTCGGGCGCCAGGCCGGCGTCCGCGAGGGCCACCACCGCCAGGGCGGTGTCCCACACGGGCGACTGGCAGGCCTCGAGACGGCGCATCCCGCCCTCGGTGATCGTGAACCGGTCGAGGCCCTCGAGCCCTGCCCGCATCACCGGATGGTCCAGGGCGTAGCCCCGGAGGCGCAGTGCCAGCAGCGAGTAGACCCACGGCGGCTGGATGCCGCCCCACGACCCGTCGGCCTCCTGACGTGTGACGATCCACTGCTCCGCATCCCGCAGCGCCCGGGCCCGGAGCACCGACTTCGGCGGCAGCCATCGCGGCAGCCGCTCGTAGAGGTGCAGCAACCGGTCGAGCCGCGTGAGCCACCCGGCGGCGGTGGCGAGCGACGGGGGCGTGGGCGCGACCGGTGCTCCGGTGCGCAGCTCGCCGAGCCTGAAGGGCAGCGGGAACCGGGGCCGGTGCGCAGCCACCACGGTGAGGGGGACGATCGTCTGGCGGGCCCAGCAGGCGAAGTCGTAGATGTTGAGCGGCGCCCAGGCCGGTAGGAACATCACCTCCGGCGGCAGTGCGGGCAGGTCGTCCCACGACCACTCGCCGACCACCGCGAGCCACAGGCGCGTGAACACGCGGCTGGCTTCGACGCCGCCCTCGGCCAGCACGAAGGCACGGGCTGCGGCCAGGTGCGGGGCCTCCGGTTCGTCGCCGGCGAGGCGGAGGGCGGCGTACGCCTCGATGGTCGTCGACAGGTCGCCCGGCCCGCCGTGGAACGTGGCCCAGGTGCCGTCGTCGCGCTGCTGCGACCGGATCCAGCGGGCGCTCGCCTCGGCGAGGTCGGGCGTGAGGATCCCGAGCGCGTGCCGGAGCAGCAGGTCCTCGGCATCCATCGTGACGTTCGTCGCCAGCTCGCCCTTCCACCAGCCCTCGGACGACTGCCTGTCGAGCAGCCAGCGCACCGCGCGATCGAGGGCGGCGTCCGGGGCGGCACGGGTGCCGGTGGCGTTGGTGGTGACGGTCATCAGAACTCCCGGTCGACGACGAAGCACGCGAGCTCGCGCAGCTCGGCTGCGGCGGTCGGCACGAGCTCGACGGCCCCGAGGGCGGCGACGGCACGATCGAGCGACCGGCGGGCGATGCGCTCGGTCGTGCGGCGGCCACCGGCGGCTTCGATCAGCTCCGCGGCCCGGAGCCGCTCGTCCTCCCTCAGCCCGCCGGCGGCGACGAGCGAACGCAGCTCGTCCACCGCCGGGCCCCGCCCGGCGAGGGCGGCGGCGACCGGGAGCGTCTTCTTGCCCCCCTCGAGGTCGCTGGAGCGCGACTTGCCGGTGCGCTCCGGGTCACCCCAGATGCCGAGCAGGTCGTCGACCGCCTGGAACGCCAGGCCGAGCTGGAAGCCGAACTCTCGCAGCGCGTCGACGACGCCCGCCCGGGCACCGGCCAGGATCGCCCCGATCGCCGACGCCGACGACAGCAGCGCGCCGGTCTTGTGACCCTCCATGCGGAGGCAGTCGTCGATGCTCACATCGAGCCGGGACTCGAAGGCCATGTCGTCGGCCTGACCGTCGATCATGCTGGCGGTGGCGCGGACCAGCTCGGCCGCCGCCACCCCACCTGCGGGCCCGCGCTCGAGCAGGAGCTGCACGGCGAGGGCGAGGAGGGCGTCGCCGGTGATGATCGCCTGACCGACGCCGTAGAGCGCCCACACCGTCGGGCGGTGTCGGCGCTCCGTGTCACCGTCGATGACGTCGTCGTGCAGCAGCGAGTAGTTGTGCACCAGCTCGACGGCGACGCCGCCCGGCACCGCCACCTCGGCCACGGCGCCAGAGGCCTCGGCGGAGAGCAGTGCCAGCGCCGGGCGGACCCCCTTCCCGCCCCCGGCGGTGGGCCGGCCGTCGGCGTCGGTCCACCCGAGGTGGTAGGCGATCGGTGGGCGCAGCTCGGGCCCCAACCGCGCCACCGCGGTGCGCAGCGCGGGCTCGACGGCGTCGCGGGTGCGGGCCAGCACCTCGGGCACGGTCCGGGTGGGGATCACGCAGGAACCTCCTCGGGCAGGCGTCGGGAGCGGCCGACGGCGAGGAGGGCGTGGCGCGCGGCTGCGTGACCGCTGCGCACCGCGCCCTCCATGGTCGCCGGCCACCCGGTGTCGGTCCACGCCCCGGCGACGGTGAGGCCCCGGCAGGCGGTTGCGGGGCCGGGCCGGGCGGCGGCGGTGCCGGGCACGCCCCGGAACGTGGCCGCCCGCTCGCGCGTCACCACCGCGTCGGCCAGCCGGGCGTGGCGGGCGGCGGGGAACAGGTCGCCCATCGCGGCCCGGTGGCGTTCGACGAGGCGCTCCGGTCGCTCGCCGATCACGTCGTCCGCCGCCGACAGCGAGACCGCGAGGGCCTGGCCGGCGTCGAGGCCGGCGGCCTCGGTGCGGTCGAAGACGAACTGCACCGGGCTGCCCACCGCGGCGGCGAGGGCGAGACGGGTGACCGGGCGGTCGTAGACGAGGTGGACGTTGACGATGGGCGAGGCGCCGAGAGCAGCCAGGCGCTCGCAGTCGAGCCCGGACGTCGCCGGGGCGAGCCTCCCGGCGACGTCGTGCGGGACCGCGAGCACCACGGCGTCGGCGCGCAGGCCGCCGGCGTCGCCCCGCACGACGAAGCCCTCGCCGGTCTCCTCGACACGTGACGTCCGGGCGCCGGTGCGGACCTCGACCCCCGCGGCGGCCATCGCCGCGCCCGCGGCGTCCCCGTGCAGGCGTCCGAGCGGCACGCGGGCCCATCCGATGTCGGCCCCGCCGGGGTCGGTGAGCAGGCCCGTCCGGAACACCCTGGCGGCCAACGCCATCGACGCGTGGCGGGCGTGCAGGTTCACGGTGGGCAGGCAGATGAGGTCCCACAGCGTCTCGACGGCCCGGCCCGACTGCCCGCGCGCCGTCAGCCACTCGCCGAAGGTCAGGCTGTCGAGCGCCGGGTCGCCCGGGTCGATGCGCCGCAACGCCAGCGCGGGCCCGGCCAGGCGCAGGCGCTCGGTCCACGACAGGTGCCGGTACCGGATCAACGACCGTGCGAGGTGGAACGGAACCGGCAACGGGTCGCGGCGGAGCCGCCCGGCGCGCCCGCCGGGGGTGAGCACCGGCACGTCCATGCGCGGCTGCAGGTGCACCAGGTGGTCGACGCCCAGCCGCCGGAGCAGCGCCGTGTAGGCCGTGCAGCAGCGCAGGAAGACGTGCTGCCCGTTGTCGAACCAGGCGCCGTTCCGTCGGAACGACCACGTCGCGCCGCCGAGGCGGCGGCGACGCTCGAGCAGCACGACGCGGGCCCCCGCGTCGGCGGCATCGAGCGCGGCGGTGATCCCGGCCAGGCCGCCACCGACCACCGCGACGGTGGGCCCGGCCGCGCTCACGGCACCCTCCCCACCACCGCACGCCCGGCGACGACCGCCTTCTCCCACGGGGGAAGCGAGACGCGGGTGCGGAGCACCGCCGCCGGGTCGGCCTCGATGCGGGCGAGGAGCCGGCGGTAGATCCCCGCCATGGCGCCCACGCAGGCCCGCGACCGGTGGTCGAGCAGCGGCAGCAGGCCGAGACCCACGCCGTACCACTCGCGGGCCCGGGCGGCCTCGAAGATCACGAGCGCGGCCACCGCGTCGGTGGGTCCGGTGAGGTCGGGGCGACAGCCGAACCGGGCGATGTCGTCGTCCGGCAGGTAGACCCGGCCCAGCTCCTCCCGGTCCTCGACGATGTCGCGCAGGATGTTGGTGATCTGCAGGGCGATGCCGAGGGCGTCCGCCCTCCGCTCGGCCTCACCGGCCGGCGCCGGCCGGGCGCGGCCGAACACGCCGAGCGACAACCGGCCGACCGACCCGGCCACCAGCCGGCAGTACTCGACCAGCTCGCCGAAGGTGGCGTACCGGGCGCCCTCGACGTCACGCGCGCACCCGTCGATCAGCTCGTCGACGGCGTCGAGCGGCACCGGGTGGGCGCGCACCACGTCGGCCAGTGCGACCAGCACCGGGTCGGTGGGGTCGGGCGGGCGGCCCGTCTCCCGCACGGCGGCGACCGCGGCCCGCACGGCCGCGAGCTCGGCCCGCTTGCGGTCGGCGGGGAGGTCGCCGTCGCCGATGTCGTCGATGCGGCGGGCGAGCGCGTAGATCGCCGACAGGGCCCGCCGCTCGGGACGCCGCAGCAGGCGGATGCCGTGGGCGAAGTTCCTCGCCTCGGCGGCGACGATGGCCGCGCACCGGTCATAGGCGGCGTCGAGGCCGACCGGCGGGGTCGAGGTGAGGGTCACGGGCGCCTCCCGGCCGGGCGGACGCGCGTCAGCAGCAGCGCCGCGGCGTGGCGGGCGAGGCGGCCCGGGCGGGGGCGAGCGCGACGGGCGAGCACGTCGCAGTCGGCTGCGAGGATGGCGTCGAGCGCAGCCGATCCTCCGGCCACGAACCCGGCGGTCGCCAGCCGCGCCGGGCCCCTCAGGTCGGCGACCAGTCGGCGCCCGTCCGCCAACCACCACCTGGTGCGGGCCACCTCGAAGCGCAGGAGCGCGCGCAGGGGCTGCGTCGCACTCGGGCCGCAGAGATGCTCCACGGTGACCCCGAAGCGGTCGAGGTCCTCCTCGGGGAGGTAGACGCGCCCGGCGGCGACATCCTCGCCGACGTCCTGCCAGTGCTCGGCGAGTTGCAGGCCGGTGCAGACGCGGTCCGACCACGCGACCCGCTCGGGCGTCGTCGCACCGAAGAGGTCGAGGACCAGCCGCCCCACGGGGTTCGCGGAGAACCGGCAGTAGCCGACCAGCTCGTCGAACGTGCCGTAGCGGTGCACCCGCTGGTCGATGCGGTTGGCCTCGATGAGATCGGCGAAGGGCCGGCGCGGCAGCTCGACCGCCGCCAGGGTGGCCGAGAGCCGCCGCAGGGTCGGGTGCCGGGCGGTGCCGGCGTAGGCCCGGTCGAGCTCGGCCTCGAGCCAGTCGAGGGCGGCGAGGCGGTCCCCCTCGTAGGTGTCACCGAGCTCGTCGGCCAGGCGGCAGAAGCCGTAGACGGCGAGGAGGTGGCTCCGGAGGCGGCCCGGCAGGAGACGGCTGGCGACCGGGAAGTTCTCGTCGCCGGCTCTCGCGGCGATGGCGACGTCGCTGGGGCGCGCGAGGACACGTGACGCCAACCCGGCGGGCTCCTTCCCCTCACTGACAAACGGTCTGACTGACTGGTCAGTTCTGCTCAGTTATATATGCGTGAGGGGGCCCCGGCAAACGGTTCCTGTCCGCCCCGGTCGCTCGACCGCCGAGCCACGGCAGCGCCGGGGTCAGCGCAGGAGATCCTCGCCGGGGGGCACGGCGGCACGGAACGCGTCGACGATCACGGCCTGCAGGGCTTCTGCGCCGCGCTCGCGCGCGGATGCGCTGCCCACCACCTGCTCGCCGACACCGGTGAGCAGCGCGTCGAGCACCCGCCGACCCGCCGCCGGGTGGCCGGGATGGCTCTGGGCCGCCCGGGCCGCCAGCTCGAGCAGCAGCGGGACGGCCGGCCGGATCGCCGCGCCGACCAGCTTGGCCGCGTCGCCGACCCCGACGCGTCCGCCGCGCTCGACGACCGCCCCGGTGAAGCGGGACAGCACACCGGCGACGGCGACGTCCACCGCAGCGAAGAAGAGGTCCTCCTTCGAGGCGACGTGGAGGTAGACGGTGCCCTTCGCGACGCCGGCTGCCTCGGCGACGTCCGCGATGCTCACCTCCGCATAGCCCCGGGAGCCGAACAGGTCGGCCGCCGCGTGCACCACGGCGTCGCGCGAGCCGGTGCGCGCGTCGTGCTCCGCGAGCGCACGCGACCAGGTCTCCGGGCGAAACGCCTCCTCGTCGCCGCCGGCGAGAAGCTCCGGCAGCACATCGCGGATCACGCCGAGGGGGAGCCGGCGACGGTCCCTCAGCAGGCGGATCAGCTTGACGGCCTGCACATGACGCTCGCCGTACAGGAAGCGATTGCGCGCCACCGGCTCGGCCGGCGGCAGGAGATCGAGCGACCGGTAGTGGTGGATGGTGGCCGCCGGAACGCCCGTGCGACTCACCAGCTCGCTGATCGTGTAGCGGCCATCGTCCATGCTGGTCGTCGCCTCGGCAAGAATCGGCTCGTCGACACACACAGGGTCTCATGCACACGGCCGTCGTGACAGATTCGAGCGGGATCATGCAGCCGGCACCCGGTGTCCGGGTCGTGCCGATCACGGTGCTGCTCCCGGACACGGAGGCGCCCGACCACCGGGTGCCGCCACAGCGGGTCGTGGCCGCCCTCCGCCGCCACGAACCGGTCAAGACCCGCGCCCCGTCGGTCGTCGACTACGTCGAGGTCCTCGAGCACGGCGACGCACCTGCCGCCGTCGTGATCACGCCCGCCGCAGAGCTGACCGCGATGTGGCGGAACGCCACGAACGCCGTCTACCTCACCGATGTCCCCGCCGCCGTCGTCGACAGCCGCACCGCCGCCGCCGGCCAGGCCCTCGTGGTCTCGGCTGCGTGCCGGTGCGCCGAGGAGGGAGGGACCCTCGACGACGTGGTGGCGGCGGCCGAGGACGCGTCCCGTCGCGTGCGGTTGGTCGCCACGGTCGGGTCGCCCGGCCCCATCGGAGAGAGCGGCATCCTGCCCCCGTCGACCGTCGAGGCGCTCGGCACCGCCGCCACCCGGCTGCCCCTGTTCCGGCTGAGCGGCGGACTCGTCGAGGTCGCGCACCTCGCCCCCGCCGGCGCCGACCCGGCCGTCGAGCTGGCGGCCCTGTGGCGCGCCGAGGGAGGCCCGCAGGGGGAACGGGCCGTCGTCTTCACGGCGCACGATCACGGCGCCGGTGCCCGTCTCGCCCGGATGGTGGGCGCGGGACCGGTCGAGCACCCCAGCGCGGCCATGGCGGTCCACACCGGCCCCGGCGTCATCGGCGTGGCCTGGCTCTGCGACGGCCCGGCCGCGAGCGCGTGAACGCCCGGGGGCACGGCGCGGCCACCGCTACGGTTGTCGGCGTGATGCCGGACGATCCCTCGCCGGCCGCCCCCGGTCGCCCGCCGGGCGCAACGGGTCCCGCGCCGGGCGCCCCGACCGGCCGCTCGTCGGCGGTCCAGCTCCCCCGCTACTGGTACGTCGCCTGCCTGGCGCGCGAGCTGCGCCGGCGGCCGGTCGGCCGGACCGTCCTCGGCGTGCCGCTGGCGCTGTTCCGGGATGCGCGCGGCCGTCCGGTCGCACTGCTCGACCGGTGCCCGCACCGCAACGTGCCGCTGTCGCTCGGCGAGCGGCGGCCCGACGGCCAGATCGCCTGCCGCTATCACGGGTGGCGGTTCGACGGCGACGGCGCCTGCCGCGAGGTGCCGGGGCTGCGCGAGGAGAACCCCGACCGGGTCGCCCGCCGGGTGCCGTCCTTCCCCGCCGTCGAGCGCGACGGCCTCGTGTGGGTGGTCCCGAGCGCCGAGGGGCCCGTGCAGGCCGAGCCGCTGCGGATGCCCCACGTCGGCGAGGCCGGCTACTCGTCGGTGTGGCGGAGCCGCCCCCTCGCGGCCACGGTCCACGCCGCAGTGGAGAACGCGCTCGACGTCCCCCACACCGCGTTCCTGCACCGGGGCCTGTTCCGGGGCCGGCGCCGCCCGGTTCCCGTCGAGGTGACGGTCCGGCACGGCCCCGGGCTGGTCGAGGCCGTCTACGAGGGCGAGCCGCTCCCGCCCGGCCTCGCGGCCCGGGTGCTGGCGCCGGAGGGCGGGGTGGTCGAGCACGTCGACCGCTACCTGCTGCCGTCGATCGCCCAGGTGGAGTACCGGCTGGGCGACAGCCACCTGGTGATCACGTC
The DNA here is from genome assembly GCA_046537875.1 of Acidimicrobiia bacterium. Classification (GTDB taxonomy): domain Bacteria; phylum Actinomycetota; class Acidimicrobiia; order Acidimicrobiales; family VFJN01; genus JBKHJZ01. The sequence continues at coordinate 25,270 of JBKHJZ010000003.1, read as the reverse complement.
GGCCTACACCCCGGTCGGCGACACCGAGACCGTGCTCCACGCCGTCGTCACGTTCCGGGTGCGGCTACCTGCGGCCCTGGTGCGGGCGGTGGCGGTGCCGATCGCCGACCAGATCCTGCGGCAGGACGCCTGGGTGCTGCGCCGGCAGACCGAGAACGTCCGCAGGTTCGGCGGGGAGCAGTTCGCCAGCACGCCGATCGACGTCCTGGGCCCCCACATCCTCCGGATGATGCGCCGGGCCGAGCGCGGCGAGATCGACGGCGGGGAGCAGCCGCCGGCGCCCGAGCGGCTGACCCTGGTCGTCTGACTCCGCGGACGCCCTAACCGGGACGGACGGCGGCCACCACCCGCAGGTAGTTGCCGCCCAGCACCTTGCGCACCCGCTCGGGCGCGTAGCCCCGGTCGAGCATGCGCTGGACGACCCGGGGCAGCTCCAGCACGGTCGGCAGGTCGCGGGGTGGCACGATCATCCCGTCGAAGTCGCTACCGAGCGCCGCCGCGTCCTCCCCGCCCACCCGGATCACGTGGTCGACGTGGCGCACCACGTCGGACGCGGTCGCCCGTCGCGCCGGCCGGGCCAGGAACCCGCGGTGGAACATGACGCCGACCACGCCGCCCCGCGCCGCGATCGCCCGGATCTGGTCGTCGTCGAGGTTGCGCCACGACCGCCGGCACGCCCGCACGCCCGTGTGCGAGACGATGGCCGGGCCGTCGCCGTGGACGTCGAGGGCCTGCCAGAACGTGGCCGGCGCCGCATGGGCCAGGTCGAGGATGATCGACCGGTCCCGCAGCGCCGCGACGAAACGGCGCCCCTCCGGCGTCAGCCCACCACCCCGGCCACCGGGCGCGCTCGGGGCGCCCAGCGCGGAGCGGGTGAGGTGCACCAGCGTGATGCGCGAGACGTCGTCGAGGGGTGCGGTGGCCACGTCGTCGGCCGAGAGCGCGTTGCCGCCCTGCAGCGCCAGGAAGCACGCCAGGTCGCCGGCCGCCCGCGCCCGGGCGTAGCCGGCGGCGTCGGCGACCACCGCGACCCCGTCGCCGCCCAGGTCCCGCCGCAGGCGGGCCAGGTTGCGCCCCAGCGTGGCCACCCGCCCCGCGCGTGACCGGAACGGGTTGGTGGCGATGCTCATCACCGCGCCCGCCAGGCCGGCGGCGCGGGCCCGGGGGATGTCGACCTGACCCAGCCAGCGGTGCCCGGGGAGCGCGCGGCGGTGCCAGCCCCGCAGGTCGTAGCGGAGGACCCGGGTCCACACGAACGACTCCACGTGGAGATCGATGGCGTCCGACGCCAGGAGCAGGTCGACGGCCTCACGGGACACGCCGAGGCGGCGCGCCCATCCCGCGGGGTCGGCGGCCGCGGAGGTTTCGCTCACGACGCACCACCCTCCGGCGGCGGGAACCTGCCGGCGAACGCCGGCCGGAGCGCCGCCGTGGTGCGATCCGCGAGCGAGCGGGCCCACACCCCGGTGCCGTAGGCCAGGTCGTCGGCGAGCCGCAGCGCCACCCAGCGACCCGGCGCGAGCGCCGGCCTCCGCTCGGCCCGCTCGAGCAGCGGCGGCACGACGAGCACCGCCACCAGCGCCGGCCGCGACCGGTGGTTCCCAGCCAGCGCGACCGCCAAGGGGAACCAGGCCCGGCGGAGCGCGTCGGCCACCTGGCGCCCGGCGACGAAGTTGCCCAGCCCGGCCAGCCGGATCGCCTCCCGGACCGGGTGGCGCAGGCTCCGCAGCTTGGGGGCCAGCGCCGCGGTGGTGGCGGCGCCCAACGCGAGCCCGCCGACCGGTGCGCCCGCCAGCACCAGCGCCCACGCGGCCGCGCTCCACCCGGAGACGGTCAGCGGGGCCACGGCCCCGGCGTGGCGGGCCGCGAGCGGCGGCGCCGACGAGCCGTAGTCGTAGCGCTGGCGCAGCCACGCACCCAACGTCGGCCGCACCGGGTGCCGCACCACGGCCCCGGGCTCGTACCGCACCGTCGCCCCGCGCGCCGCGAGCCGCCACACCAGGTCGACGTCCTCGCCGTACGCCATCGCCTCGTCGAAGCCGCCCAGGTCCTCGAGCGCCGACCGCCGGACCACCAGGGTCGCCGTCGGCACGTAGGGCACGCGACCGCCCGGGCGGACCGGCGCCTCGACCGGCCCCAGGTCGAGCGGCGACCGGACCCGCTCGTACGCGGCGAGCCAGGCCGGGGTTCCCGGCGGCACCAGCGGGGCCACGCGGGGTGCGGCGGCGGCGACGGCCTCGTCGGCCAGGTGCCCGAGGAGCGGCGTCAACCAGCCCCGGGAGGGCTCGACATCGGCGTCGACGAACGCGATCACCGGCGCGTCCGCGGCCCGCCACCCTGCGTTGCGGGCGGCGGCGGGGCCACGCGACCGGCCGTGGCGCACCAGGCGTGCCCCCGCGGCGGCGGCGACGGCCGCGGTGGCCCCGGCATCGGCCGAGCCGTCGTCGACCACCACCACCTCGCCCACCGAACCCAGGCGCTCCAGCGTGCGGGCCAGGCCCCCGGGCCGGTCGTGGGTCGGGACCACCACGGCGACATCGCCCGGCCCGTACGGCCGCGCCGTGCCGGCCGGCCGGGGATGGGCCATCCCAGTGTCGAGCAGCCGGCGGGCGAGGCGCTGAGCGGCCGCGCTGTCGGGCACCCGCTCCCCCGCCTCGAGCCGGTCGACCAGCCGCGCCCCCGCGGCGCTCAGCCGCAACAGCCGCAGCGGGGCGCCGCCCACCAGCACCGTCCCACCGTCGATGCGGCGGGTCGCGGCGTCGAGCGCCAGCGCCATGCCGGGCGGCAGGGGCCGCGCCGGCGATCCGGCCGGCGCACAGGCGGCGCTCACCGGGCGGTCATGCCCGCGTCGACGGGGAGCACGGCCCCGGTCACCCCGCTGCTCGCCCGGCCGCAGAGCCACACGACGAGCGCCGCCACCTCGTCCGGCTCGAGCAGGCGGTCGAGCAGGTGGTGGACCCGGAGCTCGGCCGGGCTCCCCAGGTCGTACACCCCGGCGCTCGCGTGCAGCATGTCGGTGGTCGTCGACCCGGGCGCCACCGCGTTGGCCGTCACGCCGTGCGGTCCCAGCTCGGCGGCCAGGCTCCGCACGAGGCCGACCACCCCGTGCTTGGCGGCGCTGTAGGCGGAGAGCAACGGCAGACCCACCAGGCCCCCGGCCGACGCGACGGCCACGATCCGGCCGTGCCGGGGCGCCGGGCGGGCGAGCAGCACCGGCGCGGCGGCCCGGGCCAGCCGCCACGTTCCCTCCAGGTTGACGCCGATCATCGCCGCCCAGGTGTCGTCGCCGGTCGACCAGGCCGGGTCGCCGCCCGCGAGGCCGCCCGCGGCCGCGACCGCGGCGTCCAGTCCCCCGAAGCGCTCGGTGGCGACCGCCACCGCGTCGGTCACCGCCGCCTGGTCGCGCACGTCCGCCACCACGTCGACCGCGACATCGTGCCCGCCACACCCGGCCGCCACGGCCGCCAGGTCGGCGCGCGTGGCGAGCGGGTAGCCCAGCGCCGGGTCGTCGGCGCACTTATCGACCAGCACCAGCCGCCACCCCTGGGCCGCCAGGCCCCGGGCGACCGCGGCGCCGATGCCCCGCGCCGCGCCGGTGATCACCGCGACCGGTGCGGTCGCGATGTCGGGCGAGGGCGGTGTCGCCTCGGTGGTCACGACACCCAGCGTGTCACGGCCCGCACCAGGTCGTCGGCGAGCGCATCCAGCAGGCGCTCACCCTCGCCCGCGTCCGCCCCGCGCGGGTCGCCGAGGACGCCGTTGGCCGACACGGCGGCCACACCGCCCGCGCGCAGCTCCGGCAGGAGCTCCGGCAGCGGGCGGGTGTCCCCGGGTTCGATGGCCGACGTGCGAACCAGAGCGGGCGCGAGCGCGAGCAGCAGCGACGTCTCGGTCCGCCCGGCGTGCGCGTCGCCACCCGGGACGCTCGGCGACCAGGGCAGGACCCGGCGCCCCTCGGACGCCAGCGTGGCGGCGGCGCGGCGCAGCGGCTCGGCGTTGCCGCCGTGACCCGAGATCAGCACCACGCCCCGGAACCCGTCGGCCGACCGGACCAGCTCCACGATCACCGAGGCGAGGGCCTCCTGCCCGATCGACAGCGTCCCGGGAAAGCCCGCGTGCTCGCCGCTCGACCCGTACGGCAGGGCCGGCGCCACCACCACGTCGGGGCGGGCGGCGGCCAACCGGTCGGCCAGGGCGCAGGCCACCAGCGTGTCGGTTCCGAGCGGCAGGTGGGGGCCGTGCTGCTCGGTCGAGCCCAGCGGCACGGCCAGCAGGCGTGGGCGCGCGGCGACGTCGGTCCAGGTGGCGTCCGCCAGCCGGGCGGGTGGGTCGCTCGCGGTCACTCGTCCAGGTAGCCCCAGGCCCGCAGCTGGGCCAGGAGCCGGTCGGCGGCCGGTGCCGGGTCGAGGACGACCTGCTCCGGTGGCGTCCGGTCGGCCAGCGCACCCGTGAGGGCGAGGATGCGCTCGCGGGCCGACGACCCGCCCGGGGGCGGCAGGACGCGCGCCCGGGGTCGGTAGGGGCCGGTGCGGAGGGGCGTCCGGGCATGTGCCGGGGGCCCGGGGAGCACCTCGATCGGCGCGTCCCGGGCCGACAGGATCCCGTCCAGGCCGGCACGCCGCAGGCGCAGCCGGCCCTCGACCGACAGCACCATCGGCGCCGCCACCGCCAGCCGCTCGCGGCGCCCGCCGTCGAGCCGGCGCCCGGCCCGCACGCGCCCGGGGGGACCCGGGTCGAGGTCCACCAGGCCGAGCGCCTGGGCGGCACCCAGGTGGGCGGCCAGGTAGGCGGGCACGGCACCGCTCCCCCGGTCGAGCGACCAGTCGCCGCACACGACGGCCACGCTCCCCGCGGCGTCGAGCGCGGCGGCCAGCCCGGCCGCCGTGGCCTCGCTGGAGGCGCCGTCCGCCAGGTCGACGCGCACGGCCCGGACGGCACCCGCGGCGAGCGCCTCCCGCAGCACCGGCTCCGCCGCGGGCGGTCCGGCGGTCAGCGCCGTCACCTCGTCGTCCCACGCGGCCGCCAGGCGCAACGCCCACTCGAGGGCCGCCTGGTCGGCGGGGCTCGCGCCCGATGTCCGCGGGTCGGTGGCCACCTCGCCCGTGAGCGGGTCGACCTCGGGCCGCCGCTCCACCCACTTCAGGCAGACGCCGATCATCGCCTCACGACCGCCGGAACACGACGCCGTGGCCGCCGTCGGGGTAGGTCCACGTGATGGCGCCCTCGCGGTTGCAGACCATGTAGCAGGTGCCGCACTCGAAGCACTGCTCGTAGTTGAACAGGATGCCGCCGTCCGTGGTGGGGACGAACAGGTCGGCGGGGCAGGCGGTGACGCACGCCCGGGTGGTGCACCCCCGGCACGTGTCGCCGTCGACCGTGATGTGCGGGCGCTCCCCCACCCGGAACTCGACGGTGGCCATGCGGTCCTGGAAGTCGATCCCGCTCGCACGGGGCCCCGGCCCGCTCGCTCGCCCGCTCACCCGAACGTCCTCCAGGCGGTCCAGGCGTCCCGGGCGAGGTCGCGCACCCGGAGGTCGCTGCGGCGCAGCGCGGCGCGGGCCGCGGCCATCCCGCCCTTCTTGCGGCGGGGGTTCTCCACAGTGAACAGCTGCTCGACCAGGTCGCACGCCAGCTGCGGGTAGTGGCGCTGCACCCGGTCGGACAGCACGAAGCCGGGCGCCCGGCGCAGCTTGCGGTGGTCCTGGAGCACGAAGCTCGCCTCGAGCCGCCGCCGGTAGCCGGCGAGCCCCCTGGCGCTGGTGCCGGCGCCGGCCAGCGCCTCGTGCGCCGTCTCGCCGGCGGCGGCCCCGGAGCCGATCGCGAAGTTCACCCCCTCGAGCCAGATGCCCGCGGCCAGGCAGAGGCCGGCCGCGTCGCCGGCGACGAGCAGCCCGTCGCCCACGATCTCCGGCATGGTGTCGTAGCCGCCCTCGGGGATCAGGTGGGCGGAGTACTCGGTCACGTCCCCGCCCTCGACCAGCGGCGCCACCGCGGGGTGGGCCTCGAGGCCGGCGATGAAGTCCTCGGGCCGGGTTCCCGAGGCGCCCAGCGCGGAGAGCTGGAGCACGACACCGACGCTCACCGACTCGGCGTTGGTGTACACGAAGCCCCCGCCCGGCACCTCCCCGGTGCAGCCGAGGATCTCGATGTCCACGCCCTCGTCGCCCCGCACGCCGAAGCGCTCGTCGATCGTGCGGCGGTCGAATCCCAGCACCTCCTTGACGCCGAGCGTCATGTGGGCGGGGTCGTCGCCGTGGGGGTGCAGGCCGGCCTCCTTGGCCAGGAACGAGTTCGCGCCGTCGCAGGCGATCACGAGCGGCGCGGCCAGGTCGCCCCGATCGGTCGTGACCCCGGTGACCCGGCCGGACCCGCCGTCGCGCACCAGCCCGGTCACCGTGGTGGCGCACAGCAGCGTGGCACCGGCGTCCTCGGCGAGCCCCGCCAACCAGGCGTCGAAGTCGGCCCGGAACGTGGTGCAGCCGTTGTAGGGCTCGCGGCCCCAGGCGTCGGTCCGGTAGTCCACGGTCAGCGCCCGGGTGCCGGTGAGCGCCATGGTCTGCCGCCGGGTGACCCAGCGCTGGAACGGCACGTGCTCCCACCAGCGGGGGACCAGGTCGTCGAGCACCCGCCCGTAGACCACCCCGCCGTACATGTTCTTCGACCCGGGAAAGGGCCCGCGCTCGACCAGCACGACCCGCCGGCCGGCGCGTGCCAGCACGAGCGCCGCGCTGGCGCCGGCCGGGCCGGCACCCACCACGATCACGTCCCACTCATCCGCCGCCACGGACCACCCCCAGCCGGTCGGCGAGGGCGTCGAGGAGCGCCCGGGCGTCGGTGACGATCGCGAGGTCGGCCAGCGCCATCATCGGGGCGCTCGGATCGGTGTTGACCGCCACGACGTGCGACGGGTTGCCGAGCCCGGTCACGTGCTGCACCGCCCCGGAGATGCCGAGCGCCACGTAGAGGTCGGGATCGACGGCCACCCCGGTGGTGCCGATGTAGCGGTCGTGGGGCGCCCACCCGAGGTCGGACGCCACCCGGGTGGCCCCGGACGCCGCACCCAGAGCGGCGGCGACCTGCGGGAGCAGCGTGAAGGGCTCGGGCCCGCCGAGGCCGGCCCCGCCGGCGACGATGCGCCGGGCGTCGGCGAGGTCGACGGTACCGGGATCGGGCGGCACCACCTCGACGACCGTCGCATCGTGCACGCCGTCGTCCACGCCGTCGTGCCGGTCGTCTTGCACCCGGACGTCCACCACCTCGACCCGGGCGCCCGTCCGGTTCCCCGCGGGCGAGCCGTTGTCGGCGGGCTCGACCCCGCGCACCCCGGGCACCAGCGTGGCCACCACGGGACCGGTCACCGCGTGCGTCTCCGAGACGAGCCCGCCGTAACGCACCAGCACGACCCGGTCGTGCGTGACCTCGGTGGCACCGGCCAGCAGCGGCCGCCCCAGGGCGTGGGCCAGGCGGGGGGCGAGGTCGCGCCCGTCGGGACTCCCGGGCAGCACGACGATCCCGGCCCCGGCGACCAGCGGGGCCAGCGCCCGGGCCCAGCCGCCCGGCGCGAAGTCGCCCAGCTCGGCGCACCGGACGTGGCGGGCGCCGGGCAGCTCCTTGGCCGCCGGCTCGGTGCCGCTGCCGGCCAGGACGGCGTGACCACCGGCCTCGGCGACCGCCTCGTCGCCACCCGCGGGCAGCTCGCCGTCTCGCACCACGACCACGGCCACCATCGCGGTCACAGCGACGCCCCGATCCGCTCGCCCTCGATCACCGCCGCGTGGGCGCGGCGGGGGGCGACGCAGTCCCCGGCCCGGTGCACGACCAGACCGTCGCGGCCGGACAACTCGTGGTACAGCCCGTCCACCGGCGACGGGGGCACCGCCAGCACCACCCAGTCGGCGTCGAACCGGCGCTCGGCGCCGGTCGGATGGTGCTGCACGACCAGCCGGTTGGTCTCACCGTTGCCGTCCCAGCCCATCGGCACCAGCTCGACCTCCTGGGCGATCCCCTTGGCCGCCGCCCGCACCTGCCAGTGCTCCATGTCGAGCGTGATCCCGAGGTCCTGACCCACGACCATCCCGGGCGTCACGACCGTGACGTCACAGCCCCGGTCGGCCAGCAGCTCGGCCACCGACGTGGCCTGGTGGAAGCCCAGCTCGTCGACCACCACCACGCGACCGGCCGGCTCGGCGCGTCCCTCCAGCACGTCGACGACGTCCACGATGCGGGCCTCGTCGCCCGGCGCCCACCAGGGGCGGGCGGGCGACGAGCCGGTCGCCACGATCACCACGTCGGGCCGCTCGGCCAGCACGGTCGCGGCGTCCGCCTCCACCCCGTAGCGCACCTCCACCCCCAGCCGGCCGACCGCCCGCACCTGGTTGCGCACCAGGTCGCCGAGCTCGGCTCGGCTCGCCACGCTCGCGGCCAGCCGCACCTGGCCCCCCGCCTCGGCGGCCCGCTCCAGCACGGTCACCCGGTGCCCGCGCTCGGCGGCGGCGCGGGCGGCTTCGAGCCCGGCGGGGCCGGCGCCGATCACCACCACCCTCCGGGGCCGGTCGGCATCGCCCCGACCGGCAGGAGGTCGGTCCGGGTGCCCCGCCGGGATCCCGCGCTCGGCCTCCCGCCCGGTCAGCGGGTTCTCGATGCACCCGAGCCAGCGGTTCAGGCCCATGCGGCCGACGCACTCCTGGTTGCACGAGAGGCACAGCCGGATGTCCTCGGCCCGCCCGGCGCGGGCCTTGGCGGCGAAGTCGGCGTCGGCGATCTGCCCCCGCACCACCCCGACCAGGTCGCAGTGCCCCTCCTCCAGTGCCCGGTCGGCCTGGAGCGGGTCCTTGAACCGGCCCACGCCCACCACCGGGAGGTCGACGGCCTTGCGGATCGCGGACGGGACGAACAGCGCGTAGCCGGGCGGCACCTGCATCGACGCCTCGATCATGAACAGCGAGGCGGTCGCCACGCCGATCGAGGTGTTCACGTAGTCGGTGAGGCCCTGGGCCTCGACCATCCGGGCGACCTCGACGGCCTCGTCGATGGTCGTGCCCCCCTCGATCAGCTCGTCACCGCACACCCGCACCCCGAGGGCGAGGTCGCGCCCGATCGCCTCCCGCACGGCCTCGACGATCTCGCGGAGCAGCCGGGCGCGGTTCTCCAGCGACCCGCCGTAGCCGTCGGTCCGGTGGTTCGCCGCCGGCGAGAGGAACCCGCGCACGATCGAGCTGTGCGAGCACTGGAGCTCGATCCCGTCGAATCCCCCCGCCTTGCAGTGCCCGGCCACGAGCGCGTAGCCGGCGACGATCTCGGCGATCTCCCGCTGGCTGACCCCGTGGGCGACCTCGCGGAACAGGGGGTCGGCCACCGGCGACGGCGCCCACACGGGCAGCCGCGTGTACATCGAGCTGGCCTGCCCGCCGTTGTGGTTGATCTGGGCGAAGACCGGGGTGCCGTGCCGGTGGACGGCATCGGTGATCCGGCGGTAGGCGGGCACCACCTCGGGGTGGTAGCCGTGGATCAGCTTCTCGTACGGCCAGTCGGTGGGGTGGGTCGAGTGCTCCTCGGTGACGATCAGCCCCGCCCCGCCCGCGGCCCGCGCCGCGTAGTAGGCGGCGTGCTGGTCGGTGGGCAGCCCGTCCTCGGCGTAGTTGGTGAGGTGCGCCGAGAACACGATGCGGTTCGGCACCACCACCGGGCCGATCGGCAGCGGCGTGAACAGGTGCCGGTAGCGGGTCGACCTCACGGGGCGGCCGCCTCCAGCTCGAAGGCCCGGCGCCTGCCCTCCAGCACCGCCTCCTGGATGGTCCGGGGCGCCACTGCGTCACCGGCGACGGGCAGCCGCTCGCCGGTCTCCCGCCACAGCCGGTCGTCGGGCAGGCGGTGACCGGCGTCGACCACCGCCGCCACGGCCAGCGTGCGGCGCTCGCCGGTGAAGCGGTCCTCGAGCTCCACCTCGCCAGCCCGCACGGTGCGCAGCAGCGTCCGGCGGGCGAGCACCACGCCCGCGGCCTGCATCCGGGCGTTGGCGGGCGCCAGGTCACCGGTGCGCGACAGCTCGTTGCCCGGGACCAGGTCGGGGGTGGCGAGGACGACGTCGCGCCCCTCGGCGCGCAGGCGCTCGGCCACCGAGATGCCGATCGGTCCGCCGATCGGGTCCCAGACGAGCACGGCCCCGCCGGACGGGTCGGACGGGAGGGACGACCCGGGAGTGAGCGCCTCGGCGGCCGTGACCGCCGTGGCCCCCTCGTCCACCTCGTAGCTGCGCCGCCCGGGCAGCGAGCCGGTGCAGAGCACCACCCGGCCGGTCTCTCCCACACCGGCGAGGTCGGCCGCCGTGATCTCCCGGCCGGTCTCGACCTTCACCCCCAGCCGCTCGCACTCGGCCGCCAGCCAGTCGGTCGCCGCGGCGAGCCGCTCCCGGCCCCCGCCGGCCGCGGCCACCGGCACCATGCCCCCCAGCCGGTCGCCGCGCTCGGCGAGCGTGACCCGGTGGCCCCGCCCCGCGGCCACCCGGGCCGCCTCCAGCCCGGCCGGCCCGCCACCGACCACGAGGACATCGACCGGGTGCGGTGCCGGGGCCGGGTCGTCGGCGTCGGCATCGGTGGTCTCGTGGCCCGTGCGGGGGTCGACCACGCACGAGATGACGGGGTTCCGGACGTCCCGCACCTGGCAGGTCTGGTTGCAGAGGATGCACGGGCGGATGCGGTCGGCCTCGCCGGCGGCCAGCTTGGCGACCAGCCGGGCGTCCGCGAGCTGGGCGCGGGTCATCTCGACCGCGTCGCAGGCGCCGCCCTCGACCGCCTCGGTGGCCATGCCGACGTCGACGATCGAGCCCTGGACCACCACCACCACGCCGGCGGGGAGCGCGCCCCTGACCCGGCGGGCGAGGTCGAGGTTGACGCCCGGCGCCACGTGGCCGTCCGGGCGGGTGGCCGCGGTCGAGTAGATCGATCCCCGCACGACCGTGACGTGATCGACCAGCGGGGCGAGCGCGGCCGCGACCTCGGTGGCCGCCTCGGGCGTCAGCCCGGCCCAGGGCGCGAGCTCGTCGCACGACAATCGCAACCCCACCACCGCGTCCGGGCCGACCGCATCCCGCACGGCGACCAGCAGCTCGCGGGCGAACGCCAGGCGGTCGGTCCCCCAGGCGTCGTCTCGGTGGTTGGTGAGCCCCGAGAGAAACTGGCGCACCAGGCTGTGCTGGCCGGCGTTGACCTCCACCCCGTCGCATCCCGCGGCGACCGCGGCCCGGGCCGCCCCGGCGAACCCGTCGACCACCGCGGCGATGTCCGCCGGCTCCATCCACTTGGGGACCTCTCGGGTCGTCACCTCCGGCACCCGCGACGGCGCCAGCAGCGGCGCCTGGCTGTACGCGCTCGACCCCTGGCCGCCGGCGTGCCCCAGCGCCGCCAGCACCAGCGCGCCCTCGTCGTGGCAGGCGCGGGCGATGGCCGACCAGCCGTCGGCGCAGTCGGCGGCCAACGGGCAGCGCTCGTAGGGCCAGTCGCTGGGGTGCACCGAGGCCTCCTCGACCACGATCACCCCGGCGCCGCCCGAGGCCCGGCGCCGGTAGTAGGCCACGTGGCGGTCCGACAGCGCGCGCCGGCGAGCCAGGTTGGTCTCGTGAGGGCCGAACACCACGCGGTTGCGGGCGGTCAGCGGGCCCCACGCGAGGGGCTCGAGCAGGCGCATCAGGTGGATGAGTGTCGCAGTCCGGCGGGGGACGCGGTCAATTGCGCCGGGTGCGGCCGAGCCGCACCGGAACCGCCCCCCGGCGGGCGCCGTGATCGGGTCCCCGGGGCACCGCGGACCCGGCCGCGACCCCGGCCAGCGCGCGCTCGCCGTGGCCGTGCACGCACTCGGGATCGGGGGCGTCCAGCGGCAGCCCGGTGAAGAACTTGGCGGCCATGCACCCGCCCTGGCAGGCGTCGTAGCTGCCGCAGCTCGCGCAGGCGCCGGCCGACTGCGGCTCGCGCAGCGAGCGGAACAGGTCGCTGCTCCGCCACACGTGGGTGAACCCGCCCGGATCCCGCACGCTGCCGGCCCGGAACTCGGGGTGGAGCACGAACGGGCAGGCGTAGACGTCGCCGACCGGGTCGATCAGGCAGACCACCCGCCCGGCGCCGCACAGGTTGAGGCCGGGCAGCGACTCGCCCAACGCGTTGAGGTGGAAGAACGAGTCGCCGGTGAGCACGTCCGGCCGGTCGACCAGCCAGCGGTGGAGGTGGACCTGCTGGTCGGGGAGCAGGTGGAGGTCGTGCCAGACGTCGGCCCCGCGACCGGAGGGGCGCAGGCGGGTCAGGCGCAGCTGGGCCCCGTAGTGCGCGGCGAGCGCCTCGAACGCGTCGAGCTCGCCCACGTTGGTGCGGGTGACCACCACGCTGATCTTGAACCGGCCGAACCCGGCCGCGGCCAGGTGGTCCATGGCCCGCCGCGCCGCCGCGTAGGAGCCCTCACCCCGGATCGGGTCGTTGGTGGCCGCGGTCGCCCCGTCGATCGACACCTGGACGTCGACGTAGTCGCTGCCCACCAGCCGCTGCGCCCTGGTCGCGTCGATGGTCGAGCCGTTGGTCGAGAACTTCACTCCCACGCCCCGGGCCACCGCGTGGTCGACCAAGTCGTAGAAGTCGCCCCGGATGGTGGGCTCGCCGCCCCCGATGTTGACGTAGAAGACCTGCATGGCGTGGAGCTCGTCGATCACCGCCATGGCCTCGGCGGTCGACAGCTCACGGGGATCGCGCCGTCCCGACGACGACAGGCAGTGGACGCACGCCAGGTTGCACCCGTACGTGAGCTCCCACGTCAGGCAGATGGGGGCGTCGAGCCCCCGCTTCAGCTCGTCGACCAGCGGGCTAGTCACGGGCCCGAAGGAAGCCGGACTCGGCCAGCGAGGCGACGGCGGTGCGGAACGCCGGCCAGCGGCGCTCCTCGATCGGCGACGCGGCCAGGGCGTCGTCGACCGAGGGGTGCCGGGCGAGATCCTCGACCAGCCGCACCAGGTCGGGCGAGCGCAGGAACGTCAGCCGGCGGGTGCCGTAGTGGTACGCCAGCGCCCCGAACGGCTCGGGGCGCAGCGCCACGTCGGGGTGCAGCTCGAGGGGGGCCGGGGCGTCGAGGGGCACCGGGCTCAGTAGACCCCGCACATCCCGTCGATCGAGATCTCCTCGAGGAGCACCTCGTCCTCGGCGAGCGGCTCCTCGTGGTGCGACTCCTGCAGCCCGGCCGCCTCGGGCCTCTCGGGCGCGTCGGACTCGGACCGCGTGTCGTGCTGGTGCGTCGGTTCGCTGGTGAGTGCCACGGCGATGCCTTTCGGACGAGCGATCAGGCGTAGTCGATCACGCCACGGATGTTCCTGCCGTCGCGCATGTCCTGGTAGCCCTGGTTGACCTCGTCGAGCGAGTAGTTCCTGGTGACGAGCTCGTCGAGCTTGAGCTTGCCCTCCTTGTAGAGGCGCAGCAGCCGGGGGATGTCGCGGCGCGGGTTGGCGTTGCCGAAGATGCAGCCCACCAGCTCCTTGCGCTGCAGCGTCAGCTCGAACAGGTTGAGCTGCACGTCCATCTGGCTGACGGGGGCGACCGCCGTCACCACGGCCCGGCCACCCTTGGCGACGAGGCCCAGCATCGGGGCGATGAGGCTGCCCTCCGCGACGCCGGTGGTGAGGATCGCCTTGTCGGCGTTCGCGCCCCACGTGAGGTCGGCCACGAGAGCGGTCGCCTCCTCGATGCTGGGCGCGGTGTGCGTGGCGCCGAAGGTGGGCGCCTGCTCGCGCTTCCACTCCACCGGGTCGACGCCCACGACGTAGCGGGCGCCGGCCATCGACGCGCCCTGGAGCGCGTTCATGCCCACACCGCCGAGGCCGATGACCACGACCGTCTCGCCGGGCTGCACGTCGGCCGCGTTGGTGGCCGCGCCCCACCCGGTGGTCACCCCGCACCCGACCAGCGCCGCCCGGTCGAGCGGGATGTCGTCGTCGAGCTTGATGCAGCTCGCCTCGTTCACCACCGTGACCGGCGAGAACGTGCCGAGGCAGCACATGAGCCCGAGGTCACGCCCGTCCTTGGCGTGGTGGCGGGCGGTCATGTCGGACACCTGGCGCCCGGCGAGGAGCAGCGCGCCCAGATCGCACAGGTGCTGCCAGCCGCGGGCGCACGACGGGCACCGGCCGCACGAGGGGATGAAGCCGAGCGACACCGGGTCGCCCTCCTTCAGCGTCGAGACCCCCGGTCCCGCCTCGACGACCGTGCCCGCGCCCTCGTGGCCGCCGATCACCGGGAACTGCTGCACGCCCAGCATGGCGGCCATCTCGGGGTCGAGCACCATGTCGCCGGTGAGGAGGTGCTCGTCGGAGTGGCACAGGCCCGAGGCGGCGAGCTGGACCTTGACCTCGCCCGCCTTCGGTGCGTCGAGCTCGATGTCCTCGACGCTCCACTCGGTGTTGGGCTCCCAGAGGATGGCGGCTCGGGTCTCCATGGATGCTCCCCCTCGGTGTGCCGGCGCGGGGCCGTCGGGCTGATGTGTGGGCTGACCTGCGGGTCAATCCTACGCGCGGTCGACGATGGCGGCGTAGGCGAGCGACGTGAGCTGGCCCCGGAAGTCGAACGTGCCCGACGGGATGAGCTGGGTCATGAAGACCACGACGAGGTCCTCGACCGGGTCGACCCAGAACAGGGTGGACGCGGCGCCGCCCCACAGGAACAGGCCGGCGGGGCCGAGCGTCCCCGTGGCCACCGGGCCCTTGCTGACGGCCACGGTGAGCCCGAAGCCCATCCCGTCGAAGCCGACCTCGCCGTAGCCGCCGGGCAGGGCGACGCTGCGCAGGTCGCCACCCCCGGGGAGGTGGTTGCTGGCCATCAGCTCCACGGTGCGCGGGGCGAGGATCCTGATGCCGTCGAGCGCTCCGCCGCCGAGCAGCATCTGGGCGAACCGCAGGTAGTCGGCGGCCGTCCCCACCAGCCCCCCGCCCCCGGACAGGAACGACACCGGGCGGAGCAGCCGGCTCGTGGCCGGATCGTCGAGCAGGGCCAGCCGCTTGTGGGCGTCGCGCCCGTAGAGGGCGGCGAAGCGATCCGCGCCGGACTCGGGCACGTGGAAGCCGGTGTCCACCATGCCGAGCGGCTCGAAGATCGTGTCCCGCAGGTAGTCGTCGAAACGCCGACCCGAGATCACCTCGACGAGGCGGGCGCACACGTCTGTCGACCACGAGTACAGCCAGCGGGTGCCGGGATGGAAGCGGAGGGGCTCCTCGCCGAGGCGCTCGACCAGCGTCTGGAGGGTCGCCCCCGTGCCGAGCCGGCTCCCGGGCGGGCGCGTGCCGATGGTGGACGGGTCGAGACGGGCACCGGGCGGGCCGAGGCCGATGCCGGTCATGTGCATCAGGGCGTCGCGCACCGACATGGGCCGCTCGGGTTCGACCAGCCGGCGGGTGCCGTCGTCGAGCCTCTCTCTCACCTTCAGCCCGCCGAGCTCGGGGATGAACCGCTCGACTGGATCGCTGAGGCGGAACAGGGCCCGCTCGTAGAGGGTGAGAAGGGCCACGCCGGTGATCGGCTTGGTCATGGAGTAGAGCCGCCAGATCGTGTCCGGGGTGACGGGCACGCCACGCTCCCGGTCCCGCACCCCCATGGTCGAGGCGTGCACCAGCCGGCCGTGGCGGGCCACGAGCACCTGGCAGCCGGCGATCTTGCCCGGCTCCAGGTAGCGCCGGCGCAGGTGGTCGTCGATGCGGGCGATCCGGACCGGATCGATGCCCACCGACTCCGGATCCGCTGCCGGAAGCCCCAGCTCCTCGGCGTCCCGCTGGCGAACCGTCATCGTGGACCTCCCCCCTGAGTGCGGCTCCAACCCTGCCATGCGACGCCCGTCACATCGACCCCGGTGCGAGGAGACGAGTGAAAGCTGACCCTCTCGACAGCTGTTAGGCAACCCTAATAACGTGCCGGCCGATGTCTGCCACCGCGCCCCTGCTGGACCGGCCCGCCGCCTCGTTCGCCGACAACCTGGATGCCCACGGGGACCGCCGCGCCATCATCCACCGGGGGATGCACATCTCCTACGAGGAGCTGGCGGCGCGGGTTCGGGACACGGCCGCCCGCCTGGGCACCGGACGGAAGCTGGTGCTGATCGCCGCGGCGAACGACCCCGAGCCGGTGGTCACCTACCTGGCGGCCCTGCACGCGAGGCACCCGGTGCTGCTCGTCCCGGACGGCAACCGGTCGCACCTCCGGTCGCTGGTGCGGACGTACGACCCCGACGTCGTGCTGTCGGGCACGGGCGCAGGCTGGGAGCTCTCGATCCGGCGGCCGGCCTCCCCCCACCGGCTCCACCCCGACCTGGCTCTGCTGCTCACCACCTCGGGATCGACCGGTGCGTCGAAGCTGGTCCGGCTCTCGCACCGGAACCTGCAGGCGAACGCCGAGTCGATCGCCCAGTACCTCGACATCCGGGAGAGCGACCGGGCCGTCACGTCGCTGCCGATGGCCTACTGCTACGGCCTGTCGGTGATCAACAGCCACCTGCTGCGGGGTGCCGGCCTGATCCTGACCTCCAACTCGGTGGTCGACCCGTGCTTCTGGGACAGCTTCCGCGCGCACGGCGGCACCAGCTTCGCCGGGGTCACCCACACGTTCGAGCTCCTCGACCGCATCGGCTTCGACGAGATGCGCCTGCCCGGGCTCCGCTACGTGACCCAGGCCGGTGGGAAGCTCGCCCCCGACAGGGTGCGGCGCTACGCCCAGCTCGCCGAGCGCGATGGCTGGCGCTTCTACGTCATGTACGGCCAGACGGAGGCCACCGCCCGCATGGCGTACCTGCCACCCGAGCTGGCGCGCCGGCACCCGGGGGCCATCGGGATCCCGGTCCCCGGTGGATCGTTCACGATCGAGCCGCTCGACGGCCCGGCCGGGAACGGGGACGGGCAGGTGGAGGGCGAGCTGGTCTACCGGGGGCCCAACGTCATGCTCGGCTATGCCGAGCGGGTGTCCGACCTGGCGGCCGGCGCCACGATCGACGCCCTCCGCACCGGCGACATCGCCCGGCGGACGAGTGACGGCCTCTACGAGATCGTCGGCCGGCGCAGCCGGTTCCTGAAGCTGTTCGGGCTGCGGATCGACCTCGATCGGGTGGAGCGCCTGCTCGACGAGCACGGCGTGCCGAGCATGTGCACGGGCGACGACCGCGAGCTGATCGTGGGCATCGAGCACGGCCACGGCACCGAGCGCGTGCGGCGACTGATCGCGCAGCACATCGGCCTGCCGCGGGCCCAGGTGCGCGTCTGCGAGCTGGCGGAGCTGCCGCGGCTGGCGAACGGCAAGCCGGACTACGTCGTGGTCGCTCAGCTGGCCCGCGAGGCGGAGGCCGGCGCCGTGGAGGCCGGCGCCGTGCAGGCGGGCGCCGAGGCCGGGGTCCGGGCGGGTACGGCGGTATCCGACCGCTCCCCCGTTCACGCGGTGCTCGCCGAGGTGCTGGGCCGTCCCGACATCGAGGACGACGACACGTTCGTGAGCCTGGGCGGCGACTCGCTGTCGTACGTGGAGACGTCGATCCGGCTCGAACGGGCCCTCGGGCACCTGCCACCGGACTGGCACGTGACGCCGGTGCGCGACCTGGCTGCCCGCCGGCGCCCGCGGTCGCGTGTCGTCACTCGCGTCGAGACCAACGTGGTGCTGCGCGCCCTGGCGATCGTGTTCGTGGTGGGCACGCACGCCGGGCTCTTCTACCTGCCCGGCGGCGCGCACCTGCTGCTCGGGATCGCCGGCTTCAACTT
This sequence comes from Acidimicrobiia bacterium, assembly GCA_046537875.1. Lineage (GTDB taxonomy): Bacteria > Actinomycetota > Acidimicrobiia > Acidimicrobiales > VFJN01 > JBKHJZ01. The sequence goes on along the minus strand of JBKHJZ010000003.1, from coordinate 7,518 downwards.
CGCCCGGTTCCAGCTGGGCGCCGGGCACATCGCCCGGAGCACCGCCCGCATCGCGATCCCGAGCATGTGCGTGATCGGGATCGTCGCCGCCGCCCGCGACGACTTCGGGCTGGTGCACGCGCTGCTGGTCAACGGCCAGCTCGGCGGTGCCGGAACGCCGTGGCGCTTCTGGTTCGTCGAGGCGCTCGTGCAGATCCTGGTGGTGCTCGGGGTCGTCCTCGCGGTGCCCGCCGTTCGGCGCACCGAGCGGCGCCATGCGTACGGGTTCGCCCTGGCGCTGCTGGCCGCCGGGCTCGCCGTGCGCTTCGACCTCCTGGGGCTGCCGGAGCTCGAGCGCTCCATCTTCCGCCCCCACGAGATCTTCTGGCTCTTCGCGGCCGGCTGGGTGGCGGCACGAGCCTCGACCCCCCGTCAGCGAGTGCTGCTCTCGGCGCTCGTCGTGGCCGCCGTGCCCGGGTACTTCGAGCAGCCCGAACGAAACATGCTGGTGGCGGCCGGACTGCTGGCGCTCACCTGGGTCCCGACCGTCGCCCTGGTCCGGCCGGTCAACCGGCTGCTCGGTGTCGTCGCCGGCGCGTCGCTCTACATCTACCTGACGCACTCCGACGTCTACCCGCTGCTGCTCGCCCACGGGCCGCTGCCGGCGGTCGCCGTGGCCCTCGCTGCGGGGATCGTCACCTGGTCGGTCGTCCAGCGCGTGACGGCCTGGGTGGAGGCCCGGGTCCGCTGGTGAGCGCGTCGATCGCACGCTGGGGCGACCAGTGGGGAGCCCCGCCGCTGCGGGCCCGGGGGGTGTGTTGGGTGACCCGGTGGCCAGCGGTGCGGGTGCGCTGGCGGAGCGCGGGCACCGGCGGGTGTCCGTCGCACCGCCGGTCGCGGACTCGGGGCGGGCGGATGGGTGTGCCATCGGGCCGGTGGAACACGGGACGCCCGCCGGTGAGCCGGATCGCGTAGCCGCCCTCGTGGAGGAGGCGGTGATGGTGCCTGCACAGGAGCACCAGGTTCTCCACGTCCGTCGCACCGCCCTGCGTCCAGTGGACGACGTGATGCGCGTGGAGATGCCGGGTCGCGCCGCAGCCGGGGAAGGCGCAGCCGCCGTCGCGCGCCCGGAGGGCGCGCCGCTGGGCGCGGTTGACGAGGCGTTGGGAGCGACCCATCGCGAGCGGGACGCCCTTGCGCTCGAGGAGCGCCTGGACGACGGGAGCACAGGCGAGACGCTGGGCCGTGTGCGTGGAGACCGCCGGCCCGTGGGCCAGGTGGCTGCGGGCGACCTGGTTGCCGGGCTCGAACACGCTGACGTCGGCGTGGAGGACGACGTGGGTGAGGTCGTCGCCGTCGTCGGGCGCGTCTTCGGCGGCGAGGCCGACCCGGGCGAGGGCGACCAGGGCGTCGGCGCGGCGGGTGGCGGCCGGGTCGCGGGCGGCGAGGGTGGGATCGACCTCGCTGGCACGAGCCGCCTGGTGCGCCCGTTCGGCCTCATGGCGGTCGGCGCTGTCTCGGTCAGCCGCTCCGTCATCCGCCGGCGGGTCATCGGTCTCGGTGTCGCTGGCCTCGCTGGCGGGCGACTCGGTCGCGGCGAACTCGGTGGCGGACTCGGTGTCGCCGCCATCGCTGGCGACGGACTCAGTGTCGCCGTCAGTCCCGCGAGTCGCCGCAGCGGCGGTGCGCTCGGTGTCTTCGTCGGCGGCGGCGGCGACGGTGGTATCGGCGGTATCGGATGCGTCGGTCTCGGCCGCCTCGGCGGCGGCCCGGTCACGCCACTGGAGCTCCTCCTGCGCCGCGAGGGCGGCCCGGAGGACCGCGGCGTCGTCGGGCTCGAGCAGGCCGGTGATGCGCACGAGCCCGTCGGGTTCGTCGAAGAGCCAGATGCCACGCCGCTCGCGGGCGCGGTCGAGGCGCTCTCGGTCGTCGGTGTCGCACGCCCGGCGGTAGGCGCGGGCACAGCGTGTGAGTTGGGTGACCGACATCTCGCGGGCCAGGCCGAGCCACCGCTCGTCGGTGGCGGGCTCGGCGACCTCGGCGAGCACCCGGACCTTGGCCCACCCGATCTCGCCCGCGGCGCACGCGGCAGCGATGGCAGGCAGCTCGGACAGCCGGTGCCCGGCGACGGTCTGGCGGCCCGCGGTGCGGGCGTCGATGCCGAGGTGGATGGCGGCCCAGTGGCCGATGGACCGGATGCCCGTGCCCTGCCATCCCCCCAGACGGTCGAGCTCGGCCAGCAGCGCCATCAGCTCGGCGTTCGCCGCGTTGATGAGCGCCGCGAGCTCGCAGAGCTGCGACTCCACCTCGTCGGCCCGCGTCTTCACCACGGCGCCGGCCCGGAGGGGGGCGTGATCGGTGGGAGGGGAGGCACCGGCGGCGCTCTGCCGGGCGGTCACGCCGCCGGGCCCGATCCCTGCGTTGCCGACCGGCACGGCCTGGGAGTGGAGCGGCTGGTCCGTCGGCATATCTGTCATGCTAGCGAACGTCAGTTCGCCTGTCAAGTCGGAACGACGCCGGGCCACGACGCTACGTGCGGTAACGACGGTTGGAACTTCGCAGAATGTGGTGAGATGGGCGCATGAGACGACCGGGACGACGGTGGCGTCCGGCCTGTGCCGTGGCCCTCCTGACGATGGCGACGGCCTGCAGCAGCAACGGCGGCGGCGACGGGCCCGGCCGCGCGACGAGCGAAGGCGAGGCGGGCGACGGCCAGGTCACCGCCCGGCAGGACACGAATCCGGCCCCGATGCCCGCCGACGAGTGGGAGGTGGCGTCGCCCGAGGAGCACGGGATGGACCCGGCGACGCTCGAGGGTGCCCGCGACTACGCCTTCGCCGACGGCATGAACACACAGGGCGTGGTGGTCGTGCACGACGGGGAGATCGTCGCCGAGTGGTACGACGAGGGCGCCGACGAGGGCTCGTGGGCGGCGAGCTGGTCGATGGCGAAGAGCTTCACCAGCGCGCTGGTGGGCATCGCCATCGAGGACGGCCTGATCCCCGGCGTCGACGAGCCGATGACCACCTGGTTCCCCGAGTGGGAGGGCACCGACCGCCAGGCGATCACGCTGCGCGACGTGCTGCAGATGTCGTCGGGGCTCGACTGGGTGGAGAACTACAGCCCGGAGGCCGTCGCCGAGTCGGACATCATCGAGATGGTGCTCTTCCAGCCGGATCAGCTCGCGTACGCGTCGGGCCGGCCCGCGGCGAACGAGCCGGGATCGGAGTGGAGCTACTCCAGCGGCGACACGATGCTGCTGTCGGGGGTGCTCGAGCAGTCGACGGGGATGCCCGTCCACGAGTACGCCCGCCAGGAGATCTTCGAGCCGCTCGGCATGGACCAGGCCGACTGGTGGCGCGACGCCCGCGGGCACACGCTCACCTACTGCTGCCTCGACACGACCAGCCGTGGCTTCGCCCGGTTCGGCCTGCTCTACGAGCGCCGGGGAACCTGGGGCGACGAGCAGGTGGTGCCCGAGGCGTGGGTCGAGGAGTCGCTCGAGCCTGCGGCTGCCTCAGAGGGCAACTACGGCTACCAGTGGTGGCTCGGCGAGGACGAGGAGCTGCCCGACACGTTCTCGGCCCGGGGCCACGACGGCCAGTACATCTACGTGATCCCCAGCCTCGACCTGGTCGTGGTGCGCAACGGCACGTACGTGAAGGATCCGGGTCCGCCGGTCGCCGACCCCAACCTGTTCGGGAAGTACCCCTCGGACGGCCTCGTCGCCGGCAAGGGCACCACCCCGCCCGAGGACGGCTGGGACGACACCGAGCTCCTGCTGCCGATCGTCGAGTCGTTCGACGCAACCTGATGTCCTGAGCGCTGCGGAGCCGGCATCACGGCTCGGTACCCGCCCGGGCGCGACATCGCCGGGATGACCCGCCGCGGTCTACTGGTGCGGACGCGTCCACCAGCGACCATGGCGGAGATGAGCCGGACGGCCCCACCCGACATCGCCGCCCTCGGCGAGCGGCTCGCCCTGCCGCCGGCACGGGGCAGGTTCCACGAGCCCGACCTCGACGGGCTGCCCGCGCCCGTCCGGCGCCACCTCCGGCTCGCCATCGCCCCGGGCATGCCGCGCGCCCGGGCCGCGAGGATCACCATGCGGGGCCGGTTGAAGCTGGGGTCGCGGTGGCTGCCGTTCCGGGCCCGCGAGGTCCTCGCTCCCCTGGCCGGCTTCGTGTGGACCGCCCGGGTGGCCGGGGTGCTCAGCGGATCCGACCACTACGTCGACGGCGAGGGCGGGCTCGACTGGCGGCTGTTCGGTCTGATGCCGGTGATGCAGTCGTCGGGGACCGACGTGGCCCGCAGCGCCGCGGCCCGGGGCGGCGCAGAGGGCATCTGGGTTCCCACCGCGCTGCTGCCCCGCTTCGGTGTCGGGTGGTCCGCCGAGGACGACACGCACCTGACCGCCGGCTACCACGTCGACGGCGTCGACCTCGACGTCAGCTACACGATCGACCGCACCGGCCGCCTGACGGCGGTGACCTTCCCGCGCTGGGGCGATCCCGACGAGACCGGCACCTGGTCGCTCCGCCCGTTCGGCATCGACGTCACCGGCTACGGGACGTTCGGGGGCCTCGCCGTCCCCGCCGCCGGCAGGGTCGGATGGTTCCACGGCACCGACCGCTGGGACGAGGGCGAGTTCTTCCGCTACCGGATCACCAGACTGGACCCCGTGGAGCACACGCCATGACAGGGACAACCAGCCAGACCGGGCCGCTCACGCCCCGCGGAGGCGACGAGCCGACCGGGATCTCCGGCCGCCCGGTGGTTCCCGCCGCGCTGGTCCCCCACCTCCGCCGGGCCCACGACCTGGCCGACCGGCACTACCCGGAACGACTCGACCTCGATGCGCTGGCCGAGGCCGCAGCCGTGTCGAAGTACCACTTCGTGCGGTGCTTCGCCGCCACCTACGGCGAGACCCCGATGCGCTACCTGACCCGCCGGCGCATCGAGCGTGCCCAGGACCTGCTGCGGGCGGCCAACCTGACCGTGACCGAGGTGTGCATGGTCGTCGGCTTCGCCAGCCTCGGCTCGTTCTCCTCGCGGTTCCGCGAGCTCGTCGGCGAGTCGCCCTCGCAGTACCGGGACCGCTGGGCCGCCGACGGCGGGCCCCGCATCCCCGGCTGCTTCCTGTTCATGAACGGCGTGAACGTGTCCGGCGCCCCGGCCGGCTCCGCAATTCCGGAGAAGCGCCGGCCGGCGGCCGTCCCTACGGTGACGGCGCCCTGACCGTCGCAGCCCGCCGGGCTGCCCCGACCACGAGGACCCGATGATCACCAACGTCTCGCTCGTGACCATCTACGTGTCCGACCAGGACGCGGCGAAGGACTTCTACGTCAACACCCTCGGCTTCGAGCCACACGACGACATCACGATGGGTGACTTCCGGTGGGTCACCGTCTCGCACCCCAACCAGCCCGAGCTCCAGCTCACGCTGATGGTGCCCGGGCCGCCGCTCGACCCGGAGGCCGCAGAGAGCATGCGGCAGCTCCTCGACAAGGGGTCGCTCAACGCGGTCGGCCTGGAGGTGGACGACTGCCACAAGACCTACGAGGAGCTGGAGGCCAAGGGGGTCACGTTCCTCCAGGAGCCCTCCGACCGGCCCTACGGCATCGAGGCGGTGGCGCGCGACAACTCCGGGAACTGGCTGGTGCTCGTGGAGAAGCGGCCGTACTCGCCCGAGGACTTCGCGCCGGCCGGCACCGACGGTTGACGACCCCGCCGACCGCGGACCGCTGCACCGACGGCTGACCGCCGCAACCGAGAACCGACTTCGCCACACGAGGGCCGGCCGCCGCCCCGGAGGGCGGGCCCTCAGCGGCGCCGGCGACCCTCGAGGTAGCGGGCCGCCACCGCCCTCGACTCCGGGTCGTGCAGGGCGGTGACCAGCGTGTCGGCATCCCCGAAGGCGCGAGCGGTGGCGACCGTGCCGTCGGCCACGGCTCCGACGTGGCGCTTGGTGACGTCCAGCGCCAGGGCCGGCTTGCCGACGAGCTGGGCCACGAGGGCGTCGACCTCCCGGTCGAGGTCTCCGTCCGGCACCACCCGGTTGAGGAATCCGGCGGCCTTCGCCTCGTCGGCCCCGAACGGCCGGCACGTCATCACCAGCTCCTTCGTGAGCGCCGGCCCGACCTCGCGCACCAGCCGGGGGATCCCGCCCCAGGCGAGCGGGATCCCGAGGTCCACCTCGGGGATGGCGAACCGGGTCGAGGCGGCCGCAACCCGCAGGTCGCACGCCGCGGCGAGCACCACGGCGCCGCCCACGCAGTGGCCGTGGATGCGGGCCACGGTCACGGCCCGCATCGCCTCCAGGGCGTCGGCCGCACGGCGTCCGGCATCCGCCGCCTCCCGGGGGTCGGCCGGCGGCCCCGCGGCGCCTGCCGCGTCTCCTCCGGCGCCGGCCGTGTCCCCCGTCCCGCCGAAGGCGGCCAGGTCGGCACCGGCCGAGAACGCCCGCCCCTGCCCCGACACGACCACCACCTTCAGATCGGGGCGCGCATCGCACCAGCGGGCCGCGTCCACGAGCTCGCCGAGGGTGGCGGTACCGAGCGGGTTCAGCTTCTCGGGCCGCGCCAGGGTGATCCAGCCCCGCGGCCCCTCGGCACCGACCTCCAGCGTCGTCGCGTGCATCGCCTCCATGAACCCGCACGCTACGCCGCGCCCCGGACGCGGCGCCGGGCCGGCCGCCGCCCCGGCCGCCCTGCCGTGCGCCCGCCGGGGTCGTCCGACAACATGCTCACGGATGGCCCGCAAGGAGGCACGATCCGCAGGTGGCTCCGGTGCGAACGACGCCGGGGGCGGCGGCGCGCCCGGTGACATCGACGCCGCGGTCGCCGAGCTCTACGGGGGTCCGCTCGACTCGTTCGTGCGGCGCCGGGACTCGCTGGCCCGGACGCTGCGGTCCGAGGGTCGTCGCGACGACGCATCGAGCGTGAGGTCGCTCCGCAAGCCCAAGCGGCTGGCGTGGGCGCTCGACGCGGCCCGGCTCGCGGACCCCACCGCGGTCGACGACCTGGCCGGCGCCGCCGATGCGGTCGCGGACGCACAGGCCACCGGCGGCGACATGCGGGCCACGACCACGCGCCTGCGGGAGGTGCAGGACGCGCTGGTGGAGGCGGCCGTCGAGGCCGCCCGGGCCGCCGACCAGCGCGTCGACCGCTCGGAGGTGGGGCTCGCCGTGCGGGCGGTCGCCTCCGATCCCGGCGCGCTGTCCGAGCTCCGCTCCGGTCGCCTCGTCGACGTCCCGGCCGCCGGCGGGCTCGGCGGCCTGGACCTGGCGTTCGGTGCCGAGGTCGCCGCCGCCCGGGGCGGGCGGCACGGGCGCGAGGAGGACACCATCGCAGCGCCCGACCGGGCCGCCCCACCGGCGCGAGCCGTGGCCGCCGCCCGCCGGGCGTTGGAGCGAGCCGAGACGAAGGCCGATGCGGCAGATCGGCGGGCACGGGAGGCGGCGGAACGGGCCGGCGCCGCCGGGGAGGAGGTCCGCGAGGCCGAGCGCGAGCTGGCCGCGGCCACCGGGCGGGCCGGGGC
>JBKHJZ010000226.1:0-4983 GCA_046537875.1 Acidimicrobiia bacterium | reverse complement strand
GCCGCCGCCCCGGTGTCGAGCTCGCCGGAGACCGTTGCCTCCACCCCGAGCACGTCCATGGCCAGCTCGCCGAGCCCGCGGTGGAACGTGGCCCAGAAGAGCTTGCCGATCAGCGCCTCCCGGCCGAGCGAGCCCCGCTCGGTGCCCGCCAGCGTGCGCAGCGCGTTGAGCCGCATGATCTCGAGCTCGATGTGCGCCCCGGCGAGGCGCTGGCGGAGCGCCGGCCGGCCTGCGGCGCCGGTGCGGCGGGCCGCCTCGACGATCGCGTCCAGCTCGGTGCGGAAGCGCAGCTGCTGGCCGAGCGTGGACGCCCCCCGCTCGAAGGCGAGGGTGCCCATCGCCACCCGCCAGCCGCCGTCGACGTCGCCCACCACGTGGTCGGCCGCCGTCCGGGCGCCGTCGAACAGCACCTCGTTGAACTCGCTGTCCCCGGTCAGCTGCACGATCGGCCGGATCTCGACGCCCGGCTGGCGCATGGGCACCAGCAGGTACGAGATGCCCCGGTGCCGCCCGGCCGTCCCGGCGGGTGAGGTGCGGGCGAGCACGAAGCACCAGTCGGCCCACTGGGCGAGCGAGGTCCACACCTTCCGTCCCTGGAGCACCCACTCGTCGCCGTCGCGCGTCGCCCGGGTCGACAGGTTGGCGAGGTCGCTGCCCGCGTCGGGCTCGGAGTATCCCTGGCACCACAGCTCGGTCCCGGCGACGATGCCCGGCAGGAACCGCCTCTGCTGCTCGGGTGTGCCGAAGGCGAGGAGAGTGGGGCCGAGGAGGCCCTCGCCGATGATCCCGAGGCGGCCGGGCGCCCGGGCACGGGCGTACTCCTCGTGGTGGATGACCTGCTGGCGCAGGCTCGCGCCCCGGCCCCCGTGCTCCTCGGGCCAGCCCACACACGTCCAGCCGTGCGCCCCGAGGTGCCGCTCCCAGGCCAGGCGCTCCTCGACGAGCGCGTGCTCGTCCCCCGGACCGCCCCGGCCGCGCACCGCGGCGAAGTCGCCGGACAGGGCGTCCTCGAGGAAGGTTCGCACCGACTCCCGGAAGGATCGGTCCGCGGCGCTCTCCCGGAGGTCCACGGGCGCCAACCGTATCTGACGGTCCGTCAGGCGGGCGCGGGGGCGTCGACCGCCACGTCGAGGTCGACGTCGCGGACCTCGCCGTTGGCGACCGGCTCCACCAGGTGTCCGGTCGTGGCGCGGAGCCGGGCGAAGGCCAGCACCGCCACGGCGTAGGTGAGCAGCGCCCCGTACTGCACCAGGGTGAACCCGAAGGCCATCGACAGGATGGTGGTCAGCACCGATCCGATCACCGAGAAGAAGCCGTTGACGGCCCACGACCACGCCGCGTACTCCTCCCCGTGCGGGCCCAGGCGGGAGACCAGGCCAAGACCGAGCGGCATGAAGGTGCCGAGGCACAGACCGAGCGGTGCGAGCACCGCCACCGTCACCAGCACCCGCACGGGCAGCCCGGCCGACAGCAGCGAGCCCGTCAGGTCGTCGAGCCAGAACTGGTAGAAGAGCGTGAGCCCCACCAGAAGGGCGAGGATCACCGGCATGGCGGTGCGGCTGCGGTGAACGAGGCGCCGGCTCAGCAGGGCACCGATGCCGGTCGACACCAGGATCGAGGCCAGCGTGACCGTCAGCGAGTAGGTCGGGTAGCCGAGGAACAGCACCAGCCGCTGGATCATCGTGATCTCGAACAGCATGAACCCGAGGCCGAGCGCGGCGAAGTAGACCCCCGAGGTGCCCTTGGCCGGCAGCGCGACCCACGTGCGGCGCAGGGTGGCGAACGGCAGGAGCAGGAACACCGCGGCGAAGACCACCGAGACGAGGAGCAGCAGGAGCAGCACCCGCTCGCCGATGACGTCCTCCGGGTCGCTCACGTCCAGCGGCGTCGTGATGTCGCCGAGCACGTCACCGAAGTTCGAGAAGTGCCAGAAGAACGGGGCGTCGTCGCTGATCGCGCTGATCTCCCGGTCGTGGCCGTCCACGAGCGCATCGACCTCGTCGGCGGTGCCACCGGCCAGCCGGGCCACGAGGTGGCCGCCCAGGTCGAGGTCTGCCGGGTCGGCCCCCGGGCCGTACACCGACCGCTCGTCGGGGAGGCTGTCGACGCTGGCGGTGAACGCCGCCACCTCCTCCGGGGTGAACGGGGTGCGCTTCAGGATGATCGTCGACAGGTCGCCGCCCGACTCCGGGAGGTGGGCAGACACGAGGATGTGCCGGCTGGGGTCGTCGATCCCGGCATCCTCGAGCGCTTCGCGCGCGGTCACGACGTAGCGGCTCGTGCGGTTGGGGCGTGACTCGAACCTGAGCTCGCCGAACTGGACGACCATGATGCCGTCGTCCGTCAGGTGCTCGAGGGTCTCCGAGATCATCTCGGAGGTGTAGAGGTAGCTCTCGGAGAGCACGAAGGCGCCGGACGACGCCGCGTTGTTGGCCGCGTAGCTGTCCGGCGCCACGTACCAGACCAGGTCGTAGGTCGCGTCGCTGCGGGCCAGGTAGGTGCGGCCGTCGCCCCGGTGGAGCTCCACCTCGTCGCGCTCTGGGAGGTGCCCGGTGAAGTCGGCGAACTCGTCGGTGAGCAGCCCGACCGTCACCGGGTTCAGCTCCACGGCCTCGATCCGGGGGGCCCCGTAGTACAGCGATGCGAGGATCTCGTTGCCGCCCGCCGAGCCGATGATCAGCTCGCGCTCGGGCGGTCCGTCGAGGACGTCGAAGGGGATGCTCCGGGCATCACGGTCGAAGCGGTCGAGCGAATCGACGTCGCCGTCGAACCTCCAGAGCCCGGACCCGAGGGTGGCGTCATGGAACATCAGCTTCAGGTCCTGGTCGGGTACGTCCGACACGTCGACCCGGAACACCGGGCCCCACTCCGAGTGCACCATCCCCGGCCCCTGCGGCACCTTGGTCTCCTCGGGGCGGACGTCGGGGAGCCGGTCGTGGCCGATGGCACCGACGAGGAGCAGCAGGCTCGCCACGGCGCCGCCCGCGAGCAGCGGCGATCGCCGTGGCAGCGAGAGCATGCCCACGACGGCGAACGTGAGCGCGGAGATCATGACCACCGCCGGCGGGCTGAGGCGCGCCATGAGGGGGATGGCCAGCAGGCAGCCGAGCGCCGCGCCGGTGAGGTCGGCGAAGTACAGGCGGCCGACCCGCTCGCGGGCGCGGCCCAGCACGGCGGCGATGATGACGCCGAGGGCCACGAACGAGACGAACAGGACGAAGCAGATGGTGGCCAGCAGGGCCAGGTTCCCGAACGACGCAGCCGTGCCGTAGTCCCAGATGGCGATCGTGTCGACCGGAAGGCGGGCGACCAGCAGGTAGCCGGCCGCCACGCTGACCGCGCCCCAGATCGAGGCGACGGCGATGATCCGCTCGGTCGCCACCCGCCGGATCGGCTTCCAGATGGCGACGACGATGCCCCCCGAGCCGATGCCGAGCAGGCTCAGCCCGATCACCAGGTAGGTGTAGTAGTACCAGAGCTTGTACGAGGCGATGCGCGTGTAGCCCACCTCGAGCAGCAGGCCCGCCATGGCGACGAGGAGCAGCGCGAGCCAGGTCGGCAGCCGCGTGCCCGTCCGCTGTCCTGTCACCCGAGGCCCCCCTACGCCGTGACGCCCGCTCATGCCTGAACGCAGAACCGTAGTGGCGGACGCGCCGGGAGGGGAATCGCGCCCGGTGGAGACCCGGGCGGCCGTCCCTAGCCTTCGTGCCATGCGGCCGGTCCCACATCCCGGAGGTTGAATGCGCGGACCGCACGGGCTCCTCGGCGCGGATCCGGCGACCCTCGGCGGCGCCCGGTTCTCGGGTGCTGTCATCCGGCGGGTCGGCCACTTCGCGCGCCCCTACCGGTGGATGCTGCTCACCTACCTCGGCATCATCGTGCTCGGCGCCCTGGCCGCGCTGGTGCCGCCGCTGATCTTCCGCGAGATCATCGACGGGGCGATCCCCCGGGGTCGCGACCAGGGCGATCTGGGCCTGCTGCACGTGCTCGCCGGCCTCGCGGTGCTGGCGGCCGTCGCCAGCGCGGGGCTCGCGGTGCTCGACCGGTACGTCTCGGCCCGCATCGGCGAGGGCGTCATCTACGACCTGCGGGTCGCGGTGTTCCGCCACATCCAGCGGATGCCGCTCGCCTTCTTCACCCGCACCCAGACCGGGGCGCTCACCAACCGGCTGAACAGCGACGTCATCGGCGCCCAGCGGGCGCTCACCACCACGGTGGGCGGCGTGCTCTCGAACGTGATCACGCTGGTCACCACGCTGGCGGCGATGGCGGCGCTGGAATGGCGGCTCACGCTGCTGTCGCTCGTGGTGCTGCCGCTGTTCATCGTGCCGGCCAAGCGGGTCGGGCGGCGGCTCCAGGATCTCACCCGGCAGCAGATGGACCTCAACGCGTCGATGAACTCCACCATGACCGAGCGCTTCAACGTCTCCGGGGCGCTGCTGGTCAAGCTGTTCGGCCGGGCGGGCGACGAGGAGCGGAGCTTCGCGGGGCGGGCCGACGGCGTGCGCCGGACGGGCGTGAAGGCGGCGCTCTACGGCCGGACGTTCTTCATCGCGCTGGGGCTGGTGGGCGCCATCGGGACCGCGACCGTCTACTGGCTCGGCGGGCTGTGGGTGGTCTCCGGAGGCCTCACGCTGGGGACCCTCGTGGCGCTGGCCGCGTACGTCACCCGCCTCTACGCGCCCCTGACGCAGCTCAGCAACGCGCACGTCGACCTGCTCAGCGCCCTGGTGTCGTTCGAGCGGGTGTTCGAGGTGCTCGACGCCCGCGTGCCGCTCACCGACCGGCCGGGGGCGGTCGACCTGGTGGCGCCGCGCGGCCGCATCGAGATCGACGACGTGCACTTCAGCTACCCGGACGACGTGATCGTGCCGACGCTCGAGCTCGACCCCACCGTGGGCGTGGCCGGGGCCACCCGCTCGGGGCCGTCCCCGGTCCGGGCGGTGCGGTCGCCGGCGACGGTTCCCCCGGCCGGGGCGCCGG
>JBKHJZ010000225.1:0-5003 GCA_046537875.1 Acidimicrobiia bacterium | reverse complement strand
GGCATCGCCACCGGTGCTGCCGTCGGTTCCGCCCCCCCCGCCGTCGTCCTCGCCGCCGCGATCGCCGGTAGGCCGGCGCATCCCCTCGCCGAGCCGGTCGCCGCTGGAGTGGCCATGCCGGCCGGCGGGGGGTTCGCCGGCGATGACCGTGACCTCCGCGGGGCGTTCGCCGGTCGCGCCAGGGCTGTGCAGGACGGCGAGCGCCGGGCCGGCGGTGCCGCAGTGGGCGGTCCGGTCGACGGCCCGGGGGCCGTGCCCGATCCGGTGGAGCTCGAGGTCGGCGTGGCGTGCGGTCGCGGCAGCGCCGTGATGTGGGACGAGATCGTCGCCATCGAGCCCGACGGCGTCGAGCAGGTGTACGACCTCACCGTGCCCGAGCTCCACAACTTCGTCGCGGCCGACGTGTTCGTCCACAACACCTCGTTCGCGCTCGGCATGGCGGCTCACGCGTCGTTGCACGCCAGCGCACCGGTGCTGCTCTTCAGCCTGGAGATGGGCAGCCTCGAGCTGTCGCAGCGCCTGCTGTGCGCCGAGGCCCGCATCGACTCGGCCCGCGTCCGCACCGGGCGGCTCACCGAGGACGACTGGAGCCGCATCAGCCAGGCGATCGGCCGGCTGGCCTCGGCGCCGATCTGGATCGACGACAACCCGAACCTCACCGTGATGGAGATCCGGGCCAAGGCCCGCCGGCTCAAGAGCCAGGTGGGCGACCTGGGGATGGTGGTGGTCGACTACCTGCAGCTCATGAGCGGCCGCGCCAACGCCGAGAACCGCCAGGTCGAGGTGTCGGAGATCAGCCGGGGGTTGAAGATCCTGGCCCGCGAGCTCGAGTGCCCGGTGGTGGCGCTCTCGCAGCTCTCCCGCCAGCTCGAGATGCGGGCCGACAAGCGGCCGATGTTGGCCGACCTGCGGGAGAGCGGTTGCCTCACCGCCGATGCCCGGGTGCTTCGCGCCGACACCGGCGCCGAGGTGACCATCGGCGAGTTGGCCGAGAGCGGGGCGCGCGAGGTGCCGGTGTGGTCGCTCGACACCGATCTGCGGATGGTGCCGGCCCTCATGGCCCGCGCTTTTCCGACCGGGGTGAAGGAGGTGTTCCAGCTCCGGCTCGCCTCGGGCCACGAGCTGACCGCCAGCGCCAACCACCCGTTCCTGACCGTGGACGGGTGGGCGCGACTCGACGAGCTCGAGGTCGGCGCCCGCATCGCGGTGCCCCGGGTCCTGCCGGCGCCCAAGGAGGCCGAGCACCGGCCCGATGGCGAGGTGGTGCGCCTGGCACAGCGCGTGGTGCGCTCGGGCCCGGGCGACCCGTCGGGCGACGCCCCGTCCGTGCCGCCGGCGGTGTTCTCGCTCACCGACGAGCAGGTCGCGCTGTTCCTCCGGCAGTTGTGGGCCGCCGACGGATGTGTGGGTTGGTGGGATCGGGCTCGCATCCACCACACGTCATCGAGCCGGCGCGTGGCCGATGACGTCCGGCTGCTCCTGCTGCGCCTCGGGATCCGGTCGGTGGTCCGGGCCACCGCCTCGCCGCCCGACCGGTCCGGCTACCGCGTGTCGATCGAGGGCTGCGTCGATCAGCGTGCGTTCGTCGACCGGATCGGCGCGCCGACCCGCCGGCACAGCGCGTACGCCGAGGTCCGGGCGCGGCTGTCCGACCCCGAGCCCCCCACGGCGTCGCCCCGCGGCCCAGACGACCTCGACGCAGTCGTGGGCCCGCTCGCCGTGTCCGACGCGGCCTGGGAGCGGGTGGTCGCGATCGAGCCGCGCGGGGAGCGCCCGGTGTTCGATGCCACGGTGGAGGGCACGCACAACTTCGTGGCCAACGGCATCACCGTGGAGAACAGCATCGAGCAGGACGCCGACGTCGTGATGTTCATCTACCGCGACGAGGTGTACCACCCCGACTCCGCCGACCGGGGCCAGGCCGAGATCATCGTGTCGAAGCACCGCAACGGCCCCACCGGCCTGTGCCGGCTGGCCTTCCTCGAGCAGTTCACCCGCTTCGCCAACATGGCGCGGGTCTGACCCGGGTGCCTCCGTCCCGACGGAGGCACCCGGACGCGGCACCCCGCAGGTGGTCGGGTCTCAGGCGATGATCTCGACCGGCGTGCCCAGCGGGAGCCCGACGTCCTCGACCAGGTAGCTGATCCGGTCGTTCGGCATGCGGATGCAGCCGCTCGAGACATCCTGGCCGATCGCCGAGGGGTCGTTCGTGCCGTGCAGCCCGATCACGCCGTTGCCATCGCCGAAGGTCTGGAGCACGTTCGAGAAGCCGGAGAGGCCGTAGGCGTAGGGGCCGTAGGCGCCATTGGGCGAGGGTGGCTGGAGGAGCTCCTTGATGTAGTACACCCCGCCGGGGGTGGGCCGGTCGGTGCGACCGACCCCGACCGCCTCGTCGAGGATCACCTGGTCGCCGTCGAACACCTTCACGCGATGGGCCGACAGCTGCACCTCGACGCGGTAGGTCGTCCGGCTCGTGTCGACATCGCTGGCCCGCACCCAGCCGGTGCTCCCGTTGGGGCGCACCGGCAGGTTCACCTTCAACCACTCGCCGGCGTCCTCGGCGACGAGGAACACGATGGGCACGGCGCCGGGCACCGACACCGCCTCGTCGTCGGTGAGGATCCGGGACGGCTCGGCGGCGCCCGGCTCGTCGTAGATGGCGATCTCGGTGCCATGGGCCTGGGCGATCATCGAGCCGGGAGGCTCCGGCGCCGTCGTCGTGGTGGTGGGTGCGGTGGTCGTGGTGGTCGGTGCGGTCGTGGTGGACGGCTCGGGTGCCGCTTCGTCGGAGTCGTCGCCCCCGCATGCGCTGAGGACGACGCCGAGCACCAGCAACCCCGCCAGGAGGGGACGGAATCGGGTGTGGAGAGACGTTGTCACGGCGCTGCACGTTATGTGACGGCGGACGCCCGATGGGAGTCGCGACGGCGATCAGGCATCGGGCAGGGCGGCCAGGATCCGGCCGGCGAGCGGTGCCGCGTCGCGACCCCCCACGCCGCCGCCCTCCAGCAGCACGGCAACCGCCAGGTCACCCCGCACGCCGATGAACCAGGCGTGCGTCGGTGGCGGGTCGCCGGTGTCGAACTCGGCGGTCCCGGTCTTCCCGAGGATCTCGACGCCGGGGACGTCGGCGGCCTCGCCGCTGCCCTCGGTCACCACGGCGCGCATCAGCGTGCGCAGCGTCGCGGCGTGCCCCTCGGGCAGCGACCGGGGCGCCGGTCGGGTGCCGCCGTCAGGGTCGCCATCGCCGTCCTCGGTGGCGTCCCCGGTGCCGTCGCCGTCCTCGCCGGTCTGCTCCGGATCGCCGCCGGCGCGGTCCTCGGTGGCGTTCCCGGTGGCGTCGCCGTCCTCGCCGGTCTCCCCCGGTACCGGGTCGCCGGCCGCCCCGCCCTCGGCGGCGTCGTCCGCGTCGCGCAGGAGCGTGGGCGGTTCCCAGGTGCCGTCGATCGCCGCGGCCCCGACGCTCGCCATGTGGACGGGCGTGGCGATCACCCGGCCCTGACCGATCGCGGCGGCGGCGTGCTCGGTGGCGTTCTCCGGCGTGGGGAAGCGGGTGGTGAGCGTGCGGAGGCCGACGCTGTAGTCGATGTTGAACCCGAACGACTCGGCCGCGTCGGTCATGTCGGCGTCGGGCACGTCGGCCGCCACCGAGATGAACGCGGTGTTGCACGACTCGGCGAAGGCGGTCCGGAAGGGCACGGTGCCCAGGCTCGAGCCCTCGAAGTTGGTGAAGCTCCGCCCGCCCGCCGTGACGCTCTCGGCGCACTCGACCGGCGTGTCGGGCGTGACGCCTGCCGACAGGAGGGCGCTGGTCGTGACGATCTTGAACGTCGATCCGGGCGGGTACGCCCCGCCGATGGCCCGGTTGAGCCCCTCGTCGAGCGGGCGGGACGCCATCGCGCGCACGTTGCCCGAGCTGTCGACCACCGCCACCGCCGCGGGCCGTTCGGCGTCGCCGAGCGCGGCCTCGACGGCGGACTGCACGGCGGGGTCGATCGTGGTCCGCAGTGGCTGGGGGCGGGTGCCCTCGATGGTTCCGACCACCGTGACGACCTCGTCGTTCTCGTCGAGGATCCGGACCTCGCCCGAGGGTGTGCCGGCGAGTTGCGCCTCGTAGCGCGCCTCGAGCCCGCTGAACCCGACGATGTCACCCGCCTGGTACGGGGGACCGAGCTCCTCGAGCCGCTCGGCCGTCACCTCGCCGGCGCGGCCGAGCACGTGCCGGGCGAAGGTGTCGTCGGGGCCGAGCCGGCGGGTGGTGTCCCTGAACCGCAGCCCGGGCACGGGGAAGATCGCGTCCCGCACCGCGGCGTATCGGTCCTCCGCCACGGTCACGATCGGCACGAAGTGCTCCGGCTGCACGCCGGGGCGGCCCAGGGCGGTGTCGACCGACCCGGGATCCACGTCGAGGTGCTCCTCCAGCGCGGCCTTCACCTGAGCGAGGTCTTCGATCCGGCGGGGCTCGACGCCGACGGTCACGGCCCGGCGGGCGTCGGCCAGCGGCCGGTCGGCCGCGTCGGTGATCGGCGCCCGCTCGGGCCACTCGCGGGTGCGCACGAGCCGCTGGCCGGCCTCGAGCTCCGGGTGCACGGCGGCCGGTGTCCAGTCGACCAGCCACGCGTCGTCGCCGTCCCGCTCCGACCACACCAGTCGCAGGGAGCCGTCGTACGTCCACTCGCCGACACCGCCGAGCCGCAGAACGGCCGTGTAGGGCGCCAGCGCCACGTCGCCGTCGCGTCGCACGTCCCCGACCTCGTAGGCGGCGTTCTCGATCCGGAGTCCCTCGGTGATCGCGGCCAGGTCGTCGGCGAAGGTGGCCGGTGGGTCGTGCACCCAGTCCCCGGCGCGCTCGGCGTCGCCGTCCTGCCAGGCCGCGAGGTAGCGCCGCGCGGTGTCGGCCGGGTCGGGTCGGTCGTCGCCGCGGCTCAGCCACAGGGCGGCCCCCGCGACGATCGCGACGAACGCCACCGCGAGCAGCAGCAGCCGGACACGGGCTGACATCC
>JBKHJZ010000224.1:0-5045 GCA_046537875.1 Acidimicrobiia bacterium | reverse complement strand
GCCCGGCCCCGGCGCGCCGGCGCCGCCGCGGCGGCGGCCTGGCGCCTGGCCTCGACCCGGGCCGCCATCGCGTCGGGCATCGGACTGACGATGATCGTGATGTGGGACGTGCGCTTGCGGATCCGGGTGGCCCGGCCGCGGGCCCGGGGGCGCCAGCGCTTGAGGGTCGGGCCCTCGTCGGCGTAGCAGGCCGACACGTAGAGGTTGTCGCCGTCGAGCTGGTCGTTGTTGACCGCGTTGGCGACCGCCGAGGCGAGGCCCTTCTGGATCACCGGCGCCGGGGCGCGCTCGGTGAACTGCAGCACCTCCTCGGCCTCGTCGACGGGCAGCCCGCGGACGAGGTCGAGCACCTCTCGCACCTTGTAGGGCGACATGCGCACGTAGCGCACCCGGGCGCGGGTGCCGGGGCGCTCGTTGGTCTTCGTGCCGGCCACGGTCATCGCCTCCCTCGCGCGGCCTTCTCCTGGCCGGCGTGGTAGCGGAACGTGCGGGTGGGCGCGAACTCGCCGAGCTTGTGGCCCACCATCGACTCGGTGACGTAGACGGGCACGTGCTTGCGCCCGTCGTGCACGGCGATCGTGTGCCCGACCATGTCGGGGATGATCGTCGAGCGGCGCGACCAGGTCTTGACGACCTTCTTCTCGCCCTTGCTGTTGAGCGCGTCGACCTTGCGGAGCAGGTGCTCGTCGACGAAGGGGCCCTTCTTGAGCGAACGGGGCATGCGGGTTACCTCCGCGCGCCGCGCTTGCGGCGACGTCGAATGATGAGCCTGTCGGCCGCCTGGTTCTTCTTGCGGGTGCGGCCCTCGGGCCGGCCCCACGGCGACACCGGATGGCGGCCACCCGAGCTCTTGCCCTCGCCGCCGCCGAGCGGGTGGTCGACCGGGTTCATGGCCACGCCCCGGGTCTGCGGCCGCACGCCCTTCCAGCGGTTGCGGCCGGCCTTGCCGACCTTCACCAGCTCGTGCTCGGCGTTCCCGACCTCGCCGACGGTGGCCCGGCAGTCGATCGGCACCCGCCGCATCTCGGTGGACGGCAGGCGGAGGGTGGCGTGCGAGCCCTCCTTGGCCAGCAGCACCACCGACGAGCCGGCCGACCGGGCCAGCTTGGCGCCGCCGCCGGGCTTCATCTCCACGTTGTGGATGGTGGTGCCGACCGGGATGTAGCGGAGCGGCAGGGCGTTGCCCGGCCGGATCTCGGACCCCTGGCCCGACTGGAGGACGTCGCCGACCCGCACGTCCTTCGGCGCCAGGATGTAGCGCTTCTCGCCGTCGACGTAGTGGAGCAGCGCGATCCGGCACGAGCGGTTGGGGTCGTACTCGATCGTGGCCACCTTGGCGGGCACGCCGTCCTTGGTGCGCCGGAAGTCGACGATGCGGTAGCGCTGCTTGTGGCCGCCCCCACGGTGCCGGGCGGTCTTGCGGCCGTGCACGTTGCGGCCGCCGGTCGACGACTTCTTGTCGAGCAGCGAGCGCTCCGGGCGGTCGGTGGTGATGTCGGAGAAGTCGGCGACGGTCTGGAACCGGCGGCCGGGGCTGGTCGGCTTGCGCTTGCGAAGTGCCATGGGGATCAGTCCTGGAAGAGGTCGATCGAATCGCCCTGGGCGAGCGTGACGATCGCCCGCTTGCGGTCGGGGCGCTTGCCCCAGGTGAACGTCCGGCGGTTGCGCTTGCGCTTGCCCTTCCGGTTGAGCGTGTTCACCTTGGTGACGCGGACGCCGAAGATGGTCTGGACGGCGTCGCGGATCTCGGGCTTGGAGGCCCGGGGGTCGACGGTGAAGGTGTAGACGCCCTCCTCCATCAGCGCGTACGACTTCTCGCTCACCACCGGGGCGATGATCACGTCGCGGGGATCCTTCACCGCTCGCTCCCCTCGTCGGTCTCGCCGTCGGCCTGCGCCTCGGTCGCCTGGGTCTTCGCCTGCGCAGCCTGCGCCGCCGCGCCGCCGGGCAGCGACGCCTCGGTGAAGATCACCCAGTCGCTGACCAGCACGTCGTAGGCGTTCAGCTCGCCCGTGGTGAGCACGTGCACCTTGGGGAGGTTGCGGAGGCTGCGCCACACCGCGTCGTCGCCGCGGGTGAGCACCACCAGGATGCGGCCCTCGACGCCCAGCGAGCTCAGCACGCCGAGCGCCGCCTTGGTGCTGGGGCGGTCGATGCCCCAGCCGTCGAGCACGATCACCCGGCCGTCGGCCTGCCGGTCGGACAACGCCGAGGCGAGGGCGAGGCGGATCATCTTCTTCGGCGTGCGCTGGCGGTAGCTGCGGGGCTTGGGACCGAGGGCCACGCCGCCGCCCCGCCACTGCGGCGAGCGGATCGAGCCCTGGCGGGACCGGCCGGTGCCCTTCTGGCGCCACGGCTTGGCGCCGCCGCCGCGCACCTCGGCCCGGGTCTTCGTCGAGTGGCTGCCGGCCCGGCGCGCCGCGAGCTGGGCGGTCACGACCTGGTGCATGACGGGACCGTTCGGCTCGACGGCGAACAGGGCGTCGTCGAGGTCGACCTTGCGCCGCGACGTCCCGCCCTTGGCGGTGGTGACGCTGACGGTGGGCATCACTGCTTCCCCTTCGCGCTGCGCTTCGAGTTCCCCTTCGCCGCGTCGCGCACGAGCACCAGGGCCCCCTTCGGGCCGGGAACCGAGCCCTTGACCAGCACGAGGTCGCGCTCGGCATCGGCCTGCACCACCGTGAGGTTCTGGGTGGTGGTCTTCCGGCCCCCCGACCGGCCGGCCATGCGGGTGCCGGGGAAGACCCGGGACGGCGTGGCGGCCCCGCCGATGGCGCCGGGCGCCCGGTGCACGCGGTGCGTGCCGTGGCTCGAGCCGAGTCCCGAGAACCCGTGGCGCTTCATCACGCCGGAGAAGCCCTTGCCCCTGCTGACCGAGGTGACGTCGACGAGCTCGCCCTGCTCGAGCAGGTCGGCCCGGATCTCCTGGCCGACCTCGTAGTCGCTCACGTCGTCGAGGCGGAGCTCGACCAGCTTGACGCCGGGCTCGACCCCCGCCGCCTGGTACTGGCCGGCGACGGGCTTGGTGAGCTTCGTCGGCTTGGTCGAGCCGAACGTCACCTGGAGCGCGCTGTAGCCGTCGCGCTCGTTGGTCTTGACCTGGACCACCCGGCACGGCCGCACACGCAGGACCGTGACGGGCACGACGCGGTCGTCGTCGTCCCACACCTGTGTCATGCCGACCTTCTCGCCGACAATCGCTCGTGTCGCCATGGCGGCTGCGTCTCTTCCTGCCTCTGGTGCCTTGATGCCTGTGGTGCCTTCGTGCGTTGGTGCTCGGTGCCGGGGCTTGGTGCTCGGTGCTCGGTGCCGGCCGGGTCGCAGCCCGCGCCCGTGCGGTCGCAGCGGATGCGGCGGGCCGGGCGAACCCGGTACGGATCACACGAAACGCTCCGCACGGGACCGACCCGGCGGAGCGCCTGCCTCGGTTGTGCCACGCGGTTCCCGACACGCGGGCCTTCGCGGACGTCGGTTGACGGACTTCTGACGGTCGGGTGCCGGACCCGGTGCGGGTCTCCAGCACGGCCGAGTGATGATAGCGAGAGCCCCCGACCTGGTCCAACTGGCAGCGGTCGATCCACCGGCGGGTCCACCGGACGCCGGGTAACATTCCGCCATGCCCTTCAGGCGGAAGCGCTCGCAGCGGGGCTCCCGGGCAGGCAAGGGGCAGCGGGGCCGCGACCCCTTCCACCACCTGGCCGACGAACGGGAGGAGGCCGAGTCGACCACGTGGTTCCTGGAGCCCGACGACGGTCCGGAGCTGGACGTGCAGGCCGGCACGTCGTCGAACCTCAGCCGGGACGACCTCGACGACCTCGACGACCAGCGCTGACCGGTGTCGTGGACGCCGGGGCGTGTCAGGCCTGCACCGGGCGGAGCGGCCCGGTGCCCGCCCCCACGCGCTCCACTGCGGCGGCGATCTCGTCGAGGTCCTCGTCGGTGAGCTGGAGGTCCGCCGCCGGGAGCCAGCCGTCCACCTGCTCGGGCCGGCGGGCGCCGACGATCGCCCCGGTCACGCCCGGCCACGCGAGGGTCCACGCCACGGCGACCGCGCCCGGGAACACGCCGTGGCGCTCGGCCACCGGCACGAGGGCGTCGGCCACGGCCAGGTTGCGGTCGAGGTCGGTGGTGAAGTCGTCGCTGCGCCGGCGCCAGTCGTCCTCGGGCAGGCCAGCGACCCGCTCGCGGGAGAAGGCGCCGGTGAGCAGGCCCGACTGCATCGGTGAGTAGACGATCACCCCGGCGCCGGCGGCCTCGGCCCAGGCGATCTCGTCGGCGGCCGACCGGTCGATCAGCGAGAACGGCGGCTGGACGGCGTCGACGTGCGCGACCGCCTCGGCCGACTCGAGCTGGGACACCGAGTGGTTGGACAGGCCGACGGCCCGGACCTTCCCCGCCTCGCGCAGGTCGGCCATCACCTGCCAGTAGTCCTGGATCGGCAGCGGGGGCACGGTGAGGCCCTCGGGCACGTCGCCGCCGACCGGAACGTCCTCGGGCGGCCAGTGCACCTGGTAGAGATCGATCCGGTCGATGCCGAGGCGGCGCAGCGACGCGTCGACCTCCCGGCGGACGCTGTCGGGGTCCATGGTGCGCCGGACCTCACGGTCGGGGTCGTCCGGGTCCCACACCTGGCCGCACTTGGTGAAGACGTACGGCCGGTCGGCGGCCGGGATCTTGGCGATGGCCTGCCCGACCAGCTCCTCCGAGTGGCCGAACCCGTAGACGGCGGCCGTGTCGATCCAGTTGACCCCGGCGTCGACGGCGCGGCGGATGGCGGCGATCGCCTCGCCGTCGTCCTGGGGGCCCCACCCGAAGTGCCCCGGTCCCCCGATCGCCCAGGCACCGAAGCCCACGCGGGTGATGTCCATGCCCGTGGCGCCGAGCGTCCTCGTCTGCAAGCCCATCGATCCTCCTGGCAGGTGGTTGCCGGCGCGCGCTGTGACGCCCCGGGTGCCGCCGCCACCTGCCGGCTACCCACCGGGGACGGGGCCGGAAACAGGCTGGCGGTCCGCCGGCCCCGCATCCCCGAGGCACTGGGTTCCGCC
>JBKHJZ010000223.1:0-5111 GCA_046537875.1 Acidimicrobiia bacterium | reverse complement strand
CCGGGCGCCACCGAGGGCCCGTCCCGGGATGGCCCCGACGACCGGTCCCCGGGTGGGGCCGAGGATCCGTCCTCCGACAGCGGCGGCAGCCCGGCCCCGACCGGCACGGGCTCGGGACCGGGCACAAACGGTCGCCGGCTGCCCGCCGCCACCCGGCGCCGCCAGCCGGTGGCCGCGTACACCAGCACGAACAGGCCGGCGGCGACCAGCACGATGGTGGCGCCCGACGACACGTCGAGGTGGTAGCTGACCACCATGCCCACCAGCCCGCACGCCGCACCGATCAGGGTCGACAGCCCGAGCACCCGGGCGAACGAGTCGCTGAGCAGCCGGGCCACCGTGGGCGGGATCACCAGCGCGCCCGCCACGAGCACGACGCCCAGCACCTTGGTCGTCACCAGGATCGCCACCGACAGCACCACCATGAGCAGCGCGTCGATGCGCCAGGTGCGCACGCCGGACACGTCGGCCACCTCGGGGTCGAAGGTGGCGAACAGCAGCTCGCGGTAGCGGGCGGCGACCACCAGGGCGGTCACGGCCGCCAGCACCAGCACCACCCAGACGTCGGTGCGGCTGACGCCGACGATGCTGCCGAACAGGAGGGCGTCGGGACTGCGGCGGGCCTGGCCGAACAGCCCGAACAGCGCGAGCCCGACGGCGAAGCTCCCGGTGGTGACCACGCCGATCGCCGCGTCGCTGCCCACCACCCGCCGGCGGGCCACCCGCCCGATGGCCAGGGCGGAGGCGATGCCCCAGAGCCCGGCACCCAGGAAGTAGTCGACGCCCGCGACGGCCGACGCCGCGGCTCCGGCGAAGATCGCGTGCGACAGCCCGTGGCCGATGTAGCTCATGCGCCGCAGCACCACGTAGGTGCCGACCAGCCCGCACAGGCCTCCCGCCACCGTGCCGACCAGGACGCCGTTGCGGAAGAACTCGAACTCGAACGGGGCCAGCAGCCAGTCCATCGCGCTCAGCCCCCGCCCCCGGCGTGGCCGTGCACCACCCCGGCGGCCCGCAGCCCGGGGAGCCGGTCGACCACCACGGGCATGCCCCCGTGCACCAGCACCTCCATGGGGGCGCCGTAGGTGCGCTCCAGCACCTCGGGCGTGATCACGTCGAGGGGCGCGCCGTCGGCCACCACCTGCCGCTGGAGGCAGACCAGCCGGGGCAGGTGGGCGGCCAGCCCGTTGAGGTCGTGCGTCGTGAGCAGGATGGCCAGCCCGCCGGCGTGCAGCTCGCCGAGCAGGTGCAGCATCTCGTGCCGCGTGCGCACGTCGACGCCGGCCGTGGGCTCGTCCATCACCAGCAGGTCGGGACGCCCGATCAGCGCCCGGGCGATGAACACCCGCTGCTGCTGCCCGCCCGACAGGTCGCGGATGTGCCGGTCGGCCAGCTCGCCGATGCCGAGGCGGTCGAGGATCCGGCGGGCCTCGGCCCGCTCGTCCGGCGAGGCCCACGGCAGGCGGCGGCCGCCCTCGCGCCGCCGGGCCATCAGCAGCACCTCGGCCACCGTCACCGGGAAGCTCCAGTCGACGGTCTCGACCTGGGGGACGTAGCCCAGCCTGACCCCCGCCCGCCGCTCGACCCGCCCGGCGACCGGGATGATCGTGCCCAGCAGCGCCCGCAGCAGCGTGGTCTTCCCCGATCCCGACGGACCCACCACGCCCACGAACTCACGCTCACCGACCGAGAGCGACACGTCCACGACCACCGGCGCCCGCCCGTAGGCGCAGGTCACCCGGTCGGCACGCAGCAGCGGGGGTGTCACTGCGGGTACACCGCCTCGTCGGGTGCGGTCGGGGCCACGGGCACGGCCTCGAGCGCCGCGGCGTCGCCGCCCATCGCCTCCACCATCGTGACGAAGTCGAACCGCATCATGCCCAGCCAGGAGTGCTCGTCGTCGCCGGGGTCACCGGGCAGGTCGTCGTCGCGGAGCACGTCGACGTAGCGCGCGCCCGTCTCCGCCCCGATCTGGCGCAGCACCTGGCTCGGGAACACCTCCGACCCGAAGATCGCCGGCACGCCGCGCTCGCGGATCTGGTCGATCAGCGCGGCGATCTCGCGCGGCGACGGCTCGGACAGGTCGGACGGCTGGATCGCGCCGATCACCTCCCAGTCGTGGTCGCGGGCGAAGTACGCCCATGAGTCGTGGTAGGTCAGCAGCACCCGGTGCTCGGGCGGCACGGTGCGGGTGGCCTCGCGCATGGCGGCGTCGAGCTGCTCGGCGCGCTCGGTGAACGCCTCCAGGTTGGCGTCGTAGGTGGCCGCGCCGTCCGGGTCGAGCTCGGCGAGCACGTCGCGCACCACCTCGGCGTAGCGCACGGCCAGGGGCGGGTGGGTCCAGGCGTGCGGGTTGGGGAGACCGCCCTCCTCGGGGAACGAGAAGTCATAGATGTGCTGGTCGGGCGGCAGCACCTCGTCGCCGAGGCGGACGATCCGGGCCTCGTCGCCGATGTTGGCTTCGGCCACGTCCCGCGTGGGCTCCTCGAGGCCGAGGCCGTTCAGGAAGAGCACGTCGGCCTCCGCCACCACCCGCGCCACCGACGGCGGCGGTTCGAAGGTATGGCTGTCGGCGCCCTCGGGGACGATCCCCTCGACGGCCACGCGGTCGCCTCCGACGGCGGACACGATGCTCGTGATGGGGGCGACCGTGGTGGCCGCCCGGACCCGGTCGTCGCCGGACGCCGGATCGTCGCCGCACGCGGCGAGCAGGCCGGCCAGCAGTGCCACGACCAGCGGGGCCGCTGCGAAGGCGATGGCCCGCGCCGGGCGCGGCAACCAGCCGGTGGTGAAGGTGCCGCTCCGGGATGGGGCATGGCGCCGGCTGAGCCTCACACCGCCAGGTTAGTGCGACTCAGTTGCAACAAGTAGGGCGTCACCTGCCCGTGTGCCCGAAGCCGCCGGTGCCGCGGTCCGACGCCTCGAGCCGCTCGACGGGCTCGAAGCGCGCGCTCTCGACCCGCTGGATCACCAGCTGGGCGATGCGGTCGCCCCGCCGCACCTCGTAGTCCTCGTCGGGGTCGGTGTTCACCAGCAGCACGGCCAGCTCGTCGCGGTACCCGCTGTCGATCAGCCCCGGTGTGTTCAGGCACGTCACCCCGTGGCGCAGCGCGAGCCCGCTGCGGGGCTGCACGAAGCCCGCACAGCCGTCGGGGAGCGCCAGGGCCACGCCGGTGGGCACCAGGGCCCGGCCACCGCCCCGCCGCAGCACCGCGCCCCGCCGGGCCACCAGGTCGGCACCCGCGTCGCCCTCGTGGGCGTAGGCGGGCAGCGGAAGGTCGGGGTCGAGCCGGATGACCGGGACGCGCAGCACGCCGCCATCTTCGCCGCTGCGCCGGCCGGCGCGCCGCAGCGGGCCGGTGGGTCGGTCCGGAGGGGCGCGTCGCCGACCGATAGCCTCCGACCGTGCTCGTGTGGATGGACCTCGAGATGACGGGTCTCGACCCGACCCGGAACGTGATCGTCGAGATCGCCACGCTCGTCACCGACGACGACCTGCGGATCGTGGCCGAGGGCCCCGACCTCGTGGTGCACCAGCCCGAGCAGGCGCTGCAGGAGATGCCCGACGTGGTGCGCGAGATGCACACCCGCAGCGGGCTGCTGAAGGCCATCCGGGCGTCGACCACCTCGCTCGAGGAGGCCGGCGCCGCCACGCTCGAGTTCATCAAGGCCCACGTGCCCGCGCCCCGCACCGTCCCGCTGTGCGGCAACTCCATCGGCACCGACCGCCGCTTCCTCGCCGCGTACCTGCCCGACATCGAGGGCTACCTCCACTACCGGTCGGTGGACGTGTCCACGCTGAAGGAGCTGGCGCTGCGCTGGGCACCGGAGGTCGCGGAGCGGGCACCCAAGAAGGAGTCGGCGCACCGGGCACTCGACGACATCCGTGAGAGCGTCGCCGAGCTCCGCTGGTACCGGACGCAGCTGCTCCGCCCCGAGCTGGCGGGACCGGCGCCGGTCGGGGACGCCGACACGGGCTGACCCGATCCCTCCCCCGGCGCGCCGGAGGGAGAGACATGTGCCACACCCCGGAGAGCCGATAAGTCGTTGACGTGCACCACCCCGCCGTGGTGCGCTTGTCCGCACGGGTCACCCGGCCCGTCAACCATCCGGCGACACGGGTCGCAGCACCAGGGTTCCGCCCAGGGCGCAGCGGCCAGGAAGGCGGTCCAGGACCGATGCTCAGCGGCACGAACTACACGGGCGGGTTCACCGCCGGTGCCGCGCGCCTGCGGACCTGCCCCACCGTCGACCAGTTCGCCGGCACCGCCGCGCCCATCCATGCCGACATCTGGCTCGGTGGGTCGAAGCACATGACGGTGCTCCCGGTGTTCGCCACCGGTCGACCCTTCCGACGGCCCTCGGAGCGCAACCCCTGACCCCGCTCAGGCACAAGCGCACCCGCCTCCAGAGGCCGTCGGGACATCCCGGCGGCCTTTTCCTTTGCCCGGCGGCACCCGCCCCGCCCCACCAGGCCAGACCCATGAACCACCGCCCCACCGAGACGAACCCCACCCCATCCACCACCCGATTCACACCGCGACCACCCAGACCCAACGAGGGGGACGGGCAGATGAGCGCCCCGACGACCACGACACCCGACGAGACCATCGACCTGACGGAGCCGTTGGCACCGCTGCCGACGCTGCCGGCCGACGGGACCACCGGGCCCACCGACGAGGAGACCTGGTGGGCACACGCCCGCTGCAACGACGGCAGCGGCCGCCTCTCCGGCCTGTTCTTCAGCGACGAGCTGCAGGACATCGCCCGCGCCAAGCACATCTGCGCCACCTGCCCGGCGCTGATCCCGTGCCTCGAGGGCGCACTGGAGCGGCGGGAGCCGTGGGGCGTGTGGGGCGGCCAGCTGTTCCTCAACGGCAGGATCCTGCCGACCAAGCGCCGGCGGGGCCGGCCACCCAAGCTGCCCCGCCCGGAGGACCAGCTGCCCGAGGTTCCCATCCCCGAGCACCTGCGGGACGTGGCGATGGCCCGCACCGCCTGACACCGGGAGGCCGCCGCCGCTGGCCGGTCCCGGTCACCGGATCAGCGGGGCGGCGGTCACTAGCCGTGCCGACCGGCGGGGCCCAGCCGGCACAGCGGCGAACGTGACG
>JBKHJZ010000222.1:0-5112 GCA_046537875.1 Acidimicrobiia bacterium | reverse complement strand
GGCGACCTGCTCTACCTCGGCGTGGGCGCAGCCAACCACGACCCGGCCCGGTGGGGCGACGACGCCGACGCGCTGCGGGTCGACCGCCCGGACGCGGCCCAGCACGTGCAGTTCGGCGGCGGGATCCACCACTGCCTGGGCGCGCACCTGGCCCGCCTGCAGGCCGAGATCGCGCTCGCGGCGCTGCTCACCCGGCTGGGCGATCTGCGCCCGGACGGCGAGGTCACCTGGTCGGGCCGCACGACCCTGCGCAGCGTGGCCACGGTCCCGCTGGCCTGGAGCGGCTGACCCCGGGGGCCGGTCGCACCCGGTCCCCGGGCGTGTTCCGGGAACCGGGACGCCGGCCACCCCCCGGCGTCCCGGCCTGGGCGTGGCCTACTCCGGGAACGCCGGCGCGTCGCCGTCGACGCGGCCGCTGCACCAGCGGAGTGCGATCGGCCGGTCCGGGGCTCGGGTCACCCGGTGAAGGTGGGCTCGGCGTGCAACGGCTGGGCCGGTTGGTCGGATCGGCCGGGTGACACGGTCGACCAGAAGTCGCGCGGGGTCTCGATCCGCGGCCCGGCCGGCTCCCGGACGTCGAACGGCAGGAGCCCGTAGCCGAACGTCCGTCCGCCTTCGACGTTCACGCAGCTCGCAGCCAGGGCGTAGGCGTGATCGGGGTTGTCGGGGACCTCGAAGGTCGTCGACCACGACCCGTCGTCGGCTGTGTCGACACGAGGCAGGTCGGTGATCTCGAGCTCGAGGGAATCGGTCGGTGGGGCAACGGCGGTCGCCTCCCAGAGCTGCGGGGCCGCTGCGCCCCCCTGCGTGTGTGGCATCGGGCACGGATCCAGGGCGGTCACCGTCGCGGACCCGCCGAGCTCCGGGACCTCCGGCGAGATCTCCATGTCGCCGGGCCCCCGCGGGTACGTGTAGCACTTGGCCACGAAGTCGAGCTCGTGCTCCCCGTCGACCGTGAACGGCAGCGGACCGTAGACCTGGAGCACCGGCGAGGTCACCGGCGAGCCCGGGCCGATCTCCCCGCTGCCGGGAGGGCCCTCGTCGAGGTCGGGCGCCGGGAAGGTCACCGACCAGGAGCCGAAGTTCCCACCTCGACCGACGCCCTGGTCGGGATCGGCGGCACCAGAGGCGACGGCGTCCGACGGCTCCCAGCCGAGGTGCTCACCCCACTCGAAGTCACCACGCGGGAACACCGCCCAGACCAGCCCGCTCGTCTCTCCGGACCCGCGCAGGCAGCCGTGCCCCACGGACCGCACCGTGACGTCGGCGCCTGCCGCCACGTCGGCCGGCGAGAGCTCGGCGTCTCCGGGCGAGATCTCGAACTCGGACTGCCCCCATGCCGCGTTGCCCACGGTCGCGCCGGCAGACGCCAGCGCGACCCCCGCGACGACGAGGCAGATCAGTGACCTGTGCGCGACGTGCCGCATCGCACCCCTCCGCAGACGTTCGGAACCCTCAGCACGACGCACCGTAGTCGCTCGGAGAACCCAGCCGCATCCGCCGGTCACCGCCCATGCCCGGGGCACCATCGGGGGCTTTGGACAAAGGTGGTCGGGCAGGCATGCTCAACCCGGAGGCCCGGCGGCCTGTGGTCGCAGGCGTGTGCTCGACGGGCAGCCCAGCCCGGACGCCCGGCAAGGCGACCGGCCCATCACCCCGGCCCGAACCCGATGCCTGACCAGTTCCACTTCGATCCCGAGACGTACCACGAGCTCGTCACCGCGGAGGTCCCCGCTTACGACCGGCTCCAGGACGAGGTCGTCGCCGCCACCACGGGCGTCCATGCCCGCCGGATCCTCGACCTCGGCACCGGCACCGGCGTCACCGCCAGCCGGTTGCTCGCGCACCATCGGGCCGCCGCGCTCGTGGGGATCGACGAGAGCGAGGCGATGCTGGCCCACGCCCGCGCCGCGCTGCCGGCCGCCGACCTGCGCGCCGGGCGCCTGGAGGGCGACCTGCCGGGTGGACCGTTCGACCTCGTCGTGTCGGCCCTCGCCGTGCACCACCTGGACGGAGATGGCAAAGCCGACCTGTTCCGGCGGGTGTGCGGCGTGCTCCGACCGGGCGGCCGCTTCGTGCTCGGCGACGTCATCGTCCCGGACGACCCCGCCGACGTGGTCACCCCGATCGACGGCGACGTCGACACGCCGAGCACCGCCGACGAGCAGCTGATCTGGCTTCGAGGCGCCGGGTTCGAAGCTCGCGTCGCGTGGCGGGAGCGGGACGTGGCCGTCCTCGTCGCACACAAGCCCTGACGCACGCGGTCGGGCCCACCGTTGGCGGCCTTGCCGCTCGGGACGCTCGCCGGGGTCGTGGCGTCAGCCGGCGGGGGCGACGTCGAGCACCCGGACGACCGCCGTGCCGGACTCGTCCGAGGCCCGCAGGTCGACCTCGGCGGTGATCGCCCAGTCGTGGTTGCGCTCGGGGTCGTCGAGGATCTGGCGCACGCGCCAGAGGCCCGGCTCCTCGTCGATCACCAGCAGCGCAGGGTTGCGGGCGTCGGCGTCGATGCCGATCGACCCGTACTCGTCGAAGTACGGTGCCAGCGCCGCGGCCCAGCGCTCGGCGGTCCAGCCGTCGTCGCCGTCGAGCTGGCCCAGCTCCTCCCACCGTCGCCGGGCCGCCCACTCCACGCGCTGGAAGAGCGCGTTGCGCACGAGCACCACGAACGCCCGGCGGTTGGCGGTGACGGGTGGCGGGGCGGTGTCGAGCGGCGCCTCCGGCGGCGGCTGCTCGGTGGGATGGGTGAGCTGCTGCCACTCGTCGAGCAGGCTGGAGTCGACCTGGCGCACCATCTCGCCCAGCCACTCGGTGAGGTCGACCAGCTCGTCGGTCTTGGCGTCCTCGGGCACGGTGCGGAGCAGGGCCTTGTAGGCGTCGGTGAGGTAGCGCAGCACCGTCCCCTCGACCCTGGCCAGCTCGTAGAACCGCACGTACTCCGAGAAGTCCATGGCCCGCTCGAACAGGTCGCGCACCACCGACTTGGGGCTGAGCGTGAAGTCGGCCACCCACGGGTGGCTCTGCCGGTAGACGTCGAACATCGGCTCCAGCAGCTCGGCCAGCGGCTGCGGGTGGGTCACCGACTCGAGCTCGGCCATGCGCTCCTCGTAGTCGAGGCCCTCGGCCTTCATGCGGGCGATCGCCTCGCCCTTCGCCCGCCGGAGCTGGGCGCCGAGCACCTGCCGGGGGTCCTCGAGCACCGACTCGACCACCGACACGACATCGAGCGCGTAGCTCTCGCTCGCCGGGTCGAGCAGGTCGAGCGCTGCGAGCGCGAACGGCGACAGCGGCTGGTCGAGCGCGAAGTCGAACTGCAGGTCGACCGTGACCCGCACCGTCCGGCCCTCGTCGTCCGGCGAGTCGAGCTGCTCGACCACCCCGGCCTGCAGCAGTGCCGCCTCGATCTCCGCCGCCCGGCGGCGGTGGCGCTCCCGGTCGCTCTCCGACTCGTAGTTGTCGTCGAGCAGCTTGGCGAGCGCCGCCCGGCCGTCGCCCGGCCGGTCGAGCACGTTGAGCAGCATCGAGTGGCTGACCGCGAAGCTCGACGTGAGCGGTTCGGGCGGCGAGGCCACCAGCCGCTCGAAGGTGGGCTCACCCCACGACACGGTGCCGGGGGCCGGCTTCTTGCGGACGACCTTGCGGCGCTTGCGGGGGTCGTCGCCCGCCTTGGCCAGCGCCTTGGCGTTCTCGATCACGTGCTCCGGCGCCAGTGCCACCACCCGGCCGCTCGTGTCGTAGCCGGCCCGGCCCGCCCGCCCGGCGATCTGGTGGAACTCGCGGGCCGACAGCAGGCGGGTGGTGCTGCCGTCGAACTTCGACAGGGCGGTGAACACCACGGTGCGGATCGGCACGTTGATCCCGACGCCGAGCGTGTCGGTGCCGCAGATCACCTTGAGGAGCCCGGCCTGGGCCAGCCGCTCCACCAGGCGGCGGTACTTCGGCAGCATGCCGGCGTGGTGGACGCCCACGCCGTGGCGCACGTAGCGGGACAGCGATCGCCCGAACCCGGGGCCGAACCGGAACCCGGCGATCGTGGCGGCGATCTCGTCCTTCTCCTCGCGGGTGCACAGGTTGATGCTCGTGAGCGACTGCGCGCGCTCCACCGCCGCCGCCTGGGTGAAGTGCACGACGTAGACGGGGGCCTGGTCGGTGGCGAGCAGCTCGCCCAGCGTGTCGGTCAGCGGCTCGACCCGGTACTCGTGCACCAGCGGCACGGGGCGGGTGGCCGACCGCACGACCGCCACCGGCCTGTCGGTCCGCCGGGTCAGGTCGCCCTCGAACCGGCTGACGTCGCCGAGCGTGGCCGACATCAGCACGTGCTGCGCGTCGACCAGCGTGAGCAGCGGCACCTGCCAGGCCCAGCCCCGGTCGGGGTCGGCGAAGAAGTGGAACTCGTCCATCACGACCTGGCCGACCGGCGCGTCGCGGCCGTGGCGCAGCGCCAGGTTGGCCAGGATCTCCGCGGTGCAGCAGATGATCGGGGCACCGGCGTTCACCGCTGCGTCGCCGGTCATCATGCCGACTCGTTCGGGCCCGAAGGTGGCCGACAGGTCGAAGAACTTCTCGGAGACCAGGGCCTTGATCGGCGCGGTGTAGAACGATCGGCGGCCGTCCGCCAGCGCGACCGCATGCGCGGCCACGGCGATCAGGCTCTTGCCCGACCCCGTGGGCGTGTTGACGATGACGTGCGATCCCGCCGCGACCTCGAGCAGCGCCTCCTCCTGCGCCGGGTACAGCTCGATGTCGCGCTCGGCGATCCAGTCGAGGAACGTGTCGACCACCTCGTCGGGGCCGGCGCCGGGCGCGATGCGGTCGCCGAGGGTGGGTTCACCCACGGGTGTCGCTCGCCGGGAGTCGCTGTCGGTGCGGTCGGCCGGCTCGGCGGGTTCGGCGGGTTCGGCGGGAGTGGCTGGCGTGATGGGCCACCGGTCCAGGGTACGGGTCGCGCGTGACGGCGGGCGCCCCCGATCCGTTCTGGCAGCGTTGGGTTCGGCGGGTGCGACTGGTCGCTGCCAGAACGCTCGCGGGATCTGGTGAGCGGGTGGTGCGGCGGCTCTCGATCCGTTCTGGCAGCGTTGGGTTCGGCGGGTGCGACTGGTCGCTGCCAGAACG
>JBKHJZ010000221.1:0-5127 GCA_046537875.1 Acidimicrobiia bacterium | reverse complement strand
GCTCACCGGTCCCCGCCCCGGCGCGACCGCCGGTCCCCGCGGCGCGGTCGCCGATCCCCGCCCCGGCGCGGCCGCCGGTTCAGCCGGGCGAACATGGCCTTCTGCGACGAGTAGAGCCCGGGGAACTCGGCGTACAGCCGGGCGTAGACCGCCCGGTCACCGGGCTCGGGCGTGAACGTCCGGTCCACCGGGACCAGGTCGCGGACCTCGGACCGCCGCACCAGGCCCAGCGCCACGCCCGCGAGCAGGGCCGCGCCCCGGAGGTTGGCGTCGACCGGCGCCTCGACGCGCTCCACCGTGCGGTCGAGGACGTCGGCGTGGATCTGGCACCACAGGTCGGACAGCGCGCCGCCGCCCACGAACCGCACGGGGTCGAGCCGGCGGCCCGCGAACCGCTCGACCGCCTCGTGCAGCCAGCGGTTGTTGTAGGCGACACCCTCCATCACCGCGCGCACCAGGTGCGCCCGGGTGGTGGCCAGCGACAGGTTGTGGAACCCGGCCCGGGCGTGGCGGTCCTCGACCGGCGACTTCTCGCCGAGCAGCCAGGGCGTGAACAGCACGCCGCCGCTGCCGGGCGGCGCGCCGGCCGCCAGCGCCGTGAGGTCGTCGAACGTCCAGGTGACGTCGCGCCCCGGCGAGCCCGGACCGGCCAGCGCGTCGCCGGGCGCCAGGAGGTTGTCGCGCAGCCACTGGAGGCACTGGCCGCCGGTGTCGTGGCTGTTGGCGATGAGGTAGCTGCCGTCGCCGATGCCGGGGACGCTGGCGATCTGGCGAAGCACGTCGGTCTTCTTGAACGGCACCGGGCCGCCGATCCAGGCGCTGGTGCTCACCGACACGTGCACCCGGAAGTCCTCGACCGTGCCCGCGCCCACCGTGGAGGTGTGCAGGTCGGGCATCCCGGTCACCACCGCCACCCCCGACGGCAGGCCGATGTCGGTGGCCACCGGCTCGGCCACCGTCCCGACCACCGAGCCCGTGGGCCGCAGCGGGGGCAGCTTGGCCGGGTCGACCCCGGCCCGGCGCACCAGGTCGGCGTCGTACGCGAGGCGGTCGAGGCGGCGGTTGTCGGTGAGCCACGACGCCACCATCGAGGCGTGCGACGCCGCGGCCTCGCCGGTGAACCGCATCGTGAGGAAGTCGACCGGCTCGAGGTACCAGCGGGTGGCCGCCGCGAGCTCGGGCTCGTCCCGCTCGATCCGCAGCATGTGGGCCACCGGCATGTTGCCGCCGGGGACCCCGCCGGTGCGGCGCACCCAGCGCAGCGCGGTCAGCGGGGCGTAGCCGGCCACCGGCCCGCCGACGAGCCGCTGCGCGTGGCGGGCGCCCCGGTGGTCCTGCCACAGCACGCAGTCGCCGACCGGGTTGCCCTTCTCGTCCACGGGCACGGTGCTGGCCCACTGGCCCCCGCACGCCACCGCCACGATCCGATCGGCCGGGACCGTGCCGTCGGCGATCCGGGCCCGGAGTGCGTCGCAGATCGTGCGCCACCACGACTCGGCGTCCTGGGTGGCCGCCCGGCCCTCGCGGCGGGTGGCGACGGGATGCTGCTCGCGCCAGACGAGCCGGCCGGTGACCGTGGCCACCCCCACCTTCAGGCTGCTGGTGCCGAGGTCGACGGCGACGGCGAGCTGCTCGTCGCGGGGCACGGGCGCGGCACGGGCGTCCGGTCGTGGCGACTGCCGCCCGTCGGGTCCGAGCGCGGGGCCGACGCCGGTCATCGCCCGGGCCCGGGCGGCAGCGACTGCTGCTCGTCGAGCATGCCGGTCATCACCGCGGCGATGAGCTCCTCGGCCTCGTCGTCGAGGCCGCCGGCGACCCCGCCGTAGATCGCGGCGCTGAACGGGGCCTCGCCCGCGGCGTGCTTCGCCCTGGCGTGCTCGACCGCCTCGGCCAGGTCGGCGGCGAACGCCTCCACCACGCCCGGCTGCGTCTGCGGGCGGGTCACCGCCATGTGGATGGCGTTGGGGTACTGCTGGCCGTTGAACCGCCAGCCCTTCGGCCGCATGGCGTCCATGACGTGGTAGATGTCGAACTCGTCGGACCGGAACGAGAAGCAGAACGTGGGCGAGCCCATGATCGTCAGCTCGGGGTGCGACCGGACGGCCGCCTTCATCGCCTCGGCGGTGGCGAAGATCTCCTGCGCGTGGCGCCGGTAGCCGTCGCGGCCGAGGTGCACCATCGAGGCCCACGTCGAGGCCAGCAGGCCCCCGGAGCGCGAGCCCTCGATGCCGGGCGAGGCGTACTTGCCCCCCGACCAGTCGGGCACGAGGAAGTACTGCGCGTCGCGCAGCGCCTTGTCGCGGAACAGCAGCGTGGACGTGCCCTTGAGCGCGTAGCCGTACTTGTGGGTGTCGGCCGAGATGGTGGTCACCCCCGGCACCCGGAAGTCGAACGGCGGGATGTCGTAGCCCAGCTCCTCGCCGAACGGGAGGATGAAGCCGCCGAGGCAGCCGTCGACGTGGAGGCCGACGTCGCGCTCGGTCGCCAGCTCGCCGAGCGCGGCGATGTCGTCGATGGTGCCGTAGCCGTAGTTGGTGGCGGAGCCGACGATCGCCACCGTGTTGTCGTCGACGGCGTGGGCCACCCGCCCCACGTCGACCCGCGTGGTCTCGGGGTCCACGGGGACCACCCGGCGCTCCACGCCGAACAGGTGGCACCCCTTGTCGAACGCGGGGTGCGCGGTCTCGGGCTTGACCAGGTTGGGCCGGTCGATGCCCCGCACCTTGGCGGCGTGCTCGCGGTAGGCGAGCACCGCGTGGAGGATGCTGCCGGTGCCGCCCGAGGTGACCATCCCGGCGGGCTCGCCGTCGTCCACGGCACCGGCGTGGAACAGGTCGAGCGCCATGGCGATGATCTCGCCCTCGAACTTGGTGGCGCTCGGGCACATGTCGCGCTGGAGCACGTTCACGTGGGCGAAGAGCCCGAACGCCTCGGTGAGGAACTCGTAGTGCTCGTGGTCGCCGCAGTACATCGTGCCGGAGCACCGGCCGGTCTCCCAGCGGGCGTCCTCCTCCGAGGCCATGGTCGCCAGCTCGGCGAGGACGTCGTCGCGCGCGCGGCCCTGCTGCGGCAGCGTGCGGTTGACCGGGAAGCGGTCGGCGTACGGGTAGGTCCTGCTCACGCGGCCACCCAAGCACAACCCTGGACAGATGTCCAGAGTCGTGGTCGAATGCCGCTGTGCGCTCCACGCTGACGCTCGACCGGCTCCGCGAGCTGGTGGACGACGGGCAGATCGACACGGTGCTGGTGGCGATGACCGACATGCAGGGCCGGCTCCAGGGCAAGCGCTGCCACGCCCGGCACTTCCTCGACGAGGTGGTGCCGCACGCCGCCGAGGCCTGCAACTACCTGCTCGCCGTCGACGTCGACATGAGCACGGTCGACGGCTACGCCATGTCGTCGTGGTCGACCGGCTACGGCGACTTCGTGCTGCGGCCCGACCTGTCGACCCTCCGCCTCGTGCCGTGGCACCCCGGCACGGCGATGGTCACCTGCGACGTCGAGTGGGAGGACGGCACCCCGGTGGCCCCCTCGCCCCGCCAGGTGCTGCGCCGCCAGGTCGAGCGCCTCGCCGAGCGGGGGCTCGTGGCGTTCGCGGGGTCGGAGCTGGAGCTGATCGTGTTCCGCGACACCTACGACGACGCCTGGCGCAAGGGCTACCGCCAACTCGAGCCCGCCAACCTCTACAACGTCGACTACTCGGTGGTCGGCACCGCCCGCATCGAGCCCCTGCTGCGCCGCCTCCGCAACGAGATGGCGGGCGCCGGCATGGCGGTCGAGGCGGCGAAGGGCGAGTGCAACCTCGGCCAGCACGAGATCACCTTCCGCTACGACGACGCGCTCACCACCGCCGACCAGCACGTGATCTACAAGACCGGCGCCAAGGAGATCGCCGCCCAGGAGGGCGTGAGCATCACGTTCATGGCCAAGTACGACGAGCGCGAGGGCAACTCGTGCCACCTGCACGTGAGCCTGCGGTCGCCCGACGGCACCCCGGTGCTGGCGGGCGACGGCCCCCACGGCTTCTCCCCGCTCATGGAGCGGTTCGTCGCCGGCCAGCTCGCCTGCCTGCCCGAGCTCACCCTCCTCTACGCCCCCAACGTCAACTCGTACAAGCGCTTCGCCACCGGCAGTTTCGCCCCCACCGTCGTGGCCTGGGGCCGCGACAACCGCACGTGCGCCCTCCGGGTGGTGGGCCACGGCGCGTCGCTCCGGGTGGAGAACCGGGTGCCGGGCGGCGACGTGAACCCCTACCTGGCCCTCGCCGGGATGATCGCCGCCGGGCTGCACGGCATCGACGAGGAGCTCACCCTCGAGGAGCCGGTCGCGGGGAACGCCTACGAGGCCGACAAGCCCCGGGTGCCGGCCACGCTGCGCGACGCCGCCGCCCGCTTCGCCGAGAGCAAGCTGGCCATCGACGCCTTCGGCGCCGACGTGGTGGCCCACTACGCGCACGCGGCCCGGGTGGAGCTCGACGCCTTCGACGCCGCGGTGACCGACTGGGAGCGCGTCCGGGGGTTCGAGCGCCTGTGAGCACGCCGAGCGGCGACGCCGACCGGCCCGTCATCGGCGTGGGCGACGGGCCGGGCGATCGGCCGGGCGACCGGCCGGGTGACCGCCGGCGTGACCGGCCCGTCATCGGGTTGACCACCTACGTCGAGCGGGCGCGCTGGGGCGCGTGGAACACGCCGGTGGCCCTCCTCACCCGGACCTACCTCGACGCGATCGCCCGCGCCGGCGCGGTGCCCGTGCTGCTCCCGCCGGTGGTGCCCGGCGGGGACGTGGCCGCCGCCGCCGGGACCGTGGTGCGCGGGCTCGACGGGCTGGTGCTCACCGGGGGCGGCGACGTCGACCCTGCCGCCTACGGCGCCTCCCCGCACCCCGCGACCGCCGAGGTCCGGCCAGCGCGCGACGCCTGGGAGATGGCCGTGCTGCGCGCCGCGCTGGCCGTCCGCCGGCCGGTGCTCGCGATCTGCCGGGGCGCCCAGGTGCTCAACGTGGCCCGGGGCGGCACGCTCCACCAGCACATCCCCGACCGGGGCGCCGACCGCGAGCACCGGCCGGCCGCCGGCACGTTCGGGCGCGTGCGGGTCGTGGAAGCTGTAGACCATGCTGGTGCCGTGCATC
>JBKHJZ010000220.1:0-5143 GCA_046537875.1 Acidimicrobiia bacterium | reverse complement strand
CCCTCCACCACGGCCGCCCCCGACCCCTCCGCGTGCACGTTCGGTGACGAACCTGTGGTCGGCGACCCGGTCGAGGACTGGGCGACGATCGTGGTCGACACCGAAAACCAACTGCCCGCCGACTTCGAACCCCCCGACCTGGTGGACGTCCGCGAGGCGGGCTTCGACTCGGACGGGCAGGTGCGGCGGATCGTCCTCGACGATCTCACCAAGCTCCGCCGGGACGCCGAGGCGAACGGCACACCACTCATGGTGGTTTCCGCCTACCGCAGCTTCTCCTACCAGCAGGAGCTGTACGACAAGAAGGTGCGCGAGGAAGGGCCGACGG
Source organism: Acidimicrobiia bacterium (assembly GCA_046537875.1). Taxonomy (GTDB): domain Bacteria; phylum Actinomycetota; class Acidimicrobiia; order Acidimicrobiales; family VFJN01; genus JBKHJZ01. The sequence continues at coordinate 4,815 of JBKHJZ010000220.1, read as the reverse complement.
CCGCCCGGCTGCGCACCGCCCGCGCCGGCCACAGCGAGCACCAGCTCGGCACGACCGTCGACGTGCTCAACCCCGAGGACGAGGAGCTCACCCCCGCCTTCGGCAGCACGCCGGCCGGCAAATGGGTCGCCGACCACGCGCACGAGTACGGGTTCGTCCTCAGCTACCCGACCGAGTCGCGCTCCCGCACCTGCTACGAGTTCGAGCCCTGGCACCTCCGCTACGTGGGGCGTGAGGTGGCAGCCGAGATCCGGGGATCGGACATGACCCCGCGCGAGTGGATGCTCGCCCGGCAGGAGGGACCCACAGGGGCGGGGTAGCGTCCCAGCGTTGGCCCGGCCGATCGCTCGCCTCGTTCCCCCTCTCGTCGTCCTCGGGCTCGCCGCCGGCGCGTGCACCGGTGAGGCCCAGGACGACCCGCTGACGGACGCCCAGAGCGAGGGTCGCACCACGGGAAGCGGTGTCCCCGACGAGGGACAGGGACAGGGCACGCTCACCTGGAGCCCGTGCGGCCCGGCCGAGTGCAGCGAGCTCGAGGTGCCCGTCGACCACGACGACCCCGGCGGGCCCACGCTCACGCTCAGCATCGCCCGGGTGCCGGCATCGGGCGACCGCATCGGGCCGCTGTTCGTCAACCCCGGGGGGCCCGGGGCGACCGCGACCGACTTCGCCGTCGCCCAGGCCGGCCTGCTTCCCGCCGAGATCACCGAGCGCTTCGACGTCGTGGGGGTCGACCCCCGGGGCCTCGGCGCCAGCGACATCGACTGCGGCGGCGACATCACCGAGCTGTACGGCGTCGACCACACGATCGACGATCCGGGCGACCGCCGGGCACTGCTCGCCGTGAGCGGGGACTACGTCGATGGCTGCGAGGCCGCGGCCGGCGACCTGCTCCCCCACCTCGGCACCGTGGACGCCGCCCGCGACATCGACGCCGTGCGGGCCGCGATGGGCGACGACCGGCTGAGCTACCTCGGCTTCAGCTACGGGACCGCCATCGGGCAGGTGCTGCTCGACCGGTTCCCCGAGCGCGTGCGGGCGATGGTGCTCGACGGCATCCTCGAGCTCGGCCCCAGCGGCATCGAGCTCGCCGTCAGCCAGGCGCGGGGGTTCGAGCGGTCGATCGACTCGTTCGCCGCCGACTGCGACGACGACCCGTCGTGCGCGCTGGCCCCCGACGCCGCAGGGGCACTCGACGAGCTGATCGCCCGGGTCGAGAGCGAGCCGATCCCGGCATCGCCACGCGCGCTCGGGCCCGGGGAGCTGTTCACCGGCCTGGTGATGCCGCTCTACAGCGAGATGCTGTGGCCGCAGCTGGCGCGCGCCGTCGACGATGCGCTCGACGGCGACGGCACCAGGATGGTGGCGCTCGCCGACCGCTACCTGAGCGTGGCCGACTTCGACGTGTACTTCGCCGTGAACTGCATCGACTTCGCCTGGCCCGACGATCCGGACGAGCTCCTCGCCGCCGGGGCCAGGGCGGCGGACGTGGCCCCCCGCCTCGGTGAGTCGATCGTCAACGACTACGTGCGGTGCCCGCTCTGGCCCGTCGAGGCCGAGCCGCTGGAGCCGGTCGACGGTGCGGGTGGACCACCCGTGGTGGTGGTCTCGACCACCAACGACCCCGCCACGCCGCACGAGGCCGGCGTGGCCGTCGCCGATCGCCTCGTCGACGGCCGGCTGCTCACCTACGAGGGCGACGGGCACACGGTGGTCGGCAACGGCGTGCCGTGCGTCGACGGGGCGGTGACCCGCTACCTGGTCGACGGCCAGCCGCCCGAGGACGGCACCGTCTGCTGATCCCAACCGACCCGCGACCTGGTCGACGGCCAGCCGCCCGAGGACGGCACCGTCTGCTGATCTCGGAGGCGGGGCGGGTTCAGCCCTCGGTGCCCTCGGCCACCAGGCGGTCGAGGGTCAGCTCGGGGTGCTCGTCCTCCACCCGCGCCAGCCAGAACGGGCTCTCGAACAAGGCGTAGAGCGTGCCGTCGGCGCGGGCGAGCACGTCCACCCCGGGGAGGGACCGCAGCTTGTCCTCGGACGCCGGGTCGGTGCGGCGGGCGATCGTGTAGCGGGTGGCCGTCAGCTCGACCGGCGCCCCGAACTCGTGCTCGAGCCGCCACGTCGCCACCTCGAGCTGCATGGGCCCGACCGCGGCCAGCACGGGGGCCTGGTCGCCGGTGTCTGGCCGGCGCAGCACCTGCACGACCCCCTCCTCGTCGAGCTGCGCGATGCCGGTGCGGAACTGCTTGAACCGGCCGGTGTCGCGCACCCGGGCGACCACGAAGTGCTCCGGCGCGAACTCGGGCAGCCGCGGGAACTCCACCGGGTCGCCGACGAAGAGCGTGTCGCCCACCCTGACATCCCCGGCGTTGACGAGGGCGACGATGTCGCCGGGGTACGCCTCGTCGACCGTGCCGCGCTCCTGGCCGAACACCGAGTGCGCGTACTTGGTGGCGAACGGCCTGCCGGTGGGCTGGTGGGTGACCACGGCGCCCCGCTCGAACCTGCCGGAGCACACCCGCACGAACGCCACCCGGTCGCGGTGGGCGGGGTCCATGTTCGCCTGGACCTTGAACACGAAGCCCGAGAACGGGTCGTCGAGGGGACGAGGGTCGCCCTGGACGTCGGGCCACGGCGTGGGCGGCGGCGCCAGCTCGACGATGCCGTCGAGCAGCATGCCCACCCCGAAGTTGGTGAGCGCCGAGCCGACGAACACGGGCGTCTGCTCGCCGGCGAGGAACAGCTCGGCGTCGACCTCGGCCCCGACCTCGCCGAGCAGCGCCACCTCGTCGGCCGCGGCCTGCCAGGCGTCGCCCTCCTCGGCGGCGGCCCGCTCGGCATCGATCACCTCCTCCGCCGCCTCGGCCGCGCCGTGCGCCGTCCGCCCGAAGCGGACGAAGGAGCCGGTGCGCCGGTGGATCAACCCCCGGAAATCGCCCGCGATGCCGACCGGCCAGGTGACCGGCACCGGCTGGAGGTCGAGGCGCGCCTCGATCTCGTCGAGCAGCTCGAGCCCCTCGCGCGCCGGGCGGTCCCACTTGTTGATGAACGTGAGCAGCGGCACCCCGCGCGCCCGGCACACCTCGAACAGCTTCAGCGTCTGCGCCTCGATGCCCTTGGCGGCGTCGAGCACCATGACCGCGGCGTCGACCGCGGCGAGCACCCGGTAGGTGTCCTCGGAGAAGTCGCGGTGACCGGGCGTGTCCAGCAGGTTGAGCACGTCGCCGCCGTAGGGGAACTGCAGCACGGCCGAGGTGACCGAGATGCCGCGCTTCTGCTCGAGCTCCATCCAGTCGGACCGGACGCGCCGGCGCTGGCCCCGGGCCTTCACGTGACCGGCCTCCTGCACCGCCCCGCCGTAGAGCAGGAACTTCTCGGTGAGCGTGGTCTTCCCGGCGTCGGGATGGCTGATGATGGCGAAGGTCCGCCGGCGGGCGGCCTGGTCGGAGGGGGCGACAGACATGTGGCTACCCACGCTACCGGTGGTCTCCGGCGGGCCGGCGCTGCGGGCGCGGCACCAGCCACCCGACGGGCGGGGTCACGGACCTACACGAAGGCCGGGGTCACGCCGATGGCGTCGTACGCCGCGGCGACCAGGCCCCGGCTGCGGGGATCGCCAGCCAGGTTGGCCATCATGCGGTTCATCACGTAGCCGAAGGCGAGGCCGTTCTCGGGATCGGCGAAACCCACCGAGCCACCGGCACCGGCGTGCCCGAACGATGCCGCCCCGCCGTAGGGCGCGAACGGCGACGAGGTCATGAACCCCAGACCGAACGTGGTCTCGAGCATCAGCACCCTGTCGGCCCCGCTCGTCCGACAGGCCGACGCCGCCCCGACCTGGTCGGGGGTGAGCAGCGGCGCGACGCCGGCGTCGTCCACCGGCCCGATCATCGCCGCGTACATCCGGGCCATGGACCTCGCGTTCGCCACCCCGTTGGCGGCGGGCAGCTCGGCCGCGCGCACCTCGGGCCGGTTGAACACGCCCTCGGTGGTGAACACGTCGCCGGTGCCGGCGAGCGCCCTGGCCAGCAGCGAGTCGGGGCCGAGGAACTGCTCGATCACCTCGGCGAGGGTCCGTCCCCCCTCGGCCTCCATGCCGGTCGCCTGCTCCGGGTGGGGATCGCCGTGGCGAACACCGCGGTTGGTCAGCGGGGCGACCCGGTGCTGGTGACGGTCGGGCAGGCCGATCCAGAACTCGAGCCCCAGCGGGCCCGCCACCTCGTCGGCGAAGAAGGTCCCGAGGCTGCGACCCGTCACGCGCCGGACCACCTCGCCCACCAGCCACCCGAACGTGACGGCGTGGTAGCCGTGGGCCGTGCCCGGCTCCCAGATCGGCGCCTGGGCCGCCAGCGCCTCGACCGGCGGATCCCAGGCGAGGGCCTCGTCGAGCGTGAGCGCCCGCTCGATGTACGGCAGCCCGGCATGGTGGGACAGCAACCACCGGACCGGGACAGCGTCCTTCCCCGCCCGGGCGAACTCGGGCCAGTAGCGGGCGACCGGGGCGTCGAGATCGAGGTCGCCCCGCTGGGCGAGCAGGTTGGCGCACAGCGCGGTGGCGCCCTTCGTCGACGAGAACACGAGTTGGAGCGTGTCCTCGGTGTACGGCGTGTCGCCGGCCGGATCGGCCACCCCGCCCCACAGGTCGACCACCGGCCGGCCGTGGAGGTAGATCGCGCACGCCGCGCCCACCTCGCCGTGGTCGGCGAAGTTGCGCTCGAACGCCTCGCGCACGCGCTCGAACCCCGGCTCCACGGTCCCCTGCACATCACCCATGGCCGGCCAGTCTCGCAGGTCTCCCGGCGGGGCCCACGG
>JBKHJZ010000219.1:0-5144 GCA_046537875.1 Acidimicrobiia bacterium | reverse complement strand
GCCACCGGCGAGGCCACCGGGCGGAAGCGACGCCGGCGCGGGTCACGAGGCGGCCGCAAGCGCAGCAACCGGTCACGCAGCGACGCCGGAAGCGGCGACGGCGGCGAGGGCGATCGCGGCGGGGACGGCGGCGAGAATGACGGCGCCCGGAGCGACGGCACCGGCGGCCGCACCCGCGCCGGAGCGGCGGCCCGGCGGGCCCCCGGCGGGTCCCGGAAGGCCGCGGGCGAGACCGGGCAGGCCACGGGAGACGGCGACGACGACAGGAATCCGGAGCTCCCCGAGCAGCACCGCGAGGGGCGACCCTCGTCGGTCGAGGCGGCCGAGCGGGCACTCGTTCCGCACAAGCCGAAGATCGGCGACTCGATCCCGCCCGAGGCGCTGCGCCGGCCCGGCACCGGCGCCGAGCAGGCGCCGGCCCCGGCTGAGGGCGGCGGGGGGAAGCGGCGGCGCCGCAGGCGCGGCGGGCGCGGACGCTCCGGGGCCGCCAAGCAGGCGACCACCAAGCGGGCAGACCAGCCGGTGGAGGCGGTCATCTCGCACGAGCCTGTCTCGCTCGACGAGGAGACGCTCGAGGGCCGGCGCGGCCGCGAGCGCAAGGGCCGCCCCGTGGGGCGTTACTCGATGGCCGTCCACGTGACCGAGCGGGCCACCCAGATCGCGGTGCTGGAGGGGCGGGCGCTCATCGAGCACTACGTCTCGCACCCCTCCGACGACGTCTCGCAGATCCACGGCAACATCTACCTCGGCCGGGTGCAGAACGTGCTGCCCGGCATGGAGGCGGCGTTCGTCGACATCGGCACGCCCAAGAACGCCGTGCTGTACCGGGGCGATGTCCAGTACGACCCGGAGGACATCGAGGGCTCGGGGCGTCCCCGCATCGAGGACGTGCTCAGGCCCGGCCAGACCATCGTCTGCCAGGTCACCAAGAACCCGATCGGCGCGAAGGGCGCACGGTTGACCCAGGAGGTGTCGCTGCCCGGCCGGTTCGTGGTGCTCATCCCCGAGTCGTCGACCTACGGCATCTCCAAGCGGCTGCCCGACGAGGAGCGCAAGCGGCTCCGGGCGATCCTCGACCAGGTCAAGCCGGCCCAGCACGGTGTGATCGTTCGCACCGCGGCCGAGAAGGTGACCGCCGAGGAGATCGAGGACGACGTCCGCCGGCTGGTCGAGCAGTGGCGGCAGATCGAGTCGCTGGCGAAGCGGTCGAAGGCGCCAGCGCTCCTCTACCGGGAGCCCGACATGGCGGTCCGCGTCATCCGCGAGGAGTTCAGCCAGGACTACCGGAGCGTGCTGATCGACGACCACGACCTCTACGTCGCCGTCCGCGACTACGTTGCGTCGATCAGCCCCGAGCTGGCCGACCGGGTCCGGTACTACGACCCCGAGACGGAGGCGCTGCCGCTGTTCGAGCGCCAGCACGTGCACGAGCAGCTCCATCGGGCGCTCGACCGCAAGGTGTGGCTGCCGTCCGGCGGCTCGCTGATCATCGAGCACACCGAGGCGCTCACGGTCATCGACGTCAACACCGGCAAGAACGTGGGCCGCTCCAGCCTCGAGGAGACCGTCTTCAAGAACAACCTGGAGGCCGCGGTCGAGACCGCGCGCCAGCTGCGGTTGCGGGACATCGGCGGCATCATCGTCGTCGACTTCATCGACATGGAGCGCAAGGACAACCGCGACGAGGTCGTCCGGGTGTTCCGCGAGGCGCTGTCGCGGGACAAGACCCGCACCCAGGTGTTCGAGATCTCCGAGCTCGGCCTGTGCGAGATGACCCGCAAGCGCATCGGCGAGGGCCTGCTCGAGTCGTTCGCCCGCCAGTGCCCCGAGTGCAGGGGGCGGGGCGTGCTCATCGAGCACGACCTGCTGCCGGACTGACCTCCGGGCCCGGGCGGCGGAGGTGGCGACCGGCTCGACCGCCCGGATAGGCTGACCCGTCCCCTTCGACCACGCGCGCTCGGCGCGCCGACGAGGCAGATCGCATGTACGCAGTCATCAAGACCGGTGGCAAGCAGTATCGGGTCGAGGAAGGCCAGCGGCTCGACATCGAGCTGCTGCGCCCCGGCGCCGACGACGACGAGATCGAGCTCACGCCGGTCCTCCTCGTCGACGGCGACACCGTGCTCGCCGGCCCCACCGCCCTCGGCACGTCCCGGGTGACGGCCAGGGTGGTGGGCGAGGCGAAGGGCCCGAAGATCACGGGTTTCACCTACAAGCCCAAGACCAACAACCGGCGGCGCTGGGGGCACCGCCAGCGCTACTCGACGGTCGAGATCATGAGCATCTCGATGACGGGCGGCACCGTGTCGGGCACCTCGGCGCAGACGGGCCGGGCCACGTCGGCATCGAAGAGCGCGGCCACGAAGAGCGCGGCCACGAAGAGCGCGGCCACGAAGAGCGCGGCCACGAAGAGCGCGGCCACGAAGAGCACGAAGAGCACGAAGAGCACGGCGAAGAAGGCCGGCGCCAAGAAGGCCGGGGCGAAGAAGGCCGGCGCCAAGAAGGCCGGGGCGAAGAAGAGCGCCAGCGAGGACTGAGGGAGGCCGGCGACATGTCCAAGACCAAGGGCGCAGGTTCCACCAGGAACGGGCGCGACTCGCAGAGCAAGCGCCTCGGCGTGAAGGTGTACGACGGCACGCAGATCGACGCCGGGACCATCATCGTGCGCCAGCGCGGCACCCGGTTCCACCCGGGCGAGAACGTCGGGCGGGGCGGCGACGACACCCTGTACGCCCGCGCCCCGGGCCGGGTGAAGTTCGGCCGGCGGCGGGGCCGCAAGCTGGTCGACGTGCTTCCCGTCGACTGATCCAGCGGGCCGCCGCCGGCGGTGGCCGACGGGCCAGAACCGCTTTCGCACCGGGGCCTGCCGCCCGACATACTCCGGGCGGTGTCCCAATTCGTCGACGAGTGCAACCTCCACGTCAAGGCCGGTGACGGCGGCGCCGGGGCGGTGTCGTTCCGCCGGGAGGCGCACGTGGCGCGAGGTGGCCCGGACGGCGGTGACGGCGGCGCCGGCGGGGATGTGTGGCTGGTCGCCGACAACAACATCGCGTCCCTCCTCTCGTTCCGGGACCAGCCGTTCCGCCGGGCCGGTGACGGCTCGCACGGGAAGGGCCGGAAGCGGCACGGTACGTCCGGCGCCGAGGCGGTGGTGCCGGTCCCCGAGGGCACGGTGGTGCTCGACCGGGACGGCACCGTGCTCGCCGACCTCGTGCACGCCGGCGACCGCTACCGCGCGGCGGAGGGCGGCAGGGGCGGGCGGGGCAACGCCCGCTTCCTGAGCAACCGCCGGCGCGCGCCGGGCTTCGCCGAGCAGGGTGAGGTGGGGGAGGAGCGCTGGCTCCGGCTCCAGCTCAAGCTGCTGGCCGACGTCGCCCTGGTCGGGTTCCCCAACGTCGGCAAGTCGACGCTGATCAGCCGGATCTCCGCGGCGAGGCCCAAGATCGCCGCCTACCCCTTCACCACCCTCGAGCCGCACCTCGGGGTGGTGCGTCTCGACGACGGGTACGAGTACGTCGTGGCGGACATCCCCGGGCTCATCGAGGGGGCGAGCGAGGGCCGGGGGCTCGGGCACCGGTTCCTCCGCCACATCGAGAGGGCGCGGGTGCTGTGCGTCCTGCTCGACCTGGCACCGGTGGCCGAACGGCCACCCGCGGAGCAGCTCGAGGTGCTGGTCGACGAGCTGCGCGCCTACCGGCCCGAGCTGCTGGACCGGCCGCGCCTGGTGGTCGGCAGCCGCGCCGACCTCGACGAGCGCGGGGGCACCGGGGTCGGCGTGGACCTCGACCTGCGGGTGTCGGCGGTGACCGGCGAGGGGATCGAGCGGCTGCGGGGCCGCCTGGCGGACGCGGTGCGTGCGGCGCGTGCCCGGCTCCCCGAGCCGACCCAGTACGTGGTGCTACGCCCCGAGCGCGAGGGCTACCAGGTGCGGCGCGAGGGCGGTGGCTGGGTGGTCGACGGTCGCGAGGCGGTGAGGGCCGTGGCGCTGTCCGATCTGACGCGGCACGACGCCCAGGCCGAGGCCCGGCGCCGCCTGCGGCGGTTGGGCATCGATCGGGCGCTGGCCCGGGCGGGTGCGCGGCCGGGCGACCATGTCCGGATCGGCGGGCTCGAGTTCGAGTACCGGGACGACGACGAGGCTGCGGGGTGAGCCGGCCATGATCGTGGTGGCCAAGGTGGGGACCTCGTCGATCACCGACGAGTCGGGCGAGATCCACGAGGCGGCCATCGAGAAGTTCTGCCACGAGGCCGCGCTGCTCCGGCAGGACGGCCATCGCGTGGTGATGGTGACGAGCGGCGCGATCTCGGCGGGCGTCCCGGCGCTCGGGCTCGAGGCCGGGCACCGCCGCGACGCGGTGACGCTGCAGGCGATCTCGGCGGTGGGCCAGAGCCGGCTCATGCGGGTCTACGACGCCGCGCTCGCGCGCGACGGGCTGGTGGGCGGCCAGGTCCTGCTCGCACCGCTCGACTTCATGGTGCGCCAGCAGTACCTGCACGCCCGCTCCACCCTCGCCCGGCTCCTCGAACTGGGCGTGGTGCCCGTCGTGAACGAGAACGACGCGATCGCCGACGACGAGATCCGCTTCGGCGACAACGACCGGCTGGCGGCCCTGGTGGCGCACCTGGTGAACGCCGACCTGCTGGTGCTGCTCACCGACCAGCCCGGGCTGTTCACCGGGGATCCGCGCTTCGACACCGACGCCTCGCTCATCGAGGAGATCGTCGAGGTGGACCACACCTTCGAGGGCATGGCCGGCGGTGCCGGGGTCCGGGGCAGCGGGGGCATGGCCTCCAAGCTCGCGGCGGCCAAGATCGCCGCGTGGTCGGGGGTGCGGGCCATGATCGCCAAGGCCGACCGGCCCGACGTGCTGCGCGACGCGGTCGCCGGTGAGCCCGGCGTGGGCACGGTGGTGGTGCCGCGGCGGCGCCGCCTGCCCGCCCGCAAGCTGTGGATCGCGTTCGCCGTGGGGTCGGCGGGCACGGTGGTGGTCGACGAGGGGGCGCGGCGAGCGCTGCTCGAGCGGGGCGTGTCGCTGCTCCCGGCCGGCGTGGTGGCGGTGAAGGGCGGGTTCGAGGCCGAGGACGCCGTCGAGATCGCGGGGCCGGACGGCAAGGTGTTCGCCAAGGGCCTGTGCCGCCTCGAC
>JBKHJZ010000218.1:0-5154 GCA_046537875.1 Acidimicrobiia bacterium | reverse complement strand
GTCAGTTCCAGATCGTCACGTGCACCGGCGGGCGGAACTGGCTGGGCGGCACGCCCCGCTGGGGCGCGTGCATCGCCTGGGTGGCCGCCGGCGTGCCGACGAACCGGCGGAAGGCGGCGGCGCTCAGCGAGCGCCGGTCGGCGCCCAGCATCGTGATGTGCCAGAGCAGGTGGGCGGGGGTGCCACGCACCGGCAGCGTGATCAGGCCGGTGCGTTCGGGGTCGCCGCCCACCACCTGGGCGATCGCGGGCGCCACACCCCGGCCGAGCTCGGCGTCGGCCAGGGCCGCGGCGTGGCTGGCGTAGACCCGGATGCGATCGTCCGCCACGTCCAGGCGGTCGAGCAGGTGACGAACCGGTGTCCCGGCGTCGGTGGCATCCGGGCCGACCAGCCAGGTCTCCCGGGCCAGCACCGCCGGCTCGATGGTGGTGCACCTGGCGAGCGGGTGGTCGGCCGCCGCCACGAACACCAGGCGGAAGCGGAACAGGGGGCTGCACTCCAGCGGCGGGAACCCGTCGCACGCGAGCCGGGGACCAAGCGCCACGTCGGCCAGGCGCTCCTGGAGCACTGCGGCCATGTCCTCGGTGGCACAGACTCCCACCGACACCTCGGTGGCCTTGGCGCGGGCGGTGAACGCCGCGACGAGCGCGGGGGCGACCGTCTCGGCCAGCTCGCTCGTGGCCACGATCCGCAGCTGCTCGGGGGCGCCCTGCGCCTGCCGGATCGCCGCCTCGGCCTCCACCGCCAGGCCCACCATCTGTGAGGCGATCGGCACCAGCCGCCGGCCGCCCGGCGTGAGCGCCATGCCGGTCGCGCTCCGCTCGATCAGCGTGTCGCCGAGCTGGTGGCGGAGGGTGGCGAGCGCGCTCGAGACGGCGGGCTCCGACACGCCGAGGGTCCGCGCCGCGGCCTTGACCGAGCCCAGGCGGGCGACCAGGACGAAGGCCTCGAGCTGGGTGAGCGTCATCGCGTCCCCTTCCCCCGGGTCACCGGAGAGTCCGATGTTAAGCGATCGGTTATCTGCTCGTTGACGCAGCAACCACCGGGCGCGACCGTGGCCGCATTCCGCCGAGGGGGACGCCATGCAAGTACCTGCACCCGTCGAGTACGAGCGGGCCACGAGCGTCGACGAGGCGCTCGGGCTGCTGGAGCGCTACGGGCCCGAGGCGAGGCTGATCGCGGGGGGCCACAGCCTGATCCCGATGATGAAGCTCCGTCTCGCCCGGCCCGAGGTGCTGATCGACATCAACGACCTGTCCGACCTGGCCTACATCCGCCGGGAGGGGGACGACCTGCGGATCGGCGCGCTCGCCCGCCACCGAGACCTGCTCGAGTCGCCCGTGGCGCGCGAGTACTACCCGATCTTCGCCGACGCCGAGCGGGTCATCGCCGACCCGATCGTGCGCAACCGGGGCACGATCGGCGGATCGATCTGCCAGGCAGACCCGTCCGAGGACCTGTCCGCGGCGTTCGCCGCGGTGTCGGCCCAGATGGTCATCCGCTCGTCGTCGGGCGAGCGGGTGGTGCCCAGCGAGGAGTTCCACGTCGGGCCGTACACCACCGCGGTCGACGACGCCGAGATGCTCACCGAGGTGCGCATCCCGATCCGGCCCGGCCGGGGCAGCGCCTACGAGAAGGTGGAGCGCCGGGTCGGCGACTGGGCGGTCGCCGCCGCCGGCGCCTGCGTGACCCTCGAGGGTGACACGATCACCGACGCCGGCATCGGGCTGGCCGCCGTCGGCGCCGAGAACTTCCGGGCGCCCGCCGCCGTCGAGGCGCTCACGGGCGGCCCGGCCACCGAGGACCGGTTCGCGGCCGCGGCCGCAGCGGCCGCCGAGGCCTGCGATCCGGTCAGCGACCAGCGGGGTCCGGCCGACTACAAGCGGCACCTCGCCGGTGAGCTGACGTTGCGGGCACTGCGCCGGGCGACCGCCCGCGCCCGGGGGGAGGAGGCGTGACGATGCAGGTGACGATGACCGTGAACGGCGAGGAGGTCACCCGGGACGTCGAGCCCCGGATGCTGCTCGTGCACTTCATCCGCGACGTGCTCGGCCTGACCGGCACCCACTGGGGGTGCGACACCTCCAACTGCGGCACCTGCGTGGTGTGGATGGACGGCGAGCCGGTGAAGAGCTGCACGGTGCTCGCGCCGATGGCCGGCGGCCGCGAGATCCGCACGGTCGAGGACCTCGAGCGCGACGGCCAGCTCGACCCCGTCCAGCAGGGCTTCATCGAGGAGCACGGCCTCCAGTGCGGGTTCTGCACGCCGGGGATGATGTTGACCGCCCGGTGGCTGCTCGACCACGAGGCCGAACCCTCGGACGAGACCATCCGCGAGGCGCTGTCGGGCCAGATCTGCCGCTGCACCGGGTACGAGAACATCGTCCGGGCCGTGCGGTGGGCCGCCCAGCACCCCGCAGGGGAGGCGGCCGGGGCCGGGTCGGAGACCGAGTCGGAGGAGGTGGCAGCGGGATGACCGCAGTCGAGAGCGTACCGGCCAGCCCCGTCGGCTTCGGCCGGATGCACCGCAAGGAGGACGCCCGCTTCGTGCGCGGCAAGGGCACCTACGTCGACGACGTCACGCTGCCCGGCATGCTGCACGGCGCGGTGCTCCGCAGCACCTACGCCCACGCCCGCATCGTCAGCATCGACACGTCCGCCGCCGAGGCGCACCCCAAGGTCAAGGCCGTGATCACCGGTCAGACCCTCGAAGGCCTCGGGCTGGCGTGGATCCCCTCGCTGTCGCACGACGTGGTGGCGGTGCTCGCCACCGACAAGGTGCGGTTCCAGGGCCAGGAGGTCGCGTTCGTCGTCGCCGAGGACCGCTACTCGGCCCGCGACGCCCTCGAGCTCATCGAGGTGGAGTACGAGCCGCTGCCGCCGGTGATCGACGCCCGCGGAGCACTCGAGCCCGACGCTCCGGTGATCCGCGACGACCTGGAGGGCAAGACCGACAACCACATCTTCGACTGGGAGGCCGGCGACAAGGACCTCACCGACGAGGTGTTCTCCCGCGCCGACGTGGTGGTCACCCAGGACATGGTCTACCCGCGGGTCCACCCGGCGCCGATGGAGACGTGCGGCTCGGTGGCCGACATGGACAAGGTGAACGGCAAGCTCACCCTGTGGTGCACCACCCAGGCGCCGCACGCCCACCGGACGATCTACGCCCTGGTGGCCGGGCTGCCCGAGCACAAGATCCGGGTGATCAGCCCCGACATCGGCGGCGGCTTCGGCAACAAGGTCGGCATCTACCCGGGCTACGTGCTCTCGGTGGTCGGCTCGATCGTCACCGGCAAGCCGGTCAAGTGGGTGGAGGACCGCTCCGAGAACCTGATGTCCACCAGCTTCGCCCGCGACTACCACATGCACGGCGAGATCGCGGCGACCAGCGACGGCACGATCACCGGCCTGCGGGTCAAGGTCCTCGCCGACCACGGCGCCTTCAACAACACCGCGCAGCCCACCAAGTTCCCGGCCGGGTTCTTCCACATCTTCACCGGCTCCTACGACCTCCAGGCCGCCCACTGCGAGGTCACGGGTGTCTACAGCAACAAGGCGCCCGGCGGGGTGGCGTACGCCTGCTCGTTCCGGGTGACCGAGGCGGCGTACCTCGTCGAGCGGCTGGTGGACTGCCTGGCCGACGAGACGGGGCGCGACCCGGCCGAGCTCCGGCTGCAGAACCTGCTGCGCCCCGAGCAGTTCCCCTACATGTCGAAGACCGGTTGGGAGTACGACTCGGGCGACTACCCGCGGGCGCTCCGGCTGGCCATGGACATCGCCGGCTACGAGGACCTGCGGCGCGAGCAGGCCGAGAAGCGCGAGCGGGGCGAGCTGATGGGCATCGGCGTCTCGTTCTTCACCGAGACGGTCGGTGCCGGCCCCCGCAAGCACATGGACATCCTGGGCCTGGGCATGGCCGACGGCGCCGAGCTGCGGGTGCACCCCACCGGCAAGGCGGTGGTGCGGCTGTCGGTGCAGACCCAGGGCCAGGGCCACGAGACGACGTTCGCCCAGATCGTGGCCGAGGAGCTGGGCATCCCGCCCGACGACGTCGAGGTCGTCCACGGCGACACCGACAACACGCCCTTCGGGCTCGGGACCTACGGGTCGCGCTCCACCCCGGTGTCGGGCGCCGCCGTGGCGGTGGCCACCCGCCGGGTCCGCGACAAGGCCCGGATCATCGCCGCCACCATGCTCGAGGTGTCGCCCGACGACCTCGAGTGGGAGAAGGGCAAGTGGTACGTGAAGGGCGACCCGTCGACGGCCAAGACGATCCCCGAGATCGCCATGGCCGCGCACGGGCCGATGGAGCTGCCCGAGGGCGTCGAGGGCCACCTCGATGCCGAGTGCGTCTACGACCCGCCCAACCTCACCTACCCGTTCGGCGCCTACATCTGCGTGGTCGACGTCGACCCGAAGACGGGCGAGGTCACGGTCCGGCGCTTCATCGCCGTCGACGACTGCGGTCCCCGGATCAACCCGATGATCGTCGAGGGCCAGGTGCACGGCGGCCTCGCGGACGGCCTCGGCATGGCGCTCATGCAGGTGATCGCCTTCGACGAGGACGGCAACTGCCTCGGCGGCTCGTTCATGGACTACCTCCTGCCCACCTCGGTCGAGTGCCCGAGCTGGGAGACGGGCGAGACCGTCACCCCGTCCCCGCACCACCCGCTCGGCGTCAAGGGCGTCGGCGAGTCGGCCACCGTGGGCTCGCCCGCGGCGGTGGTGAACGCCGTGCTCGACGCCATCGGCGTCCGCCACGCCGACATGCCGCTCACCTCGGCGCAGGTCTGGCGGGCGATGCAGGGCAGCCCGTTCCGCACCGACCTCGCGATCACATGAGGGTGCCGACGTGGGGGCCACGCGTGAGGGAGCTGGTTCGGTGAGGGGCGCAGCCGGGTGACCAGCACGGCCGGAGAGGTACGGTCGGCCGCCGACCGCCTGCGCGCCGAGCGCCGGCCGTTCGTCTCGGCCACCGTGGTCCGCGCCGAGCGACCGACGTCGGCCCGGGCCGGCGACTCCGCGCTGGTGCTCGACGACGGTTCGATCGTGGGCTTCGTGGGCGGCGAGTGCGCCGAGGCCAGCGTGCAGGCGCAGGCGCTGATGGCGCTCGAGACCGGCGAGCCGGTACTGCTGCGGATCGATCCCGAG
>JBKHJZ010000044.1:0-20093 GCA_046537875.1 Acidimicrobiia bacterium | reverse complement strand
TGCCGTGGATCGACGCCAAGTACTACGCGTCGACCCAGGTGATGGACGAGGCCCGTCACGTCGAGGTGTTCGCCAAGTACCTCGACGACAAGCTCGAGGGCCACTACCCGATCAACGCCCACCTGCGGATGCTGCTCGACGACATCATCGCCGACAGCCGGTGGGACATGACCTACCTGGGGATGCAGATCATGGTGGAGGGCCTCGCGCTCGCCGCCTTCGGCTTCATGCAGCAGATGACCCCCGACCCGCTGCTCAAGCAGCTGCTGCGTTACGTGATGTCCGACGAGGCGCGGCACGTGGCCTTCGGCGTGCTCTCGCTGAAGGAGTACTACGCCGAGCTCTCGACGTCCGAGCTGCGCGAGCGCCAGGAGTTCGCCTTCGAGGCGGCGGTCCGCATGCGCGACCGGTTCCTCCAGCAGGAGGTGTGGGAGCGGATGGGCATCGATCCCAAGGAGATGCTCCCGATGGTCATCCGCGACCCGGGCCGGGCGATGTTCCAGCAGATGCTGTTCTCGAAGATCGTCCCCAACTGCAAGAAGCTGGGCCTCCTCGACGCCGGGGAGGGGTGGCTGCGCACGAAGTTCACCGAGATGGGCGTGATCCAGTTCGAGGACTGGCAGGACACCGGCGAGGAGTACACGTCGATGCAGGTGGCCGCCCCCGAACGGGCCGGCTGAGCCACCCCGGCGCGGCGGCCGGTGGGTCGGCGGAGTCCGCGTCCGATCGACGTCCGATCGACCCCGGCACAGAGGGTCAGAAGCGTTCGTGCACCTTGCGGAGCAGCTCGACCACCTCGTCCTGCTGCGCCGCCGGGTCGGGCGCGTCCTCTCCGAGCACGATCGTGTAGCCGACGATCACCGACTTGTCGCCCTCCCGGTACGCGGCGGTGACGCCCCGGAGGTCGCCGCCGTCGACGACGAAGGCCTCGTCGCCGAGATCGTCGATCGGCTGCGGGTCGTCACCCCACACGTCCGCGTCGAAGAACTCGCTGCCCTCGTAGGCCTGCAGCTGCAGCTGCCACGAGGTGGGATCCTCGCCGTCGGACTCGGCGGTCCAGCTGCAGCTGGTGCTCGGCTGGGGTGCGCCCTCGACGGGCGTGACGGCCGCGTGGCGGCCGAAGAGCTCGGAGACCTCGTCGACGGTCAGCAGGCCACAGGCGCCGGCGGTCTCGTCCGGCTCGTCGGCACCCGCCGTCGGCCCGTCGTCTCCACCGCCGTCGTCACCGCATCCGCCGAACAGCAGCGCGGCACCCAGCAGCGCGGCGCCCGGCAGGGACAGGCCCACGGCCCTGAAGTCCATCAGCGAAGGATTGCAGGCCCCCGCCCGCCCTGCCCAACCCGGACGGCGCCGGGTGCTCAACGCAGCGGGAAGCCGACGACCTGCTCGAGCTCGGCGATGGCGATCTCGGGATCGACCACCTTGATGGTCGTCATGCCGAGCGCCCGGGCGGGCTTGAGGTTGACCCCCAGGTCGTCGAGGAACGCCGCCTCGGACGGATCGACGCCGAGCTCCCCGCAGACCAGCTCGTAGATCGCCGGATCCGGCTTGCGGACGCCCACCACGCTCGACTCGACCAGCACGTCGACGTGGTCGAGCAGGCCCTCCAGCGCCCCGCCCGTGCCGGCGGGGCGACCGTCGCCATCCCCACCGGTCCGGCCCGTCGACCCCGGGACGAAGTTGTTCGTCAGGAGCGCCGTGCGCAGGCGCTCATGGCATCGACCCAGCGCCTCGACCATCGGCGGCCGGACCTCTCCCGCCAGCAGCGCGAGGACGGCCAGGCCGTCCACCTCATGGCCGGCGGCGCGGGCCTCGGCGGCGTAGAGCTCGGCGAACTCGGCGGGCGACACCTCGCTGCGCTCGAGCCGGGCCCACGCGTTGGTGTCGGGATCGGTGGCGTTGAGCCGGCGGAGGAACCCGGCGGGCAGCCCGTTGTCGCGCTCGTAGCGGGCGAACGCCTCGAACGGGCTGGTGAGGATGACGCCCCCCACATCGAAGATGACCGCCTTGATCGCCATGCGACCCCGAGCCTACGGCCGGCGAGGCGTCCGGCGGGTGCCCGCGTGACCCGGTGAGCCCACCGGCAGCGACGCTACGCCCCCGTCCCACCGAGGAGGTCCCGTGCCACGGCCTGCCACAGCTCGGTCGACAGGCGCAGCGAGTCCACGTCGACGCGCTCGTCGTCGCCGTGGAACATCTTGCCGTACTCCTCGAACGAGATCTTGCGGCTGAAGAGCCCGAAGCCATAGGCCGTGATCCCGAGCCGGCGGAAGAAGCGGGCGTCGGTGGCACCGACGCTCAGCATCGGGACCAGGTGGCTGCCCTGGTAGAAGCGCTGTGTGGTGCTGGCGAGCGTGTGCCACAGCGGGGTGTCGACAGGCGACTCGGTGGAGGGGTCGTCGTGCGCGCCGACGAGCTCCGCCCGTGGCGCCAGGTCGCCGAGGGCGTCGTCGATGATGGCCTGCACGTCGCTCAGCGTCTGGCCGGGCAACGTGCGCACATCGACCTGGAGGTCGACCCGGTCGGGGATCACGTTCGTCTTGGTGCCCCCGTGGGCGACCGTGGGCGCCAGCGTGGTGTGCGTGCAGGCGTGGAACTCGCGGGCCATGGACACCGGCAGCCCGGCGAGCGCGTCGAGCAGCCTGTCGGGATCGAGGAGCGGTGCGGTCATCTCCTCGGGCAGGGCCATCTCGCGGAGGAAGCGCCGCCACGTCTCGTGGATGCGCGTCTCGGGCCTGTGCTCCGCCAGGCGCCGCACCACCTCGGCGGCGGTGACCAGGGCGTTGTCGGTTCGGTACGGCTGCGAGGCATGGCCCGGCGTGCCCGTGATCCGCAGCGTGCACCAGCACGAGCCCTTCTCTGCCACCATCACCGGGAGGCGCAGGGCGCCGTCGCCGCCCGGGATCGGGATGCCCCCGGCCTCGGTGATCACGTAGTCGGCCCTCACCGCGTCGGGCTCGTTCGCGGTGAGGTGCTCGGCACCCCAGGTGCCGAGGGCCTCCTCGTCGGCGACCGCCAGGTAGACGAGCGGGCCGTCGGGCCGGAACCCCGACGTGGCGAGGCGACGCACGGCCACGGCCATCGAGGCGGTGAGGTTCAGCATGTCGATGGCGCCCCGGCCCCACACCTCGCCGTCGACCACCTCGCCGCCGAAGGGGTCGCGGCGCCAGCCGTCCTCGTTGGCGGGGACCACGTCGGTGTGGCCCATGAGCAGGAGCCCCGGCGCACCGGCGCGTCGGCCCTCGATGCGGGCGACCAGGCTGGTTCGCCCGGGCACCGGCTCGAACCGCTGGAGGTCGAGACCGGCGCCGTCCAGGTAGGCTGCGAGCAGGTCGGCGCTGCGCACCTCCTGCCCGGACTCCCGTGCACCGTCGTTCACGCAGGCGTTGCGGATGAGGTGGACGAGCAGGTCCGTGACCTCGGCGGTGACGTCCTCCACGGCGGGGACCGTAGCGGGGCGGGGTCCGTTGGTGTCAGATCCCCCTCTGGTTGAATGCAGGCCGCAATGAGAATGAAGCACGTCGTCATCGACGGTTCGAACATCGCCACCGAAGGCCGTGAGGTTCCCAGCCTGGCCCAGCTCGACGAGGCCGTACGGGCGTTCATCGACGAGTACCACCCCGGCGTCGTCACCGTGGTCGTCGACGCGACGTTCCCCAACCGGGTCACCGCCAAGGAGCGGCGGGTCTTCGAGGAGGCGGTGGCGGCCAACGAGCTGATCACGCCGCCCGCGGGCGCCATCGGCCGGGGTGACGCCTTCGTGCTGCAGATCGCCGACAAGGCGAAGGCGGTGATCCTGTCGAACGACTCGTTCCAGGAGTTCCACGGAGAGTACCCGTGGCTGTTCGAGCGCGGCCGGCTGATCGGCGGCAAGCCGGTGCCCCATGTCGGGTGGGTGTTCATGGAGCGGTCACCGGTGCGGGGACCCACCAGCCGCCGGGCGGTCAGCGACGCGAAGAAGGTCGCGCGGACCGCGGCCAAGATGGCCGAGTCGGCCGAGAAGGTTGCGGAGGCGGCCGAGGCCGCGGTCGTCGAGGCCGAGGCGCCAGCTCCGAAGAAGCGCCGGGCCCGCCGCGCGCCGGCCGCCGCGCCGGCGGAGGAGGCCCCGAGCGACGGCGAGCCCGAGCGGACGGCAGCGGAGGCGGAAGCGCCGGGCGCCGACGGGGAGGCCGGACGTCGCCGAGGGCCCGCCCGGCGGGGTGCCCGCGTCACCAAGGGGGTCGAGCCGTACAACGAGGCGCTCCCGTTCATCGAGTTCGTCAGCGCTCACCCGGTGGGCAGCGAGGTCGACGCGACCGTGGAGCGCTTCAGCTCGCACGGTGCCTACGTGACCGTGGGTGACGCCCGCGGCTATCTCCCGTTGCGCAACATGGGGGACCCGCCGCCCCGCAGCGCCAAGGAGCAGCTCGAGCTGGGCCAGACGGTCCACCTGGTCGTCGTGGCGATCGACCCGCCGCTCCGCGGCATCGACCTGGCCGTGCCGGGTGTCGCCACGCCGGCGCCACCCCGGCCGATCGATCTGGTGGAGAGGGAGATGGTGGAAGCGGCCACCGAGGCCGGCGAATCGCCCGAGGCCGTCGCCGCTGCCGCCCGGGCTGCGGCGGGCCGGGAGGCGGCTGGTGCGGGTGGCGAAGGGCCGAGCGTCGAGCAGCCGAAGCCCCGGCGGCGACCGGCGCGTGGTGGCCGGGCGGCGAAGAAGCGGGCGGCCGAACGCACCCCCGAGGAGGTTGCCGCCGCGCGGAGCACGGCCGCCAAGAAGGCGGCGGCGACCCGGGCCGCGAAGCGGCTCGCGGCCGAGCAGTCGTCGGGGACGGCTGGGGCGGGGGAGCGGCGCCGGACGGGGCCGGCGGCACCCGCGGCAGCGACGGCGGGGAAGGCAGCGAAGGCGGGGAAGAAGGCGGCCGCGGGGAAGGTGCCGGCCGAGCGGGCGCCCGCGAAGACGGCGCCGGCAAAGCGGTCGGCCGGGAGGAAGACGCCGGCCAAGCGCGCCCCGGCGAAGAAGGCCCCGGGGAGGAGGGCCTCCGGCGGAAAGGCGGCGCCCGAGCAGGCGGCGGCCGGGCGTGGTGCGCCGGCGGGGGAGTGAACCACCACCGGTAGGGTCCGGTCGGTGCGGATCGCCACCTGGAACCTCAACGCGCTGACCGTCGAGCGCCTGGCCCGGGTGCACGGGTGGCTCGACGTGGCCCACCCGGACGTGCTCTGCCTCCAGGAGACGAAGCTGACCGATGCCGCGTTCCCCGCCCTCGAGTTCCACGCCCGGGGCTACGACGCCGTCCACCACGGGCACGGACGCTGGAACGGGGTCGCGATCCTCAGCCGGGTCGGGCTCGCCGACCCCGTGTCGGGCTTCGCCGACGGCGGGCCCCCGGACGACGAGGCCCGGCTGGTGTCGGCCACGTGTGGAGGAGTGCGCGTGTCCTCCGTGTACGCGCCCAACGGCCGGGCGGTCGGCCACGAGCAGTTCCGGTACAAGCTCGCCTGGTTGGCCCGCCTGCGAGATCACGTCGTGGCCGAAGCGCGGGACGGCCGCCCCGCAGCCCTGTGCGGCGACTTCAACATCGCACCGACGGACATCGACCTGTGGGACCCGGCCGCCTTCGTCGGAGCCACCCATGTGACGCCCGAGGAGCGCGCGGCCCTGGGCGAGTTGCAGGCGGCCGGCCTGCGCGACGTGTTCCGCGAGCTGTACCCGGACGTCGGTGGGCTGTTCTCGTGGTGGGACTACCGCGCCGGTGCCTTCCACAAGCACCAGGGCATGCGCATCGATCTCGTGCTGGTCTCGCCGGAGCTCGCCGAGCACGCCACCTGGGCGCTCATCGACCGCAACGCGCGCAAGGGTGTCAAGCCGAGCGACCACGCGCCGATGGTGGTCGACATCGACACCGGTGCCTCGCCGTGACGAGCGGTGCGTGGCCGGGCGGCGGCCCGGGCTCGCACGGGGCGCCCGAGCTGAGATAAGCCGGACGGCCATGGCACCCCCGGCCGATCCCCCCGAGCCCCCCGGAGAGTTCCCGGCGCCGGGCTCCCCGTCGTGGCCCGACCACCTCCGGACCCTCGCCACCGCCCCGCCGTCGCCCCGGCGGCAGGAGCTCCACCGCACGGCCGACGCGCTGCGGGTCATCGTCAACCGCCTGCACGGCAGCCCGGCACCGGTGGACGAGCTCGCTGCGGTGGCGGCCGAGCTCGAGGAGCTGGCCCACCGCCTCCAGGCCTTCCCGGGTCGCTCCCTCTACGAGGGATTCGGGGAGGCACCGCTCGCGGGGCGCGATCCGCACGCGTTCTTCGACCACAGCCCGGTGCTCGGTCGGGCGAACCCCCTCGCCCCACCGGTGCAGCTCTGGGCGGCGGAGGGGGTGATGTACGGTTCGGCCACCTTCGGTGCCGCCTACGAGGGCCCGCCCGGGTGCGTCCACGGCGGGTACGTGGCCGCCGCGTTCGACGAGGTCCTCGGCTCGACCCAGTCGCTGGCCGGACGGCCCGGGATGACCGCGCGCCTCGCCGTCGACTACCGGAGCCCGACGCCCCTGCACACCGAGCTGTCCTTCGAGGCGCGCGTGACCGAGGTGACCGGCCGCAAGACGTTCACGCACGGGACGCTGCGGGCGGGCGACCGCCTGTGCGCCGAGGCCGACGGCTTGTTCGTGGCGATCGACTTCGAGAAGATGCGCGCCCTGCGGGCCGCGCGCGACGACCGGATCCCACCAGACGACGGGCAGTGACCGCAGCCGGCGCCCCGGCGGGGCGTGCCCGCGACACGAGGAGGACACCCATGGAGTACCGCAGGCTGGGCCGCACGGGAGTCCGGGTCAGCCCCCTCTGCCTCGGCGCCATGATGTTCGGGGCGTGGGGCAACCGCGACCACGACGACTCGATCAGGATCATCCACGCCGCGCTCGACGCGGGCATCAACTTCATCGACACCGCCGACGTGTACTCGGCCGGCGAGTCCGAGGAGATCGTGGGCAAGGCCATCGCCGGCCGGCGCGACGACCTGGTGATCGCCACCAAGGTCCACGGTTCGATGGGGAGCGACCCCAACCGGTCCGGCAACTCCCGCAGGTGGATCGTGCAGGCCTGCGAGGACAGCCTGCGCCGTCTCGGCACCGACCACATCGACCTCTACCAGGTCCACCGGCCGGAGCCGGGCACCGACGTCGACGAGACGCTCGGCGCCCTCAGCGATCTGGTCCGCCAGGGCAAGGTCCGCTACCTCGGGAGCTCGACGTTCCCCGCCTCGGAGATCGTGGAGGCCCAGTGGGTGGCCGAGCGACGTCAGCGGGAGCGGTTCGTCTGCGAGCAGCCGCCGTACTCGTTGCTGGTGCGGGGCGTCGAGGCGGATGTCCTGCCGACCTGCGAGCGTCACGGCATGGGGGTGATCCCGTGGAGCCCCCTCGCCGGTGGCTGGTTGTCGGGCAGGTGGCGCCTGGGAGCCGAGAACCTCAGCAGCAGGCGTGCCGAGCGGATCCCCGACCGCTACGACCTCTCCAAGCCCGAGAACCAGGCGAAGCTCCGGGCCGCGGATGCCCTCGCCGTGCTGGCGGAGGAGACCGGGATCAGCCTCATCCACCTCGCGCTGGCGTTCGTCCTCACCCATCCGACCGTGACCTCGGCGATCATCGGGCCGCGCACCATGGAGCATCTCGAGAGCCAGCTCGGTGCGACCGATGTGGCGCTCGGCGACGGGGTGCTCGACCGGATCGACGAGATCGTGCCTCCCGGCACGAACTTCACGTGGGCGGACGCCGGCTACCTGCCGCCGGCGATCGCGAGCCCCCGGCGGCGCCGGCGTCCACGCCGCTGACCGCAGGTGACGGCGGCCGGAGTCGCGGCCGTGTGGCCGCCGTGGGGCGCCGTCGCCGTGCCGTCGCCGTGCCGTCAGCCCGGCTCGCCGTCGCCGAGCGCCTCGCGCAGCTTCGCGATGCCCCCGGAGAGCACGTACCGCACCCGCCGGCGGGACATGCCGAGCGTGGTGCGCATCGCCTCGAACGTCATCGGATCGCTGCCGTCGAGGCCGAACCGCGCCACCAGCACGGCCCGCTCGTCGGGCGAGAGCGACGCCAGTGCCCGGGGCGGCAGCGCGTGGAGCGCGACCAGGTCGTCGTCCGGGTCGAACCGGAGGTCGACCGGATCGGGGGCTTCGGTGCCGTCGCCGTCGCCCTCGTCGGGGTAGGGCCACCCGTCCTCCGGGATGAAGTCGAGCGGCACACCCATGGTTCCCTTGTCGCGCCCGCGACCTCGCAGGTCAAGGCGCTGCTGCGCCGGCCGGCGGCCCGCGCTGCAGCGTCGCGATGATGTCGGGTCCCATGCGGGCCGCCAGGAGCGGTCCCATGCCCGGGACGGCCACGAGCTCGTCGATCGTGGTTGGCGCAGCCTCGGCGATGGCATCGAGCAGCCGGTCGTCGACGAGCGTCTCCGGCGCCACCCGGGCGGCGCGGGCGGCCCGGTGCCGCCAGGCGTGGAGGGCGGCGACCGCGGGGCGGTCACCGGCCGAGCTCGCGGCCGAGCGCGCCAGGACGTCGCGCTGGTCGGCCAGGTGGGCCCGCCAGTCCTCCGGTGGTCCGCCGGCGTCGTCGTGCCCCTCGCGGAGCCCCTCCGACAGGCCGCGCAGCCACGGCGTCAGCCGGCGGTCGGCCGCTGCGTCGCCGAACGTGCGTCGGCCCGCCCACGAGCAGCGGAGCTCCTCGCCGGCGCGCGTCATCGCCACGTAGAGCAGGCGAGCCTCCTCGGCCCGGGCGGTCCGGGTGCGGGCGTGCGAGATCGGGACCAGGCCGTCCTCGAGCCCCGCGAGGTGGACCACCGGCCACTCGAGGCCCTTGGCGGCGTGGAACGTGGCGATCGTGACGGCGTCGGTGGGCGCATCGGCACCCTCGGCCTGCAGGGTGGCGAGGAGCCAGGCCGCGAAGCCGCGGGCCGATGCCGAGGGATCGAGCCGGAGATGGTCGCGCGCGAGGTCTTCGACCATCGCCAGCGTGGCCGCCCGCTCGCCCGGTGCCCCGCGCGCCCCGGACCCGGCGCCCGGCATCCCCACGACCGGTGCACCGTCGGCGCTCGCCTCGCCGTCCGGACCCGTGGCCGCCGCCCTCGCCTCGTCGGCGAGAGCCGTGAGGTCGCGCAGCGCCACCGCCAGCGCCCCCCCAGCATGGCGGAGGAGATCGAGCGCGTCGCGGACCTCGGACCGGTCGAGGAGCGCGTCACCTCCCCGGACACGGTGTGGGATGCCGGCGGCCCGGAGGGCCTCGGCGATGAGCGGTACCTGGGCGTGGGTCCGCACCAGCACCGCCTGCGCCGACCACCGGCCACGCGGGTCCCGGCCGTCGCGCACGGCCCGGGCGATCGCCACCGCCTCGTCCCGATCGGTGGGATGGCGGTCGAGCCGCACCGGCGGCCCGTCGGGGCGTGTCGGCCGGACGGGGTGGCGACCCACCCGCGCGGCGGTCAGCACGTCGGCGGCCGCCGCCAGCACCTGGGGCGACGACCGGTAGTTCCCCTCGAGCGACACGACCTCGGCGGGTGGGTAGAGGCTGCGGAACTCCTCGAGGAACCCGGCGTCGGCGCCGTTCCACCCGTAGATCGCCTGGTGCGGGTCGCCGACGACGCACAGGTCGTAGCCCTGTCCCCGCCAGGCGTCGAGGAGCCGCAGCTGAAGGGCGTTGACGTCCTGGAACTCGTCGACGAAGAGGTGCCGGAAGCGCCAGCGCTGCACCGCGGCGAACGCCTCGTCGCTCTCGATGTAGTGCGAGCAGAGGCGGAGGAGGTCGTCGAAGTCCACCATCCGCGCGGCCCGCTTGCGCTCCTCGTAGGCCCGGTACAGCTCGGCGACCCGCTCCGCCGGCCAGGGTGACCGCCGGCGCTCCCTGCCGGCCGCGGCGACGTAGTCGTCGGGGCCGACCAGCCGCGCCTTCGCCCACTCGATCTCACCGGCGAGATCCGCCACCCGGGTGCCGTCGCGGGAGGGGCCGAGAACCTCGGAGAGCAGGCGCCCCTTGCGGGCCAGGAGCGTGGGCGGCAGTCGGCCCTGGTCGGCCCAGCGGGCGCGGAGCTGGGCCCAGGCGACGCCGTGGAACGTGCCCGCGGCCACGCCGTCGCGCAACCCCAGGCGTCGCAGCCGGTCCCGGAGCTCCGCGGCGGCCTTCCGGGTGAACGTGAGGGCGAGCACGTGGCTGGCATCTGCGTCGCCCGTCCCGATGCGCCAGGCGATGCGCCGGGTCAGCACGCGCGTCTTGCCCGATCCCGCCGGGGCGAGGATCGCCAGCGGCCGAGCCGGCGACGTGACCGCCTGGCGCTGGTCGTCGTCGAGGTCGTGGAGCAGGTCGTCGGCGTCCAACACCCCGACGATACGCGCCGCCCCTAGCCTGCGGGTGGTGATCGACGTACCGCCCCAACGCTTCGAGGAGCTGGTGGCCGAGGCGCTCGACGGCATCCCGGACGACCTCGCGTCTGTCATGGACAACGTCGCGGTGCTGGTGGAGGACGGGAGGGTGCACGGCGGGCTGCTGGGCCGCTACGAGGGTGTTCCGCTCACCGAGCGGGACGCCTGGTACGGCACCGGCGCACTCACCATGCCCGACCGGGTCACGATCTTCCGCCTGCCGATCCTGGCCACGTGCCGCGACGAGGACGAGGTGGTCGAGCAGGTGCGGATCACCGTGGTCCACGAGATCGCCCACCACTTCGGCATCGACGACGCCCGCCTCGACGACCTGGGGTGGTCCTGACCGCCGTCGCAACCGGGGCCGGGAATCAGGGCCGCACCGGCCACCGCGCCGGCGCCGGAGGGGCGGCGGCCGCCCCCGCTGGGCGGCGGTACGCTGCGCCACGTGGCGTTCCCCCGCAAGCTGCTCAACGACGAGGAGGAGGTCGTCCTCGACCTGCGGCCGCACTGGATCTTCCTCGGGGTGCCGACGGCGGCGCTCGTGGTCGCCGTGATCGCCGGCATCGTGGTCGCCGCGGTCGACACGCATGCAGCGGTGGGCATCCTGGTCGGTCTCCTCGTCCTCGTCGCGGTGCTGTGGTTCCTGGTGCGCTACCTGCGCTGGGTCACCACCCACTTCGTGGTCACCACCGACAGGCTGATCTACCGGCACGGCGTGCTGTCGAAGCACGGCATCGAGATCCCCCTCGAGCGCGTGAACACCGTGTTCTTCCGGCAGCGGCTGCACGAGCGCCTGATGCGCTACGGCGACCTGGTCATCGAGTCGGCCGGGGAGATGGGCCGCCAGAGCTTCACCGACGTGCGGAAGCCGTCGGCCGTGCAGAACGAGATCTACCGCCAGATGGAGGAGAACGAGAACCGCAAGTACGACCGGGTGGGCGCCTCGATGTCCCCCGGCCGCGACGACTCGATCCCCTCACAGATCCGCGAGCTGGACGAGCTGCGCAAGCAGGGCCTCCTCACCGATGACGAGTTCGCCCGCAAGAAGCAGCAGCTCCTCGACCGCATGTGAGAGCGGGGTGAGCGCGTCACCCCGCGTCGTCAGCCTGGTCCCCTCGGTGACCGAGACGCTGCTCGCGTGGGGTGTCACGCCGGTGGCGTGCACGCGCTTCTGCGAGCAGCCGGGGCTGCGCCACGTCGGCGGCACGAAGAACCCGGACGTCCCCGCGATCGTGGACCTGGCGCCCGACGTGGTGGTGATGTGCGTCGAGGAGAACCGGCGTGAGGACGCCGAGGCGCTCGGCGCGGCCGGGGTGCGGACCGTGGCGCTGTCGATCGACGGCGTCGACGACGTGCGACCGGCGCTCCGGACGCTCGCCGGCGTCGTCGGGCTCGATGCCGTCGGGCTCGGCCTCGACGACGCCGCGTGGGCCACCGGCGGGGGAGGGGCCGACCCGGCGGCGGCGCTCGCCGTCTCGGTGTTCGTGCCGATCTGGAAGCGGCCGTGGATGACCATGTCGGACGGGACCTACGGCTCGTCGCTGCTCGCCGCCCTCGGGGCACGCAACGTCTTCGCCGACGCGGCCGACCGCTATCCGACCGTCACGCTGGACGAGGCGCGTGAACGGCGGCCCGACCTCGTCCTGGCGCCGAGCGAGCCCTACCCGTTCGGGCAGCGCCACGTCCCGGCGCTCGAGGAGGTCGCCCCGGTGGTGCTGGTCGACGGGCAGGACCTGTTCTGGTGGGGCGCCCGGACCCCCGGGGCGATGCGCCGGCTGCGGGATCGGCTGGCGTCGGCACGCTGAGCGAGCGGACGCAGGCTGCGGTTCAGGCGGCCCGGTCCGCTGCCTCCACCTCGGCGGCGAAGCCGTCGAGGTCGGCCACGGTGGGCTCGTGCGTCCACGTCTCGCACCCGCTGAGCAGGTCGGCGTGGTGGGCGGCGTCCGCCGGCGTGACCAGCACCCGGATGGGTGTGCCGGGAGGGGCCAGCGCCTGGTAGCGCTTCACGATCGCCCGGTGCTGGGCCCGTCCGAGATCGAGCTTGAACACCACGCCGTGCGCCTGCTCGAACTTCGGGCATCCGTGACCGGCCAGCAGCGGGCAGACCTTGTCCGCAGGGCCGTGGCACACCACGACGGGATGCCCCATCCGCTCGAGCGCGACCCGGTCGAAGTCACCGGCCCTGCCCGGCGGGATGTCGAGGAGGATGCTTCCCTGGTCGTCGTTCATCGAGACCTCCTCTCCACGACACCATCGTGCGACCGGCCGCGGCCGGACCGCCAGGGTCGTTCGGCCGTCACGGCCCGGGAGAGGTCCCGCTCACGCCGCGTGGATCAGGTCCTCTCGAGGCGTGCGCCCGGCATGGGGCGGCCGCGCCAGACGACCTGGCCGGGCACCCGCGTGCGGGGACGGCAGAGCGCCACCACACAGCCGCCGAAGCCGGCGCCGGTCACCCTGGCGCCGAAGACGCCGGGGGTGCCCCGCAGGTCGCCCACCAGCGCGTCGAGGCTGGGGGTCGACACCGCGAAGTCGTCACGGAGGCTGGCGTGGCTGGACGCCATCAGCGCACCCGCCGTGGCCAGGTCGTCGGCCGCGAGCGCCACCGCGAGCGCATCGACCCGCTCGTTCTCGGTGATCACGTGGCGCGCCCGCCGGCGCAGCACCGGGTCGTCGATCTGCTCGGCGTCGGCGGGCGTGGCGTCGCGCAGGGGGCCGATCAGCTCCTCCGCCGCCTGGCACTCGGCCCGCCGCTCGGCGTAGTCGCTCGACGCGAGGTCGCGCGACTCGCCGGAGTCTGCCACCACCACCTCCACGTCGTCGGGCAACGGGACGGGCGTCATCTCGAGCGACCGGCAGTCGATCCGCAGCGCTGCGTCCGCGCAGGCCGCGATCGCGACGAGCTGGTCCATGATCCCACACGGCACCCCGACCGCACGGTGCTCGGCGCGCTGGCACGCGCGGGCGAGCGCCACGGGATCCGACCGGTCGGCGCCGAGCGCGGTGGCCACCGCGACCTCGAGCGCGGCGCTCGACGACAGGCCCTTGCCCTCGGGGAGGCTCGCCTGGATCATGCCGACGAACCCGTCGGCGGGCGCCACCTCGGCCACCACCGCGGCGACGTAGCGGGCCCAGCGGGGCTCGACGAACGCGGGATCCGGGCAGTTCGCCAGCGGGATCTCGGCCACCCCCGGGTGTCCCTCCGAGCCGAGCATGACCCAGTCGCCGCCCGGGTCGCCGCTGACCTCGACGCCGAGCCCGATGGCCAGCGGCAGCACGAGGCCGTCCAGGTAGTCGGTGTGGTCGCCGATCAGGTTGACCCGTCCGGGGGCCCAGGCGCGCAGACCCATCACGCTCCTCGTAGTGCTGACGCCGCGTCCTCGGGGACGACGGGGTTGACGTACAGGCCGCTGCCCAGCTCCGCGGCGGCGACGTAGCGTTGCACACCCGGCGCTCGCATCGGGGACACGACGTGGAGGTGCACGTGGGCCTGGGGCCAGCGTCCACCGTCGGTGGGACGCTGATGGATCCAGAGCATGTAGGGCAGCGGCGCGTCGAAGAGGCGGTCGAGGCGCCCGACCACCTCCACCAGCAGTTCCGCGAGGCCGTCACGCTGGGGGCCGTCGAGCGATGGCAGGTCGGGGCGATGGACGTCGGGGGCCAGCAGGACGGCGTACGGGTACGGGCTGGCCGCCGGCACCCAGGCGCGCCAGCCGCCGGCGTCGGCCACCGCCAGCGCCGGATCCGGCGGCTCGCACAGCGGGCACTGGTCGCGCGGGCTGCGCCGGAGCTCGCCGAGGGGTCGGTCGGGGACCCGGTCGAGCGCGTAGATCTGGCCGTGGGGGTGCGAGATGGTGGCTCCCACCTCCTCGCCCCGGTTCTCGAACACCAGCACGTAGTCGACGTCGCCCCGCGCACCGAGCCGCTCCGTGCGATCGGCCCACAGGTCGACGACGCTCCGCACCCTGTCCACCGCCATCCCGCCCAGCCCGGCCTCGTGCTCGGCGGTGTAGAGCACCACCTCGCAGCGGTCGTCGGGGAACGACGGCCAGCGGTTGGGGATCGCGAGCACCTCGTAGGGCTCGGGCGCCTCGGTCCCACCCACGCAGAACGGGCACGGGCCCCCAGGGTGGTTGGGCCGGTGCTGGCGGCTGCCCGTCATCACGGTCGTCACCCCGGTCAAGCGGTCGACGCGGGCATCCCCCAGGCCGCCGGCCGGGCGCTCCCCGGGCGGCGGCCTGCCGGCGCCCGCCGGGCGGTGACGCCCGTCGCGCCCGTCGCGGGCGCGTTGCGCCGCACCGCTGCTGTCAGGGGGCCGCGCGTGGCCGCCGGCGTCGGGCATGCCGGCCACGCTAGGCAGATCGGTCGGCGCCCGTGGCGGCCGGCCGTCGCCGCCAGCTCCGGTCGCGGTCGCAGCCGTGCGGCGGCCATGCTCCGGCCACGGGCGTGCTGCGCAGTAGGGTCCGAATGGCGGCGCCCCGACGTGCTGGCGTGCGGAGGGTCCTGGATGCACACCTACCTCGCCGTGGTGGGCCTGGTCGGGCTGGTGCTCGGCCTCTTCTCCCGCCGCCTGCGCTACCTGCCGCTGTCGGAGCCGCTGGTCGCTCTCCTCGTCGGGGTCGCGCTCGGCCCTCGGGCGCTCGACGTGCTACAGCTCGGGCGACCGGTCGAGGTGCTGGGGATCGCGGCGGAGATCTCTCTCGCCCTCTCGCTCATGTCGGTCGCGCTGCGCTTCGAGCTCAGCGAGATCAGGCCCCAGGTCGGCCGGGTCGCCATCATGCTCACGACCGTGCTGGTGGGCATGGCCGTGGTCTCGACCGGTCTGGCCGCAGCAGTGCTCGCGCTCCCCGCCGCCGGCGCCTGGCTCGTCGGGGCGATCCTCGCGCCGACCGACCCCGTGCTGTCGTCGAGCATCGTGGCCGGCGATGCGGCCGAGCGCGACCTGCCGTTGCGCACCCGGGTGGTGCTGTCGGTCGAGTCGGCGGCGAACGACGGGCTCACGTTCGCCCTGGTGGGGTTCGGCATCGTCGCTGTCACCGGGGAGAGCCTCCTGCGAGAGGCCGGGGTGTCCGTCGTCGAGCTGGTCGTGGGCGTCGCCGCCGGTGCGGCGCTCGGGTGGATGGCAGGGCGCCTGCTGGTCCTCACCGAGCGCCACCGCGAGATCGAGCACTCCGCCTTCCTGGTCCTCACCGTGTCGCTGGCGCTGGCCACGCTCGGCGGGGTGTCGCTGGTCGGCGGCCAGCCGCTGGTGGGGGTGTTCGCGGCCGGGCTCGCCTACAACCGCGAGACCAGCCGGTCGGAGCGGAGCGAGGAGTGGGAGGTCCAGGAGGCGGTGAACCGCTACCTGGTCCTCCCCGTGTTCGTGCTGCTGGGCGTGGCGTTGCCGTGGACGGACTGGGGCGACCTCGGCTGGCGGGGTCCGGTGTTCGTGCTGGCCGTCCTCGCGCTGCGCCGGCTGCCGCTGGTCCTGGCGGTCCGGCCGCTGCTCCGGCTGGGTGGCGTGGAGGCCGCGTTCATCGGCTGGTTCGGCCCGATCGGCGTCGCCGCGCTCTTCTACCTGACCGAGGCCGTGCACGAGGGTGCCGACGGCACCGTCTGGGCCGCCGGGACCCTGGTGGTGGCCGCCAGCACGCTCGTCCACGGCGTGACGGCCACGCCCGTGCGCAGCCGCACGGGTCCGGTCATGAGGGAGCGGGCGGGCCGTACGTGACGTGCCTGCGATGGCGCAACGACTTGACCAGCGGGTCAAGGTGCCACACGATGACGGGCATGCCCTACGCCGCCGCGAACGGGATCGAGCTGTTCTACGACACGGTGGGCGACCCGGCCGATCCGACGATCCTCCTGGTGAACGGGTTGGGCACCCAGCTCATCAGCTGGCGCGACGAGCTGTGCGAGGTGCTGGCCGGTCGGGGCTTCCAGGTGGTCCGCTTCGACAACCGGGATGTCGGGCTGTCGACGCACATCGATCAGCCGGTCGAGAAGGGCACGGTGGCGGCGGCCGCGCGAGGCGACCACCCTCCGGCGGCCCCCTACGTGCTCGACGACATGGCCGACGACGCAATCGGCCTGCTCGACCATCTGGGCGTCGGCGCTGCGCACGTGGTCGGTGTGTCGATGGGCGGCATGATCGCCCAGACGCTGGCGATCCGCCACCCGGCCCGGGTGCTCAGCCTCACGTCGATCATGTCGACCACCGGTGAGCCCGAGGTGGGGACGCCCGCGCCCCGAGCGTTCTCCGAGCTGATGGCCCCTCCGCCCGACAGCCGGGAGGCGGCACAGGAGGCGGCGGTGCGCAACGCGCGGGTCTGGGGCAGCCCCGGCCTCTACGACGAGCAGGAGGCCCGGGCGCTCGCCGCGGCGGCATGGGACCGCGATCACGATGCCGCCGGGACCGCACGCCAGCTCCTGGCGATCATGGCGTCGGGCAGCCGGGCCGAGGCCCTGGCGCAGCTCACCGTGCCCACGCTGGTCATCCACGGCACGGCCGACACGCTGATGCAACCGTCCGGTGGCGAGCGCACGGCCGAGCTGGTTCCCGATGCGACGCTGCTGCTGGTCGAGGGGATGGGTCACGATCTCGCCCGGCCCCTGTGGCCCCGGATCGTCGACGCCATCGCCCGGCACGCCCACGAGCACGCCGCCGCCTCGTCGTAGGGCCGCCCCCGGGGCGTCGACATCCGGCCGGACGCGGCCCCGCCCCGGCAGACTGACCGCACCCCACACCGTCGCCGCACCGACCGACACACCATGAAGGAGCACCCCGATGGGACCCCTCGCCGGCACCATGGTCATCGAGATCTCAGGCATCGGGCCGGGACCGTTCTGCGCCATGATGCTGGCCGACATGGGTGCCGACGTCGTGCGCGTCGACCGGGCGGGCAACGTGCAGGGTGGGGACCCGGCTCGGCCGCCCGCCGACCTGCTCAACCGAGGCCGGCGGTCGGTGGGCGTGGACCTCAAGAGCCCGGAGGGGGTGGAGGTGGTCCTCGAGCTCGCGGAACGGGCCGACGCCCTCATCGAGGGCTTCCGTCCCGGCGTGGCCGAGCGCCTCGGGATCGGGCCCGATGAGTGCCGGGCACGCAACCCGCGGCTGGTCTACGGCCGGATGACGGGCTGGGGCCAGGACGGCCCCTACGCGCACGCGGCCGGCCACGACATCAACTACATCGCCCTCGCCGGCGCACTCGAGCCCATCGGCCGGCGGGGCGGACCCCCTGTGCCCCCGCTCAACCTGATCGGCGACTTCGGCGGCGGGGGCATGCTGCTGGCGTTCGGTCTGGTGTGCGGTCTCCTCGAGGCGCAACGGTCCGGCGAGGGTCAGGTGGTCGACGCGGCGATGGTCGACGGCGCCGCGGTGCTGATGACCATGACCCACGCCTTCCGGGCCATGGGCATCTGGGACGACGAGCGGGGCACGAACATGCTGGACACCGGCGCCCACTTCTATGACGTCTACGAGACGGCCGACGGGAAGTACGTGTCGGTCGGGGCGATCGAGCCCCAGTTCTACGCAGAGCTGCTCCGCCTCACCGGGCTGGAGGGCGAGGACCTGCCCTGGCAGCACGACAAGGCGCAGTGGCCGGCGCTGAAGGAGCGGCTCGCCGCCGTGTTCCGCACGAAGACGCGTGACGAGTGGTGCGAGCTGATGGAGGGCACCGAC
Source organism: Acidimicrobiia bacterium (assembly GCA_046537875.1). GTDB lineage: Bacteria > Actinomycetota > Acidimicrobiia > Acidimicrobiales > VFJN01 > JBKHJZ01. The sequence continues at coordinate 2,061 of JBKHJZ010000044.1, read as the reverse complement.
GTGTGCTTCGCCCCCGTGCTCGCCATCCCCGACGCCGTCCAGCACCCGCACAACGTTCACCGGGGCACCTTCGTGGAGGTGGCCGGCATCACCCAGCCCGGCCCGGCCCCCCGGTTCAGCCGCACCGCGCCGGCGATCAGGCGTCCGCCGCCCCACGCCGGCCAGCACACCGATGAGGTGCTTGCGGAGCACGGGTTCGACGAGGCCCGCATCGCCAAGCTCAGGGCCTCGGGCGCGATCGCCTGACGGGTCACGGCACGGTCCCGCCGGTCGGAGGCGTGTCGAAACCGCGTGTCATCGGGGGGTGGGCGCGTGCTAGGCCAGGTGCGATGGCGACCCTCGTGGCGTTCCACGCCCATCCCGACGACGAGTGCATCGGCCAGGCGGGCTCCCTCGCCCGGGCGGTGGCCGAGGGCCACCGGGTGGTCCTCGTGTACGCGACCGGTGGCGAGCTCGGCGAGGTGCCCGACGGCCTGCTGGCACCGGGCGAGTCGCTGGTCGAGCGCCGCAGGGTCGAGGCCGAGCGCTCGGCGGCGGCCATCGGGGCCCAGCGGATCGTGTGGCTCGGCTACCACGACTCGGGGATGGACGGCACCCCGGACAACCACCATCCGGCGTGCTTCTGGCAGGCCGACGTGGACGAGGCAGCTCGCCGGCTCGCCGACGTGCTCGTCGCCGAGCGGGCCGATGTGGCGACGATCTACGACGAGAACGGCAACTACGGCCACCCCGACCACGTCCAGGTGCACCGCGTGGGGCTGCGGGCCGCCGAGCTGGCCGGCACGCCACACGTGCTGGAGCTGACGATGAGCCGCGAGCACGTACGGGGCCTGCTGGACGAGGCGGCGGCTGCGGGTGTGGAGATCGAGGGCGCGCCCGACTTCGACGATCCCGGCCTCGTGTTCGGGATGCCCGACGCCCTCATCACCACCCGGGTCGACGTGCGGCCGTGGATCGACGTGAAGCGGGCCTGCATGGAGGCGCACGAGACGCAGGTCGGCGACACCGGCCCGTTCCTCGCCATGTCGCCGGAGGCGTTCTGCGAGGCGCTCGGCACCGAGTTCTACATCCGCCGGGGCGTTCCGGCCACCCACCGCGACGACGACGTCTTCGCCGGCACCGGTCTGGTCGTGTGACCGCCCCGCTCGCACAGCCGCCGCAGGTGCGGCCCCCGGGGACCGCGGCCGCTACCGTCGCGGCCGCAACCGGTCGCACGAGGAGTGTGCTGCGATTTCGACTGTCGTGAAGATCAACGCCATTACGGTTCCGGAGGGCGCCGGCGACGAGCTGGCGCGGCGCTTCGCCGCGCGGGCGGGCGCCGTCGACGACCGGGAGGGCTTCGAGGGCTTCGAGCTGTTGCGACCAACGGATGGCCGCAACGTGTGGCTGGTGATCACGCGGTGGCGTGACGAGGAGTCGTTCGAGGCGTGGACGAAGAGCCCTGCGTTCGCCCACGGGCACGCCGGCGCCGGTGCGCCGCACCCGCACGGTGGCCCGGTCTCGACGTCGAGCGAGCTGTGGTCGTACGAGGTGTCCACCGGCTCACCCGGCGCCTCCTGACCCCACGGGACCCCGGCGATGTCGCTGTCCGGGGCCCACGACGCCTGCGCGTGGGTCGTCGTCGTCGCGAACGGCCTCGCGGGTGCGTGGGCGCTCGGTGCGCACACCCTGCCGGCGTTGCGCGTCCGGGCGCTCTGGTGGTTCACCGCGGGGGCCGAGCTGGCGCTGGTCGTCCAGGTCGTGCTCGGCGTGTTGCTGGTGACGGCCGGCGACCGGCAGGCGCCCGAGTTCCACATGTTCTACGGGTTCGCCGCGCTCGCCGCCGTCGGCATCATCTACAGCTACCGGCAGCAGCTCGCCGGGAGGATCTACCTGCTCTACGGGTTCGGCGGTCTGTTCCTCATGGGGATGGCCCTGCGCGCGACGTTCATCGGCGGCGTCCGCTGACCGGCGCGGTCGCGATGACGGACGCCGGCGTCTCCGCCGTCGGGTCGCCGGAGGGGTCGGTCAGAGGTGGACGACGGGACAGGTGAGCGTGCGGGTGATGCCCTCGACCATCTG
>JBKHJZ010000217.1:0-5163 GCA_046537875.1 Acidimicrobiia bacterium | reverse complement strand
AACCGGGCCGAACCAGATGCGGTTGGCGATGCCGTCGATGCGGCGCACCGCGTCGCCGTCCGCTGCGGCGTCCGCGCCGGTCACCAGTGCGGCACCGCCCGCGGGGTCACCTCGCGGTGCGGCGACCACGGGGTAGGGGTTGAGCGTGATGCCGATCTCGGCGCCGGGCCCGACGTGCGGGCGGAGGGCGTCGACCGCGAGCCCGTGCCCGAGCAGCAGGTGGTGGGCCGCGGCCACCGCCGCGCCGGCGTCGGTGCGCCCGGGGGCGTGGATGCCGGCCGCGTAGCCGAGCATCGCTGCGCACCAGGGCTCGTTCACCGTGCGCCAGCGCCGCACCCGGTCGCCGAGCGCGGCGCCGACCAGGTCGGCGTAGTCGGCGAACCGTTCGGCCGTGGCCCGCTCGGGCCAGCCGCCTGCGTCCTCCAGGGCCTGGGGCAGGTCCCAGTGGTACAGCGTGACGACGGGCTCGATGCCGTGACCGAGCAGCTCGTCGACGAGGGCCCGGTAGAAGTCGAGGCCCGCCTCGTTGGGCGGCCCGACCCCGTCGGGCTGCACGCGCGGCCAGGCGACCGAGAACCGGTAGGCGGGGATGCCGAGGGCGGCGAGCAGCGCGACGTCGTCGACCATGCGCCGGCGGTGATCCACGGCGACCGCCGGCGTGGCGCCCCCCGCACCGTGGGCGTCGGCGAACGTGTCCCAGATCGAGGGACCCCGCCCGTCGAGGTCGACACCGCCCTCGATCTGCGCCGCCGACGTGCCGACGCCCCACAGGAACCCCGGCGGGAAGCGCCGCAGGGACCCGCCGGCGGCCGTCCGGGCTGCGGTCACGTCAGGCGCCGGTCCGGCCGCGATGGCGCCGCCGCTCGATCGCGCTCTCGGGGTGCCGGGACAGCGTCGAGGCGGTGTCGACCAGCGCCACGTGGCTGAACGCCTGCGGGAAGTTGCCCAGCAGCCGCCCGCTGGCCGGGTCGACCTGCTCCGAGAGGAGCCCGACGTCGTTGCGCAGCGCCAGCAGCCGTTCGAACAGGTCGCACGCCTGGCGCTCCCGCCCGAGCAGCCAGTAGCAGTCGGCCAGCCAGAAGCAGCAGAGGAGGAACGCGCCCTCTCCGCTGTGGAGACCGTCGAGCTCGTCGCGCGGCCGGTAACGGTGCACGAGGCCGGTGCCGTCGCCGAGCTCGGCGGCGATGGCGTCGACCGTCGCCGCGACCCGCGGGTCGTCGGGCGGCAGGAAGCCGACGAGCGGCACCATGAGCAGGCTCGCGTCGAGCTCGGACGACCCGTACGACTGGGTGAGCACACCGCGGTCGTCGACGCCGTGCGCGAGCACGTCGGCGTGGATGTCGTCGCGCAGCGCGCGCCACCGGTCGAGCGGCCCGTCCAGCCCGAACAGCTCGACGGTCCGCACCGCCCGGTCGAACGCGACCCAGGCCATCACCTTCGAGTGGGTGAAGTGGCGGCGGGGCCCGCGGACCTCCCAGATCCCCTCGTCCGGCTTCTGCCAGCTGCCCTCGAGGAAGTCGAGCAGCGCGCGCTGGACGCCCCAGGCGTCCTCGCCGGGCCCCAGCCCTGCGTAGCGGGAGGCCGAGGCCGCGTCCATCACCTCGCCCCACACGTCGAGCTGGAACTGGTCGTGGGCGCCGTTGCCCACGCGCACGGGGCGCGAGTCGGCGTAGCCGCCGAGCCAGGGGAGCGTCTGCTCGGGCAGGCGCCGCTCGCCGGCGATGCCGTACATGATCTGGAACGAGCCCGGGTCGCCCGCGACCGCCCGCAGCAACCAGTCGCGCCACGCCACGGCCTCCGCCGTGTAGCCGGCCTCGATCAGCGTCAGCAGGGTGAACGTGGCGTCGCGCAGCCAGCAGTAGCGGTAGTCCCAGTTGCGGTCGCCACCGAGCGCCTCGGGCAGCGACGTGGTGGGGGCGGCGACGATGCCGCCCGTCGGGTGGTACGTGAGTCCCTTGAGCGTGACCAGCGACCCCCGCACCTCGTCGACCCAGCGGCCGTCGTAGGCGCAGCGCGAGGTCCAGTCCTCCCAGAGGGCCTCGGTGCTGCGGAGGGCCTGGGCGGGGTCGACCGCCTCGGGCGGGTGCTCGTGGGACGGGTACCACTGCAGCTCGAAGGGGATCCGGTCGCCGGCCTCGATGGCGAAGCGAGCCTCCGTGGCGTGGTTCACACCGTGGAGGGCCAGCGGCGTGGTGAGCGTGAGGCCGTCGGGACCGGCGACGGCCCGCCACACCCCGTCGATCGACCGGACCCAGGGCACGATCGCGCCGTAGTCGAAGCGCACCTCGAGCTCGAGCCGCATGGGCACGCGGCCGGCCCGGCCCTCGACGATGCGGATCAGGTTGGGCCGCTGGTCGCGGATGGGCATGAAGTCGATGAGGGCGACCGTGCCCTCGTCGGTGCGCCACTCGGTCTCGAGCACCAGCCCCACCCGGTAGTGCCGGCGGACATCCCGCACGGTCGTCGCCGGGGCGATCTGCCAGCGCCCGTTGTCCTCGGTGCCGAGGAGCGCGGCGAAGCAGGCGGGGGAGTCGAAGCGGGGCAGCGCCAGCCAGTCGATCGACCCGTCCTTGGCGACCAGGGCGGCGGTCTCGGTGTCGCCGAGCAGCGCGTAGTCCTCGATGGGGGATGCCACCTCACGTGGCTACCACGGGGACCGGTGAACCCGCGGGCACCCGCCCGGTCGCCGACGTCGTCAGAAGCTCATGCCGGGCGGCAGGCTGACGTCGGGAGCCTCGCGGGCGGGCTCCCGCCGGGCCAGCGCGGCCTCGATGGCCGGGGCGAGCCGGTCGGCCTTCTCCTTGCTGCGCTGCGGGTCGCGCTCGGCGAACTCGGGCATCACCTCGCGGGCGAACAGCTCCAGCGACTCGCAGATGTGCTCGTGCCGGTTGCGCCCGGCCTGCGAGACGAAGATCACCTGGTCGACGCCGACCTCCTCGTACATCCGGAGCAGCTCCCGGATCTGGTCGGGCGTGCCGATCGCCCCGCGGAGGGCGCGGAGGCCCTGCTCGACGAGCTGGGCTCCCAGCGGCTGCCCGGTCTGCGCAGCCACCTCGCGCCGGAAGCCGAACATGTCGCGCTTGTCCTGGAACTCCTCCCACACGTTGGTCCGCCCCGGCCGGTGGTTGCCGAAGATGTAGAAGTGCCCCAGGCTGAACCCGAAGAAGTGGGCGCCGTCGAGCCCCCGCTCGACCGCCGTCTCCTCGTCGTGGTGGCACATCAGGGGCAGGACCACGGCGATGTTCGGGTTCACCGCGAACCCGGCGGGCACACAGGCCTCCGACGCGATGGTGTCGTAGTAGTCATCGACCCAGGCACGGGCCTCCTCGGCCTCGATGAAGCTGAAGCTCAGCGCTCCGATGCCCTTCGTGGCGGCCAGGTGGATCGTCTCCCGGCGACTGCAGGCCACCCACAGCGGGGGGTGCGGCTTCTGCAGCGGCTTGGGCACCACCTCGCGCACCGGCATGTCGAACCAGCGGCCCGCGTAGCCCGCGAACGGGCGCTCGACGAACATGCGGGTGACCGCGTCGAGCGCCTCGTCCCACTGGTCGCGCTTCTCGTCGCGGGGGACGTGGAAGCCACCGAGCTCCGCCTCCGACGAGGCCTCGCCGGTGCCGAACTCGACCCGCCCGTCGGAGACGAGGTCGAGCGTGGCGATGCGTTCGGCGACCCGGGCCGTGTGGTTGAAGTTGAACGGCAGCTGCACGATGCCGTGGCCGATGCGGATGCGCGACGTGCGCTGGCTGGCGGCGGCGAGGAAGACCTCGGGTGCCGAGGAGTGCGAGTACTCCTCGAGGAAGTGGTGCTCGACCTCCCAGACGTAGTCGATCCCCAGCCGGTCGGCGAGCTCGATCTGCTCGAGCGCGTCGGTCAGCAACCGGTGCTCGCTGTCGTCCGCCCACGGCCGGGGCAGCTGGTGCTCGTAGAACAGGCCGAACTTCACGCGGTCGTCTCCCACTGTTCTGTCGGCTCCCGTCCGGGGAGCGTGTCGATGACGTCGTCGAACGAGCGGAACAGCGCCGGCCGGTCGTGTTCGGCCCGCACCTCCCGCGCCACCTCGCGACTCCGCACCAACAGCTCGCGGGCGGCTCGCCCCGGCCACGGGTGGGGGAGGAGCTCCGGCGGCAGCAGGGGGTCGGCGTCGAAGCAGTCGCTCCACGCGAGACCCATCGCCAGCGCCCCGGGCAGGAACGCCGAGTCGGGCAGCCGCTGGCCCCGCCGGCGCATGGCCTCGAGCTCCGACGGAAGGTCCCGCCACCGCTCGATGAAGGCGCGATAGCGCTCGGCGATCCCGTCGAGCGGCCAGAGCCGCGCGGCCAGGGCGCGGGGGTCGTCCACGCCGCCGATGGTGAGCCGGTCGCTCACCGCTGTCGTCACGTGCTGGTGGACGTCGAGCCGTCCGGCAGCGCCCGCCACCTCGGACTCCCAGGGGTGGGGCGAGACGTAGAGGCCGTTGTGGATCGGCGCGCCGCCGAGCCCGCCCCGGCCGCCGAGCCGTTCCCGCAGCGCATCGCGGGCCGCCCGGCGTGACTCGGGGATGGCGAACCCGACGAGGTGCCACCGCCCGTCCCAGGTGCGTGTCGCCCGGTCCTGCGCCAGCGCGAGCCGGGTGCGCTCGGTCCCGGCGGCGAGCACGGCCAGGCCGCTCGGCGTGGGCCGGTAGACGGCGCGCTGGCCCGTGCCCTCCCGCAGGAAGAGCCCCTCGGCGACGAGGCGGCGGAGGCACGAGCGCACCTGCTCCGGCGACCGCCGGCAGGCCCCGGCGACGTCGAACGCCTCTGCGCCGAGGATGGAGCCGTCGTCGCGCGCCAGTCCCAGGAGGAGCATCCGCGTCGGGAGGTCGCGATCGTCCAGTGCGCGGCGCACGGGCGGGGCGGCCTCGGCGGCCGCGGGTGCGCCGGTCGTTTGCGCCACGGCCGTCAGTAGACGCGACCGCTAGCGTGGGTGTCAACGGGTGAGCCCGACCCGACGCGCCACCGGCGGCGACGTGGACGCGGATGGCACCATGGGGTGGTCGATCGCGAACCCGGATGCATGACCGGAAGTCGGCAGGGAGATCAGTGCGGGCGTCGGGTGCCGGAGGGCTCGACCCGGACCAGAGGGGAGGGATGGATGACTGAGCCCAGCGACCACAGGCAGCCCGAGGGCCGGGAGCCGTTGCCC
>JBKHJZ010000216.1:0-5168 GCA_046537875.1 Acidimicrobiia bacterium | reverse complement strand
GGGACGTCCGGCTCAGGCCCGGAGCTCGGGTGGGACGCTCCCCGGGGCGGCGGCACCGAGCAGGGCCACCAGCGCCGAGTCGATCAGCTCGACCACGGCGTCCCGCCCGGGGACCCGTCCCCCACCGGCCAGCCACACGAGGACGGCCTCCTCGGTGAACGCCACCCAGCCGCGGATAGCGAGCAGGATCGGCGCCGGGGCCGGCTGCGGCAGGTCGAGCCCCGTGACGACGCGCTCGGCGAACTCGGTGCGGGTGGCGTCGAACACCTCCAGGAGGCCGGGGTCACCGCCGGCCGCGCCGCGCACCAGCGACCGGTACGCATCGTGGTTCTCGGCGACGTGGTCGACGAAGGCCTCCACCCCCGCCCGGAGCCGCGCCCGAGGGGGCAGCGCCGGATCGGGCGCCGTGCGTGCGAGCAGGTCCTCGGCCGCCGCGCGCACGACCGCCAGGTGGAACGCCCGCTTCGTGGGGAAGTAGTGGAACAGCAGCCCCCGGCTGATGCCGGCCTGCGCGGCGATGTCCTCGATCGCCACCTGGTCCAACGGCCGGGTGCTGAGCATCTCGAGGCCGAGGGCCACCAGCTGGGCGCGGCGGGCGTCGGCGTCGAGGCGCGTGCGGCCCCCCACGCGGGCGGGCCGGGGGGTGGGCGTCACACCCGCGATCCTATTGACTACGGGTCAACAACGCGGTGACACTCTTCACCCCGACCGACGGGGAGCGATGCGTGGGACGACGACGGACCGACTTCGAGCTCGAGGGAACGCTGGCGCTGGTCACCGGCGCCGGCCGTGGCATCGGGCGGGCGACGGCTCTGGAGCTCGCTCGCCGGGGTGCCCGGGTGCTCGCGGTCGACGTCGACGGCGACAGCGCCGAGAAGACCGCGGTCGCGTGCGGCGAGGCCGGCGGAGAGGCCCGCGGGCTGGCGTGCGACGTCGCCGACCTCGACGGGGTGCGGGTGCTCGCCGAGGGGGTGCGGGAGCAATGGGGTGTGCCCCACGTGCTGGTCAACAACGCCGGGGTCGGCATGTCGGGCCGCCTCGGGGCGATGACCATCGACGACTGGCGCTGGATCCGCGGCGTCAACCTCGACGGCGTGGTCCACATGTGCCACACGTTCGGCCCGGCGATGGTCGCCGCCGGGCGCGGCCGGGTGGTCAACGTCTCGTCGGCGCTCGGCTTCGTCCCCCGGGCCACCGAGCCGGCCTACGTGACCACCAAGGCGGCCGTGCTCGCCCTGTCGCGGTGCCTCCGGGCCGACTGGGGGGCGTCGGGAGTCGGCGTGTCCGCCGTGTGCCCCGGGGTCGTGAACACCCGCATCCTGGACGACACCCGGTTCCTCGGCGAGCAGGGCGACGGCGAGGCCCGCGAGCGGGTCCGGCGGATGTTCCGCCGGGGGCACCCGCCCGAGCTGGTGGCCCGCCACATCGTGAGGGCCGTCAGCGAGGACCGTGCCGTCGTGACGGTCGGCTGGGAGGCGACGCTGGCGTGGTGGCTGCACCGGCTGCTCCCGCTCCGGGCCCAGGATGCCGTCGCCCGCCGGGAGCCGTGACGCCGTGATCCACCCCGAGGATCTCGCGCTCGACCTGCCGGCGGCGGGGGAGGAGGCCGAGGTGACGGCACGCGACGGCGCCCGCCTCACGGCCACGGTGGCGGGCAGCGGGCCGGCCGTGGTGCTGCCCCACTGCTGGACGGGCAGCCGGGCGGTCTGGGCCCCGGTGGCACGCCGCCTGGTCCACGCCGGCCACCGGGTGGTGCTCTACGACCAGCGGGGCCACGGCGCATCGGAGCGCGGCAGCGAGCGGCTCACGGTCGACCTGCTGGGGGACGACCTGCGGGCGGTGCTCGAGCAGCTCGACGTGCGCGACGCCGTCCTGGCGGGGCACTCGATGGGTGGGATGACCGTGATGAGCTGCGCGGTGCGGCACCCCGAGGTCGTGGCCGAGCGGGCGAGCGGGGTGGTGCTCGCCGCCACGGGCGCGTTCGGGCTGGCCCGGCAGGGTCGGGAGCAGCTCTGGCGCCTCGCACTGGCGGGCGCTGCGCTCGACCGGCTGATCTCGCGGCCCCGGCTCGGCACCGCCCTCGTCCGCTCCACCTTCGGGCGGGCAGCCGCCCGCGAGCACGTCGAGGCCACCCGCCGCCTGTTCTGCGCCATCGCGGGCGAGGTGCGGCGCGACTGCATGGTGGCGATGGCCGCGATGGACCTGCGCCACGGGCTGGCCCGCGTCGAGGCGCCGGCGGCGGTGCTGGTCGGCACGCGGGACACGCTCACCCCCCGCCCGTTCGCCCGGGCGATCGTCGAGCACCTGCCGTCGGCCCGGCTCGAGATCCTGCCGGGTGCCGGCCACATGCTGCCCTTCGAGCGTCCCGTCGAGCTCGCCCGCACGATCCGCCGGCTCGCGCTGGACGCCGCGGCGATCACCGGCCGGGTGGCGACGGGCCCGGCGGCGACAGGCCGAGCGGACGTGCACTAGAACCTGACGGCATGTCAGACCCCGCGGTCCTCGTCGAGCGGGACGGTCACGTCGTCACCATCACGCTCAACCGTCCGGAGAAGCGCAACGCCATCGATCCGGAGATGCTGTGCCGCCTCGCCGACGCATGGGACATGCTCGACGCCGACCCGGAGATCCGCGCCGGCATCGTCACCGGCGCCGGTGGGAACTTCTCGGCTGGCGCCGATCTCGACCGCCTGGTCGGCGCGCTCATGGCCGGCGAGCCGCCCGCCAACGAGTTCGAGGAGCGGATCCGGGCCGACACCACCGTGATCTTCAAGGGCCTCCTGAAGGAGCACCGGCCGGCCACGCCGATCCTCGCCGCCGTCGAGGGTTCCTGCTACGCGGGTGGCATCGAGATCCTCCAGGCCTTCGACGTGCGGGTGGCCGCCGAGGGGGCGCGGATCGCGGTGAGCGAGGTGCAGCGGGCCCTGTTCCCCATGGGCGGTTCCACCGTGCGGCTGCCCCGCCAGATCCCGTGGACCGTGGCGATGGAGATGCTCATCACCGGCGATCCGATCGACGGCCGCCGGGCCTACGAGGTGGGCCTGGTGGGACACGTCGTCCCCGACGGTGCGGCGCTCGCCCGCGCCCGGGAGATCGCCGACCGCATCGCCCGGAACGGCCCGCTGGCGGTGCGGAACATCAAGGCGTCGGTCCTGGCGGCGGACGCCGTGCCGGAGGCCGAGGCCTACCGGCGCGAGTCCGAGCTGGGCATGGAGGTCATGTCCTCGCACGACGCCCGCGAGGGCCCGCGCGCGTTCCTCGAGAAGCGCGCGCCCCGCTACACGGGGGAGTGACGGCGCCCCGCGGCGCCCGCGGTGCTGGACGTGCGTGGCCGGCCGGGGCGCGTGACCGGGCAGCCGATGCGCTAAGCAGGGACGCATGACGCAGACGAACGCTCAGCCCGGCCCCGACGAGCTCGCCCGGCTGGTCAACGAGATGACCGACGAACCGCTGGTCGAGGGCGACCAGGTGATCTCGCTGTGGATGCTGGTGAAGTCGCACGACACCGAGGGCGACGTGGTGTGGGGCGTGCGCGAGGCGGGGCGGCCGCTCGGCTCCGAGGAGCTGTTGGGCGCCCTCACCGGCTTCGTGGAGTCGCTGAAGCGCAACCTGGCGTCCGACTGGGAGTGAGCTCGCGGGACCGGACCGCGCTGACCCATCCGCCGGTCCGGGACACCCCCTGCGAACGGACGAACCGCCGGCATGGACCGAACCTCCAAGGACGCTGGCGCCCCAGCATCTGACGTGGAAGCCGCTCCCCGTGCGGCACGACCGTCGACCGTAGCACCGCGCACCGCTCACGGAACGCTGACCGAGCACCCCACGCGGGTCGCCGAGCGCACGTCTGCCGGGGTGACCGCTGCCACCGCGCCGAAGATGCACTAGGGACCGGCGACCACGCCGCGGAGGCCCTCGGATCCGAACACGTCCTCGAGCATGCTCGACAGGTCGGGGCCGCGCCGCAGCGAATGGCCGCCGTCGACGGCGATGCTCTGGCCGGTGATCCAGCTTGCCTCGGGGCCGACGAGGAACCTGACGAGCGCCGCCACCTCGTCGGCCTCGCCGACCCGGCCGAGCGGCATGCAGGCGAGGTAGTCGTCGAGCACCGGTCCGGGCGAGGTCAGCACCTCCACCAGGTCGGTCCGCGTGAGCCCCGGCCGCACCGTGTTCACGCGGACGCCGCTCGCGCCGAGCTCGTCGGCCGCGGTCTCGCACAGGGCCTCCAGCCCGCGCTTCGACGGGCCGTAGGCCCCGAACCAGCGGTGCGTGCGGGGCGCGGCGATCGACGAGATGGCCACGATCGCGCCGCCGCCCTGGGCGACCATCGGGCGGGCGCCGTGCTTGATCGTGAGCATGGTGCCGGTCAGGTTGAGGTCGACGGTGCGCCGCCAGGCCTCGATGTCGGTCTGGGTGACCGGCCCGATGGTCTCCGATCCCCCGGCGCTGATGACGATCGCGTCCAGCCGGCCGGTGAGGCCCGTGGCGGCCGCGACCGCGGCCTCGACCGCTCGCTCGTCGGTCACGTCCGCGGGCCGGGCCTGCACGGTGGTGCCGGGCGCCGCCACCTCCCGGAGCGACGCAGCGGCGTCGCGCAGCCGCTCCTCCGACCGGCCGCAGATCGTCACGGCCGCGCCGTCTGCGGCGAGCCGTCGAGCGCACGCCAGCCCGATCCCGCTGCCGCCCCCGGTGACCAGCGCCGACCATCCGGCCAGCGGCCGGCCGCCGGCGGTGCCGTCCGTCGCGCTCATGTGCCGAGCCCTCCTGGGTGAAGATCTACGGATCGGCGAGCCTAGGAGACCGCTGGGCGATCCGGCTCGACCGGCCGCGGGCCGCCATCGGGATCCGCCCGCTGGCGGCCAACGGAGGCTGCCACTCATGGCCATCTGGTCACGTAGCGTGCTGCCACCCGGGGGGACACGACAGCCTCGCCAGCGCCGGCCTCGACCGGCACGTGCGGGACAGGGCGCCGGTCCTTCGGTGCCACGGGTGCGCGATCCTCGCGGCCTCCCAGCGGGTCCCACCGGGGGACCGATGAGAAATGGCGGCGGCGCCGGTCTGATCACGGTCCGCCAGGTGCCTGCGACCGCAGCAAGGGAGAGCAACCCATGAGACCGCTCCGCTACTCGATCAACGTCACCCTCGACGGCTGCTGCGATCACCGGGTGGGC
>JBKHJZ010000215.1:0-5254 GCA_046537875.1 Acidimicrobiia bacterium | reverse complement strand
GTGAACCCCGGTCAGCCGCCGGCGATCGCCCCCACGACGTAGAAGACGTCGGTGCCGGCCACCACCGCATCGGGCAGGGGCGCGTCGGCCCCGTCGTGCGAGAGGTCCTCCTCGCCTGCGAAGAAGCGGACGAACGGCCGGCGCTGGCCCGTGACGTGGTCGCGCATCGTGCCCCGCAGCGGCGGGAACCGGGTCTCCAGCGCGTCGAGCAGGCTCCGCTGGGTCATCGGCCCGTCGACCTCGACGTGCACCTCACCCTGGACCCGGGCGAGGTCGCGCAGGTGGACGGGGAGCACCACCCGGATCACGGCAACGTCTGCACCTCGACCGAGAGGACGGCCGGCAGGTCGCGCACGATCGGCTCCCAGCTGTCCCCGGCGTCGGACGACGCGTACACCTGGCCGCCGGTGGTCCCGAAGTAGACGCCGCAGGGCTCGAGGGCATCCACTGCCATGGCGTCGCGCAGCACGTTGACGTAGCAGTTGCGCTGTGGCAGGCCCTCGGTCAGCGGCTCCCACTCGTTGCCCCCCGTCCGGCTGCGGTAGACACGCAGCGCTCCCTCGGGCGGGTAGTGCTCGGCGTCGCTGGTGATGGGCACCACGTACACCGTGTCGGGCTCGTGGGCGTGCACGTCGATCGCGAACCCGAAGTCGGTCGGCAGGTCGCCGCTCACCTCGTGCCAGCTCTGCGCTCCGTCGTCGCTGCGCATCACGTCCCAGTGCTTCTGCATGAACAGGACCTCGGGCCGGTCCGGGTGCTGGGCCAGCCGGTGCACGCAATGACCGACGTCGGCGTCGGGGTCGGGCATGAACTCGGAGTTCAGGCCGCGGTTGGCCGCCTGCCACGTCTTGCCCGCGTCGTCGGTGCGGAACACCCCTGCGGCCGAGATGGCCACGTACATGCGGGCGGCGTCGGCCGGGTCGAGCAGGATCGTGTGCAGGCACATCCCGCCGGCCCCCGGCTGCCACGACGAGCCCGAGCCGTGGTTGCGCAGGCCGGGCAGCTCCTGCCAGGTCGCCCCGCCGTCCTGCGACCGGAACAGGGCGGCGTCCTCGACCCCGGCCCACAGCGTGTCCGGGTCGGTGGGTGAGGGCTCGAGGTGCCAGACCCGGGCGAACTCCCACGGGTGGGGCGTGCCGTCGTACCACTGGTGGGTGCCGGGATCGCCCTCGTAGCGGAACTCGTTGCCCACGGTCTCCCACGTCCGGCCCCCGTCGTCGGAGCGCTGCACCAGCTGGCCGAACCACGAGGTCGACTGCGACGCCCACACCCGGTCGGGGTCGGCCGGCGAGCCCGCGACGTGGAAGATCTCCCACCCGCCGAACAGCGGGCCGCGCACCTCCCAGTCGTCGCGCGTCCCGTCGGACGTCAGCACGAACGCACCCTTCCTCGTGCCCACCAGCACCCGTACGCCTGCCATGGCCTCATCCTTTCACCGCGGACGATCGTCCGGGGATATGACCCGCCCGGGCCCGCGACCTCATCGGTGCCGGCCGGGACCGGCACCGGGAATGTAGAGCGTCAGGGACGGGCGCCGAGGTGCCAGCCGGCCCGGACAGGCGCGGGCCGGCGTAGGCCGGCACGGGCTGCGCCCGGGGCCGGGGCCGGTGTGCCGGGCCCGGTGCTCCGGTGCTCCGGTGCCGGCACGGTTCCTGGCGGCCGCGCGACTACGACAGGCGCTCGACGACCATGGCCATGCCCTGGCCACCGCCGACGCACATCGTCTCCAGGCCCACCGTCTTGTCCTCGTCCTGCAGGGCGTGGAGCAGCGTGGTCATGATCCGCGAGCCGGTCATCCCGAACGGGTGGCCGAGGGCGATGGCGCCGCCCTTGACGTTCAGCTTGTCCCACGGGATCCCGAGGTGCCGGGCCGACGGGATCACCTGCGCGGCGAACGCCTCGTTCAGCTCGACCAGGTCGATGTCGTCGATGGTCATGCCGGCCCGCTCGAGCGCCTGGCGCGACGCCCCCACGGGCCCGAGGCCCATGATCTCGGGGTTCAGCGCGGTGACACCCGACGACACGATGCGGGCGAGCGGCTGGATCCCCAGCTCGCGGGCCCGGGTGTCGCTCATGACGATCACCGCGGCGGCGCCGTCGTTGAGGGGGCACGAGTTGCCGGCCGTCACCTCGCCGTCTGGCCGGAACGCGGGCTTGAGCTGGGAGAGCTTCTCGACCGTGGTGCCGGGGCGGGGGCCGTCGTCCTTGGTCACCACCGTGCCGTCCGGGGTGGTGATCGGCGTGATCTCGCCCTCCCAGTAGCCGCTCTCCTGGTTGGCGACCGCCCGCTGCTGCGAGAGGGCACCGAACTCGTCCATCTCCTGGCGGCTGACGTTCTCGGCGAGCCGGACGTTCTCGGCGGTCTGGCCCATCGCGATGTAGATGTCGGGCAGGCCCTCGGGCGGCTCCCACGAGTCGGCCCCGTTGGCCCGCTCCGCCGTGCGGGCGAGGGCGTCGGCGAACGCCGGGTTGGTGGGGCCCGAGTCGGCCATGCCGTTGGGGTACCGGCTCACGGTCTCGACACCGGCGCACACGAACGCATCGCCCTCGCCGGCGGCGATCGCGTGCGCGGCCATGCGGATGCCCTGCAGCGACGACGAGCAGTAGCGGTTGACGGTGACGCCCGGGACGTCGTCGAGCCCGGCGAGGACCGCCACGACGCGGGCGATGTTGTAGCCCGACTCGCCGGCCGGCTGGCCGCACCCCATGATCAGGTCGTCGATGGCGTGCGGCTCGAGCTGGGGCACCTTCTCGAGGGCCGCCTTCACGACGGTCGTGGCGAGGTCGTCGGGCCGGCAGTCGACCAGCGACCCCTTCATGGCCCGGCCGATCGGGCTCCGGGTGGTCGAGACGATCACGGCTTCGCTCATGGGGACTCCTCCTGGCGGGCTGGCTGCGCGTGTCTAGTGAACGTGCGGACGGGGGACAAAGCGCTCCTCCCCGGACGACCCGGACGACCCGGACGACCCGGGCGGCTCGGTGCCGGCGGGCGAGCGCCGCGTGTGGACGTGGTCGAGCCACCGGCGGAACCCGGCGGCGTTGGAGTGGATGCCGTTGAGGGTCTCCAGCTTCTCCCGCTGCGCCGGGTCGGTGCCCTCGAGCTCGTTCCCGAAGCGGGCGGCCAGCGCCTCGGCGATGTCGCGCCCGTCGCGCCACGCCTCCTCGGCCACCTCGGCCCAGCGGCGGAGCGTGCCCTCGGCCTCGGCCAGGATCTCCCCCGGATCGGGCACCAGCCCGAAGTGGGCGAGCGCGATGCCGGCGGGCCGGCGTTCGGCGAAGCGGCGCAGGGATGCGAGCGCCTGGTCGAGGTCGAAGTCGGGCGGCGGCGTGGCGGGGCGGAGGACGCCCACGTCGGGCAGCCGCACACCGACCGCGTCGCCGGCGAACAGCACGCCCGACACCGAGTCGTGCAGGGCGAGGTGGTGCTTGGCGTGGCCGGGCGAGTCGACCGCGGTGAGCGTGCGATCGGGCGACACCCGGACCTCCTCGCCGTCGCCGAGCACGTGGACCCGGGCCGCCTCGGTGGCCGTGAGCCGCCCGTACAGCGAGTCGAGCAGGTCGCCGTAGACCAGCGCCGCGCTGCTCACCAGCTTCGACGGGTCGACCAGGTGGCGCGCGCCCTTCTCGTGGACGTACACGGTGGCGCGGGGGAAGGCCGCCGCCACGTCGCCGACACCGCCAGCGTGGTCGAGGTGGATGTGGGTGACCGCCACGCCGGCCAGGTCGTCCGCCGCCACGCCGAGGTCGGCGAGCGCCGCCAGAAGCTGGGGCACGGAGGTCTGGCTGCCGGTCTCGACCAGCACCGGGGCGTCGCCGGTGAGCAGGTACCCGGCGGTCACCCGCTCCCATCCGCCGAGCATGGTGTCGATCTGGAGCACGCCCGGCGCGATCTCGGTGTGCACGGCCCTACCCCTCGGTCGCTCTACCGGGTCGCCGGCCGCCACTGCGCCACGACCACCCGGACCTGCACCCTACCGGCCCTCGGTAGATTCGCGGCCGGTGCCACGCGAGCCGACCGAACCGACGCTGTGGGACGACCCCACCGAGGCCACCTGGTCGGTGGCCGAGCTGGGCGAGGCGATCGGGCTGGCGCTGCGCCGGGCGTTCCCCGACGAGCTGTGGGCGAGGGGCGAGATCCGCAACCTCCAGCGGGGACGCGGCGGCATGGTCTGGTTCGACCTGGTCGAGCCGGAGGGCGGCCGCTCGCCGTCGCGGACGAGCGGCGCCCGCCTTCCGGTCGTCCTGTTCGACACCGCCCGCCGCCGGGTCAACGCCCGCCTCGTCGACGCCGGCGGCGCGGTGCGCATGGACGACGGCACCGAGGTTCGCATCCGGGCCCGGGTGGGCTGGTGGGCGCCCGGCGGCCGCCTCCAGCTGCGGATGACCGACATCGACCCGTCGTTCACGCTCGGCCGGCTGGCCGCGGAGCGCGACCGGTTGCTGCGGGCGCTCGACGCCGAGGGTCTGCTCCGCCGGCAGGCCGCCCTGCCGCGGCCGCCGGTGCCGCTGCGCGTCGGGTTGGTGACCAGCGCCGGCAGCGCGGCCGAGCACGACGTGCTCGACGAGCTGCGCCGGTCACACATCGGGTTCCACGTGGTGCGGGCCGATGCCAGGGTGCAGGGCCCCGGCGCCGGCCGCTCGGTGCGCCGGGCCCTCGCCGCCGTGGCCGGGCGGGCGGTCGACGTGATCCTGGTGGTGCGGGGTGGCGGGGCCGCGACCGATCTGGCGGCGTTCGACGGCGAGCCGATCGCCCGGGCCATCGCCCTGCTCGACGTCCCCGTGCTCACCGGCATCGGCCACGACATCGACCACACGGTGGCCGACGAGGTGGCCCACACCTCGTACAAGACGCCGACCGCGTGCGCCCAGGCGGTGGTCGCCGACGTCCGCGCCGCCGACCACCGGGTCGCGAAGGCATGGACCGCGGTCGCCGATGCCGCCCTGCGCCGGCTCCGCACCGACATCCGCCACCTCCGGGGCTGCGGGCGCGCGGTCTCGGTCGCCACCCGGCACGGGCTGGCGGCCGCCGACCGCGACCTGTCCCGCCACGGCCGTCGCGTCCGCCGCTCGGCCGCGGGGGCGCTGACCCGCTCCACCACCGCGCTCGAGCGGTCCGTCGGCCGTGTCGAGGCCGGTGCGCGCGGTCACCTGCGCAGCCACGACCACGAGCTCGGGCTGGCCGCCCGCCGGCTGGCCGGCCGGGCGCCACGGGCCGTCGACCGGGCCGACCGGCGGCTGGCGCAGGCCGCAGCCG
>JBKHJZ010000214.1:0-5259 GCA_046537875.1 Acidimicrobiia bacterium | reverse complement strand
CCACTCGCCTCCCGGCGGCCGACCACATCCGGAGCGGTCCGGCCGGCCGGGTAGCCTTCCCGCCCGTGCCGAGCGCCGACGCCGCCCCGCCGCCCGTCCTGCTGCTCCACGGCCTGGCCACCACGGCCGAGCGCACGTGGCGCGACAACGGCTGGATCGACCTGCTGGCGGACGTGGGGCGGACAGTGCTGGCGCCCGACCTGCTCGGTCACGGGTCGGCGCCGAAGCCGCACGAACCCGCCGAGTACGCCGACATCGGCTCGCACGTCGTGGCCGGGCTGCCCGACGGTCCCGTCGACGCCGTCGGCTTCTCGCTCGGCGCCCGCGTGCTGCTCGGCCTCGCCGCCGCGGACACCGGCCGGTTCCGCCGCCTGGTGCTCGCCGGTGTGGGAGAGAACCTGTTCCGCCGGCAGGACCGGGACGTCATCGTGCGGGCGCTCGAGGGCGACGCCGACCCCGCCGACCCGGTCGCCCGCTACTTCGCGGGCCTCGCCGCCCAGCCGGGCATGGACGGCCGGGCGCTCGCCGCGCTGCTGCAGGCGACGGAGGAACCGCTCACGCGTGAGGCGGTGGCGTCGGTGACCTGCCCGGTGCTGGTGGTGATCGGCGACCGCGACTTCGCCGGCCCGCCCGATCCGTTGGTCGACGCGCTTCCCGATCCCCACCTGGTGGTCCTGCGCGGGACCGACCACTTCGCCACGCCCAAGGATCTCCGCTTCATCGACGCGGCCCTGGATTTCCTGGACGCGTCCGGCTAACCGAACAGCGGTCCGCGGAACCCGGCGGCGCGCGGCGGGCGGCCGTCAGGGCGGGGACGCGGCGGCGGCTCCGCCGCTCGTGTCGGTCGTGCCGCCCATCACGCCAGCTCGGGTGCCGGCGGCCGACCCGGCGACGATCCGCGACTTGATCGACTCGAACTCGGCGTCCGTGATCGTGCCGTTACGCCGCAGCTCGGACAGCCTGGCCAGGTCGTCCACGGGGGCCGCGCCCGGCGTGCCGGCCACCTCGCGGATGTAGCCCTCGACCTGGCTCTGGGCGAGCCGCTCCCGGGCGGCCGTCCGCTGGGCCATGCCGCTGCCCCGCACGATGAGGTACACGAGCGCGCCGATCAGCGGGAAGAGGATCAGCCCGATGACCCACAGCGCCTTGGTCACGCCGGACAGCTCGTGGTCGCGGAACACATCGCTCACGATGGCGATGAACAGCCAGATGAACAGGATCAGGAAGAAGACCCAGATCGCCGTGAGGATCAGGTCTCCCAGGTTCACTTCGGCAAGGACCATCGTGGCCTCCTGGTCGCCCGGCACCCCGTCCGGCGCCGCTCCCTCACCAGTAGACACCCTCGGTGGTCATATAGCCACAGCCAGCGGTGTGGCGGCTCGCCCGTGGCGCCGCCCGCTGCACCGGCTCCCGTCGCGAGGGTCCACGGGCGAGGTCAGCTTCCGGGGAAGCTCGCGGACTCGGCCATTCGCCGCGCACGTCCGGGGTCGTCGCAGTCGACGGTGAACAGGTCTGAGAGCACTGTGGTGCGCCACACCAGGCCCGCCGCGTCGTGGCTCCAGTCGCGGGGCCGGCCGTCGTTCCGGAGGGTCTCTGTCACCCCGGTGCCATCACCTGTCCCCCCATACGTCGAGGAGATCGTGCAGCTGGCCTGATCCGCTCCTTCGGCGAGCACGCGAACCGTCCGAACGATGGCAGCCTCCTCGTAACCCGTGTCGACAACCGTGAACCCGTCGGGCAGCTCCACGCTCCCGACGCCGACCTGCACCCGGTCCTGGCGCGCGACCGCTCGATCGAGATCGATCGCGCTCAACACGGTCTCGTCGTTGGACCAATCGCGGCCCCAGCTGAACACGGTGCTCGTGCTCGCCCCGCTCCCGCCGGCCCGCCGCGCAGCGGCCACGGCGCCGGGCACGATGCGCTCGCCGTAGGGAAGCGGTGTCCAGCGGTCGCTCTCGTCCAGCACCACGATGGCGCTCGCCATCAGGGCTGCGGTCTTCCCGCCGGCTGAGACGACCGTCGGCACCCACTCGTAGAAGCGCGCCGGAACCGGCGGCAGTTCGGTCCACGAGTCGGTCTCGGGGTCGTAGGCCGCGGCCTGCATGTCGTAGTTCACCACCACGACGCGCTCACCGTCCCAGTCGGCGGACAGCGCCTCCGCCCGGATCTCGTCGGGCGGCTCCGGCAACCGCCGCCACTCGTCGTTCCGAAGGTGGTAGGCGATCCCCGCGGCCTGCCTGAACGGCGTTCCGGGCCCGCCCATGACGACGAGCTCGTCGCCCGTCCACGTCGTGGTCGGTCGCTCCAGGCGCTCCGGCGGCTCGGGAAGAGGGCGCCAGCTTCCCGACTCGACGTCGAGCACCGCGTTGGCGCTGTAGCTCATCGCGAACGACCCGTTCGTGCTCAGGTCTCTCACCTCGGCCGGGGCATCGGCCAGCTCGCGCCAGGTGTCGTCCTGCGGGTTCCACAGGGCGGTGGCGCGACCGCGCACGAGCACGACGCCCTGTTCGGTCATCACGCCGGTCGGGGTCACGGCGTTGTCGGGCAGCGGTGAGCGTGAGACGCGACGCCATGTCCGGCTGGCGGGCGAGAACGCTGCCCCGTCGTCGTAGCTGCGATCGTCGCCGGGCAACCCCATGTTGAAGGCCTCGACGTCACCGCCCCAGACCAGGAGCTCGTCGCCGGTCCAGACGACGGCCGCATCGCGCCGCAGGTCGAGCGGCGGCGCCGGGAACCTCTCGACGCCATCCACGCTCCTCACGATCACCGCGTCTGCCTGGGGTTGTGCGACGACGTCGACCTCGTCTCCGGGGCCGCGTGCTCGAAGGGCGACGACCGTGATCGACGTCCCGACGAGCAGCAGGGCGGCCAAGGCGGCGCCCGCCGTCGTGCGGCGACGGCGACGGCGACGAGCCATCCGGCTGCGGATCGCTCCGACGGGATCGTCGTGGACGCGCAGGCGGCGCTCGGCGATCGACCTGCGCAGCACCTCCCGCACCTGCCCGTCCAGCGCATCGTCACCCATCACGCCTCCAGTTCCTGGTCGCTCAGGAGCACGGCGAGCCGAGTGCGGGCGCGCGCGAGGGCGGTCTTCACCGTGCCCTCCGAGATCCCCAGCAGGGACGCCGCCGTCGCGACATCGACATCCAGGAGGTAGTAGAGGACGACGGCGTCGCGTTGCCGGGGCGCCAGCCCGTCGATGGCCGACCTCACGACCATGCTCACCTCCACTCGGGGATCCCGGTGGGGCACGACGGGGACCGCCGCCAACCTCTCGAGGGCGCGTCGCTCGGTCGCCCGGCGTCGTCGCCCGGTCCGGGCCAGGTTGAGAGCGACGGTCGCGACCCACGCGGCAAGGTCCTCGAACCGCTGGCCATGATCGACCCGTTGCCACGCTCGGGCGAACGCCTCCTGCACGGCCTCCTCGGCGAGCGCGAGTGATCCCGTGATGAGGCACACCACGCCGACGAGCCGCGCATACTCGGATCGGATGCAACGCTCGACGTCGCCGTCCACGGTCATCACCCCAAGGACGCACGAGACCCCCACCCGGGTTGGCGCCCCTGCGGACTCTCCCACGTGATCGAGGCAGCCGTCGGATGGCCCGGGATGTGAGCCGCCGCGCAGCCCGGACTCAGGTTCGGCGCCCCGACCGGCCGCGGACTATCTCGTCATGCCCTCCCGCTCCACGATCCCGGCCCGGTCCGGCGGCACGTCGAGATCGTCGGTCGTCGCAGACCGCTCAGGACTGCGGTGGCTCCCCGGCGGTGTCGACCATCCAGGGGACGCCGTACCGGTCGGTGCACGTGCCGAAGCCTCGCGACCAGAACGTCGTCCCGAAGGGCATGGTCGTCTCGCCGCCCTCGGCGAGCGCCTCGAAGACCCGCTTGGCCTCCTGCTCGTCGGAGGCCACGAAGGTGACCGCCACACCGACCTTCGGGCCACCGTCGCCGGTGGGGTCGTCGGAGCCCATGAGGAGCCGCCCCTCACCGAGCGACAGCGATGCGTGCATCACGTGGTGCGGCTCGGCACCCGGCATCGCATCGACACCCTCGGGCAGGTCGGCGTTGGTCATCACCTGCAGCTCGCCGCCGAAGATCTGCTGGTACCGGCGGAAGGCGTCGGCGCAGTCGCCGCTGAAGAAGACGTACGGGTGAAAGCTCATGGTTCCCTCCCGGGAGTCGGATCGGCTGATCATCGATGACCTCACCGATGACGACGGGTCGGCCGACGGAAAGTCATCGCTGGGGTGGGAGGCGTGCCGCCGACCGAGTGACCGTGCTCGCTACGTGGGAAGCGTGCCACCCCGACCACCGACGATGGTCGCGGCGAGCGCCGTGCGATGGTCCTTCGTCGAGGGTGGCCCGAACGTTGCCCGAGGACCGTGCAGCACCTCGTCGGCCCGCTCCCCCAGCATGCTGACCGCCTGCCCGACCACGTCCTTCGCCGTGTAGAGGTGGACGTCCCAGCCACGGGCGCGTGCGAGCTCTGCGAGCACCTGGCTCGAGCCCAACCCGAGCGAAGCCCGGTGTCGTGTAGGGTCCGACGCCAGGATCGGCTCGCTGCTGGGATGCTCCGTTCCCTCGCGCCGTGCACCCTCGCGGGTTCCGCCTTGCTGTCGGAACCGCGAGGAGTGGTTCCGGCGGCCGCGTGTACGGCAGGACAGGGTGGGGTGAAGGCGACAGGGGTGACGGCCGCCAAGGTGGGGGACTCTGCGTGCGGGCCGCGATGTCGACTGTCTCCCGCTGGGCGCAGACCTGCCAGCAGTGGTCAACGAGACGAAAGGTGCGGGCAGTGGCGAGAAGGAGACGGGCCGGCGGGCTGGGGCTTCGTGCGGTCATCACGTGTGGTATCGGCGTTCTGGTCTTCGCGGCGTCGGGATCCGCCACGGGGGCCTCGCCTGACGAGGCCCCCGTGGCTGAGCAGCAACTCGGTGAGTTCTCGATCACCCCGGCAGAGGGACCCGTGGGGACGGTGGCCACCATCGCGAGCGTGACTCCGTGCCCGCCGTCGCCCGACCCCGAGGCCCGGTATCAGGTGAATCTCGACACGGGGATCCCGACCGCCCTCGAGCTACCCCCGGAAGGCGGGCACTGGGAGCTCCAGATGGCGATGCACCCCGCATCGCCTCCACCGGACATCGTGCCGCAGGACGATGTCGTGGACATCCTGGTGATCCCGGCGGCATGCAACGTGATCCTGGACGAGGGAGAGGGCGGCCTCCAGCCCACCTTGACGTACGCGCCCGTTCAGTTCTCC
>JBKHJZ010000213.1:0-5294 GCA_046537875.1 Acidimicrobiia bacterium | reverse complement strand
CGGCCGATCCCTCGCCGGGGCCGGGCCGATGTAGCGTCGCGGGCGCCGCCGCACCGGGCGAGATCCCGAGAATCGGCCGCAGGCCGCGTCGGGAAGCGCCCGCAACGGTGTCATCGCGGTGGCCCGTCGGTCCGGTGTGGCGTGTCGGCGGGGGACGGAAGCCGCCCGGTGGTGCGGGCCCAGCTCTCGACATCGGCCCACGACCAGATCAGCGCGGTCCTGAGGCGGGCGATGGGGGCCGGGAAATCGGCGTTCCGCTGACGCAGGGTGTGCACGGCCTGGGGGTGGGACAGGCCGAGCCGGTCTGCGATCTCGGCGGCCCCCACCAGATCGCTGACAGGCACCTGGCGCTCTCCACTCACGGACAGCACCGTAGGCACATCGTTCTGAGTACATTCGTACTCATGTCCATGCGTGGTTTCCCGGCAACGAGTGGTGTCCCGGCGACGACTCGTGCCCTGTCGGCGGCGGATCCGTTCGGCGCTCGCACCACGCATCGCCCGACCGGGCGTGAAGCGACGTGCTGTCAACCTGGCTGGTTTGCACCCATGAGGAGGTGTCGTCAATGGCCGACGACCCCGAGCGAGCCGAGCGGCTCGCCGATCGCGTGGTGATCGCGGTGGCGCTTCACGACATCGGTGGCGACAGCGTCCACCTCAGCAGCTGGGACCACATCGCCGAGCCGGGCACGGTGTGCCTCCGCATCGCCGACGACACCTCCGCGGTGCAGCTCGTCGGCAGCCGGGTCGAGCTCCTCCGGGCCGTCACCCGTGCCGCCGTCCTCCTCGACCCCGACGGTGGCGGGGGGCGCTAGCGATCTCCACCCCCGGGCGGGTGGGGTCAGGAACGGATGGGAGCTGCACCGGGAGCCCGGCGGTGCGGCGATGGTGACCAGGAGGAGATGACGTGTCCGACGCCACCGATCCGGCGCCGTCCGCAGGGCCGCCGGCACCGAGCACGGCGCTGCGGATCGCGGACCTGGCCGGCGCCTGCGTCGACGCCCGCCGCCTCGACGACGGCTCGACCGAGCTCGCGATCCGCACCGGACACGGGATCACCGTCACCTTCCGGGACAGCGCCAGCGTGCTGCGGTCGTTGCTCGACGACTGCCGCGTCGCGGTGGTGCTGCTCGCCGACCGCGACACCCGCCGAGCGTGAGTCCCGGCTCGACCGGCGGGAGGTGAGGGCCTAACCGTCCCGCTCGTGCCGCCGACACCGGCGGCGGTCACGGCCGTCTGGTACGACGAAGCAGGATGGAGGCGGACGGACACGACACCCAGAGCCCCGAAGGCAACCAGCCCGGCTGCCGCCCCGGGTGCGCCGTGGCGGCGCTCGCCGTGCTCCTCGCGCTGGCCCTCGTGCTGGTGGTCGTCGTGGTCGTCACGCCCGATGCGGACGACCAACACGGCGATGAATCAGGCGACACGAGCCAGCGCAGCGAGCAGGCGACCGGCTCCGCCGGCGGAACCGACGGTGACACCACGACGATCGTCACCGCGGCCGGCATGGAGCAGTTGGAGGTGGCCCCCGAGGACGGCGACGGCTACGACCGCGATCTCTTCGGTGACTACGAGCGGGACCCGCTGCTCGACGAGAGCCTCGACGAGCACGGCTGCTACTACAGCGCCGCCGACGGCGCCTGCCACGCCGACCCGGCGAACGTCCACGTCGACCACCTCGTCCCCCTGGCCGAGGCGTGGGAGTCCGGGATCTCGCCCGGCGAGCTCGACGCCTTCGCCGGCGACCCCGACAACCTGTGGCTCATGACCGCCGACCTCAACACCGCGAAGTCCGACCGCGACGTCGCCGAGTGGCTCCCGCCGGAAGAGCAGGTGGTCTGCCGGTACGTCGAGCGGTGGGTGGAGGTGAAGGTCGCCTACGACCTCACGGTCGACCGGGCCGAGCACCGGGCCATCGCAGGCGTCCTCGCCACCTGCTGACCCGGGACCGACCGCACCTCGCCCGAGTTCGCGGCGTCCGTCCGGCACACGCACGCAGCGCACCCGGCGGGCGGACCACTGTCAGGGGATGAACTCCCGGATGGTCGCGGCCAGCTCCACGGGCATGTCGCCCTGGATGCTGTGGCCCGCCTCGTCGAAGTGCACGACCCGCGCCGACGGCAGCCGCCGGCGGAGCTCGGCCTCGTCGCCGTCGCGCAGCACCGAGTCGGGGCGCATGCCCCGGGCGAGCAGCAGCGGGACCTCGATGCGGCCCAGCGTGTCGAACAGGTCGTCGAACATCGTGCCGTCCGTGGGCGGCGACAGTGCGTCGGCGGCCGGCGATCCGGCGTCCTCGGGCCGCGCAGCCTCCCCGGCCGCCCCGGATCCGTCGGGATGCTCCAGCCGCCACCGGGCGTGCCGCCACGCCCAGCTGCCGTCGTCGAGCTGGACCGCGTTGTGGAGGATCCCCCGCCGCAGCGACGACACGCTGCGCGTCGGGTTGAACTCGACGGTCCGGGCGAGGATGTCGTCGAAGCTCGGGAAGGTGGCCGGTCCCCGCACGAAGTCGCTGATGTGTCGGGCGTGCGCCGCCTCCAGGCCGGGCAGCACGTCCACCAGCACCACCCTGCGCACGAGCTCCGGGGCCACGTCGGTGAGCGCGATCGTCGTCAGGCCCCCGAGGGACATGCCCACCACGCCCCGGGCGTTCGGCGCGAGCTGCCGCACGACCGCGGCCACGTCCTCGGCGGCGACCCTGGGCGAGAGCCCGCCGCGCCCGTGCCCCCGGGGCGGACCCGAGTGGCCGTGACCCGGCAGGTCCACGGCGACGAGGGGCCGAGGACGCAGCGCCAGAGCCACCGTGTCCCAGGTGTGGGCGTTCTGGGCGCCACCGTGGACGAGGACGAGCTCGGGGTCGCCCTCCCCCCACACCAGGGCGCTCAGCCGCCTGCCCGGCTCGACCTCGACGTGCTCGCGCCGGACCGTCGGCGGCCCCTCGTACGGGAGCCCGTACTCGGCGGCGTTCTCGTGGAACAGGCCGAACTCGTCGTACTCCACCCTGTCGGACGTGCCCATCCGCAGCACCGTACCCACCCGACCACCGCAGCGCCTCGGGGCCCCGCCGGCGGACCGGTGGCCCCACCGGGAGCCGCGGGCGCCACGAAGCGATCCGACACGGCCGTCGCGCGGTAGGAAGGGGCATGACCATCTCCACCGTTCAGCCCCGATCGCCCCGACCGCGCCGGACCCTCAGGGCCGGGCTCGCCGTGCTGGTGGCGGCCGGCCTCGGCCTCGCCCTCGCCGCCTGTGGCGACGACGGCGACTCGGACACCGACGAGGGCGAGGAGACGAGCGAAACCGAGTCCGGCGGCGCCGGGACGGCCGACGCGACGCTCACCGTCGATTCGCTCGAGTACCAGGACGTGACCGTGCCCGCGGGCGGGACGCTCGAGATCGTCAACACCTCGGGGGTCGGGCACACGTTCACCGCCGAGGACGACTCGTTCGACGAGGACTACGGGTCCGACGAGACGGTCACCGTCCAGGTTCCGGACGAGCCCGGCGACTACCCGTTCGTCTGCGAGATCCACCCGCAGATGACCGGCACGCTCACGGTCGAGTGAGTGCGGCGCCGGCGATGCCGTTCCCCTCGAGGAGTGGTCGGCCGCCGGCCGCCGCACGGATCGCCGGCTCACCCGTGCCGGGAGCGGGCCCGGGCGAGCACCGCCATCGCGGCGTTGTGGCCACCGATGCCGCTGACGCCCCCACCCCGGCGGGCCCCCGCCCCGCACACGAAGAGGTTCCCGACGTCGGTCTCGACGCCCCAGGCCCCCGGCCGGGCGTCGGGGCCCTCGTCGCCCGGGGCCGGGCCGGCGCCCTGGTCCGCCGCGGCCTCGGCCGCCCAGGGCCAGCGGAGGTCCCCGTGGAAGATGTGGCCGCCCGGTAGCCCGAGGCTCGCCTCCAGATCGCGGGGGCTGACCGCCTCGACGCACGGACGGCCCTCGGCGTCGTGCGCGAGGCAGTCGGCGATCGGCTCGGCGAGGTAGCGGTCCAGGCCGGCCAGGTGGCGGCGCGCGGCCTCCTCCCGCACCGCGTCTGCATCGCTCATGTCACCCCGGTCAGCCGGTCCGCCCCGGCCGTACCGATCGTCCATGCCGCCCGGGTCACCGTCGCCCCGGTCGCCGGCGAACAGCCGGGCCGGGGCGTGCAGGCCGAAGAGCGTGAGGGTGTGCACTCCCCGGGCGGCCAGGTCGGGTGCGAGGATCGATCCGTCGGTGAGGGTGTGGCAGTAGACCTCGCCGGGCATGGGATCGGGCAGGACGCCCGCGCTCGCGGCCGCGTGCGCGGCGTCGAGCGCCGCGTAGCCCTCGTCCACGTGGAGGGTGCCGGCGAAGGCCAGCGCAGGGTCGTGCCCGCTGCGGAGGCGGGGCAGCCGGTCGAGCACCATGTTGATCTTCATCTGCGCACCCTCGGGCGCCCGTGCCGCCCGGCCGCGCAGCCGGTCGAGCACCGCCGGCGCAACCCCGGCGAGGACGTACGAGGCGGACACCCTCTGCTCGGAGCCATCGCGGCCGAAGGTCACCTCGGCGTCGTGGCCGTCGGCCATGACCCCGGTGACCTCGGCGCCGGTCACCAGGTCGGCACCGGCATCGCGGGCCGCGCGCTCCAGCTCGGCGGTGACCGCACCCATGCCTCCCACGGGGACGCGCCACTCACCCGTGCCGTTGCCGATCACGTGGTACAGGAAGCACCGGTTCTGCCGCAGGCCGGGGTCGTGTGCGGAGGCGAACGTCCCGATCAGGGCGTCGGTGAGCACCACCCCCCGCACCGTGTCGTCCCGGAAGCTCGACTCGATCGCCTCGCCGATCGGGCGGGCGACGAACCTGTCCCACAGGGCGTGACCGACGCGGCGACGCATCTCCGTGGCCGCCGGGAGCGGCTCGAGCAGCGTGGGCGCCGCCGCCCGGGCCAGGTGGGCCGCCTCGTCGTAGAACGCCCGCCAGGCGGCGTACTCCTCGTCAGACCCGGTGACCTCGCGGAACGATTCGGCGGTCGCAGGCCCGGGGACCCGCTCGACCAGCAGACCCAGGTGGTCGGCGCCCCGGCGCACCGGGGTGAACGAGGCCACCGGGCGCGACCGCAGTGCCACGCGCAGTCCGAGGTCGGCGACGATGCGGTCGGGGAGCAGGCTGACCAGGTAGGAGTAGCGCGACAGGCGGGCGTCGACGCCGGGGAAGGCCCGGCCACTCACGGCGGCGCCACCCACGTGGGCCGCCCGCTCGAGGACGGACACCGACAGCCCCACCCGCCCCAGGTAGGCCGCCGCGACGAGGGCGTTGTGGCCGCCGCCCACGA
>JBKHJZ010000212.1:0-5330 GCA_046537875.1 Acidimicrobiia bacterium | reverse complement strand
CTAGCGGTCAGCGCCGGTTCGCTCGGCATCTCAGTATCGGAACCGTTCTGCAACCGAATCGTCATATTCCGCTCGCTACCGTCCGCCCGTCGTGCACGCTCACAAGACCTCCCACACCCGTCGTCCGGCGCTCGCCGGGCTCGCCCTGCTCGCCGCGGTGATCGCCGCCGCCAGCAACGGCCAGGTGAGCGGGGCCACGGCCGCGCCCGATGCCGGGGCGACCGCGGGGGAGGGCGCGGCGAGCATCCACGACGTCGACTTCTTCCAGGTGGCGGTTCCCGGGAGCGTCTGCGGCGAGGGCCTGCGCTTCGACGAGCCCCGCGTGATCCCCGTCCGGTCGGGGCGCAGTCCGGTGCTCGACCTCACGCGCCTGACCCAGGTGGCGGTCGATCCCACCGTCGCCTACGCCGACCTCGACGGGGACGGCGACGACGAGGCCGTGGTCCGGGTGTCGTGCACGTTCGGGGCCAACGGCATCGAGGACAGCGTGCACGTCTGGGCGCTCGGGCCCGATGGCCAGCCGGTCCACGTCGGCGGCGTGGGCGAGCCGGACGAGTCGGTCACCGGTGCGCTGCCCGGCACGGTGGCGGGCGTGGCCGCGAGCGACGGCGTCGTGGAGGTCACCTGGACGCGCTACGCGGAGGACGACCCGAACTGCTGCCCGTCGCAGCACACCACCGTGGCCTACGGGCTCGTGGACGGCGGGCTCGTGCAGCAGGGTGACCCGGTCGTGTCCGACGTTCCGGCACCCGGCTCGGAGATCGCCGCAGCCGGCGACCAGGCCTGAGTCTTTCCGGCTGCGGGGTGGATCCCCGCCGACGGCCCGGCGGCGGCCCGATACGATCCGACGCCTATGGCGAAGGTCCTCACCGCCCAGGCCGACGACTTCCCCCGCTGGTACCAGGAGGTCCTGCAGAAGGCCGAGCTGGCCGACAACGGCCCGGTGCGCGGCACCATGGTGATCCGCCCGTACGGCTACGCCATCTGGGAACGGATGCAGGCCGAGGTCGACGCCCGCATCAAGGCGTGCGGCGCCGAGAACGCCTACTTCCCGCTGTTCATCCCGGAGAGCTACCTGCGACGCGAGGCGGAGCACGTCGAGGGGTTCAGCCCCGAGCTCGCCGTCGTGACCCACGGCGGTGGGAAGGAGCTCGACGAGCCGGTCGTGGTGCGCCCCACCAGCGAGACGGTGATCGGCGAGTACATGGCCAAGTGGGTCCAGAGCTACCGCGACCTGCCCCTGCTGCTGAACTGCTGGAACAACGTGGTGCGCTGGGAGCTCCGCCCGCGGCTCTTCCTCCGCACCAGCGAGTTCCTGTGGCAGGAGGGCCACACGGCACACACCGACCTCGACGACGCCCGCGACTACGCCGTGCGGATCCTGCACGAGGTGTACGAGGACTTCATGGTGAACGTGCTCGCGATCCCGGTGCTCGTGGGACGCAAGACGGCGAAGGAGCGCTTCGCCGGGGCGGTCAACACGCTCACCTGCGAGGCGATGATGCGCGACGGCAAGGCACTGCAGATGGGCACCAGCCACGAGCTGGGCATGAACTTCGCCCGGGCGTTCGGCATCACCTACCTGGATGCCGAGGGGCAGACGCAACAGTGCGCGACCACGTCCTGGGGCTCCTCGACCCGGATGGTGGGCGGCCTCATCATGGCCCACGGCGACGACGCCGGCCTGGTGGTGCCGCCGCGGCTCGCGCCCGTCCAGGCGGTCGTGCTGCTGGTGAAGGACGAGGGGGGCGCCGGTGAGCGGTCCCGGTCCCTCGCCAGAGAGCTGGAGGCCGCCGGCCTCCGGGTCACGATCGACGACCGCGTGGAGACCAGCTTCGGCCGGCGGGCCACCGACTGGGAGCTCAAGGGCGTGCCGGTGCGCGTCGAGGTCGGCCCACGCGACCTCGCCACCGACAGCGCGGTGCTGGTGCGGCGCGACACCGGCGAGAAGGCGACGGTGCCGCTGGGCGAGATGAGGTCCCGGGTCGAGGAGCTGCTCGATCGGGTGCAGACCGACATGCTGGCGGCGGCGGTCGAGCGCCGCGACGCCGCCATCGCCGAGGCGGCCACGCTCGACGACGCGGCGGAGGCGGGCGCCACCGGCTTCGGCCGGATCCCGTGGGATCGCGTCGGCGAGCAGGGAGAGCAGGAGCTGGCCGTGCAGGGGGTGAGCGTGCGGTGCCTGCAGCGGGCCGACGGCGGCCTGCCCGCGTCGGAGACCGATCCCGACGTCGTCGCCTACGTGGCACGCGCCTACTGAGAGACTGCGGCAGCCCATCGGGCCGGCAGGCCCACTCTGGGTGGTGTGCGACCGCCCGATGTCGCGAGGGTGTCCCGCGGTGGCGGAGGTATACTGCAGCGTCCGTTCCGTTCGATGCTTCGAGGGAAGGCGTGGGCTGGTGCCCACGCCTTTCGTATGAGACAGACCGCAGGTACGACGCAGAGCCGTCCGCACGCCAGGAAGGAGGTGCAGCCCATGAGCGTGGCCGACCGGGTCCGCCAGCTCGTGCTGCCCCTCCTGTCCGATCGCGGGCTGGAGCTGTACGACGTCCAGATGCAGGGCGGGGTGCTCCGGGTCGTGGTCGACACGGCCGCCGACCGCGTCCCCGCCGATCGTGAGGACGCCGGCCCGGCCGGCCCGGGCGGCGGGGCCCAGCGGTCGGGGCCCGACCTCGACGTCCTGGCCGAGGTCACCCGCGCGGTGTCCCGCGCGCTCGACGAGTCCGACCCCGTCCCCGGCCGCTACACGCTCGAGGTCACCAGCCCCGGCGTCGAGCGGCCGCTGCGCACGGTCGAGCACTTCCGCCGGGCCGTCGGCGAGACGGTCAAGGTGCGCACCCTGCCGGGCGTGGCCGACGAGCGACGCGTGGCCGGTGTGCTCACCGCCGCCGACGATCGGGGCATCGTCGTGCGCACGGGCACCACCGACGACGGAACGGCCGTCGAGCGCCGCCTCGACCACGCCGACATCGAGCGGGCGCGGACGGTCTTCGAATGGGGCCCGGCGACCGGCGGGCGCCGCCGCAGCGGGTCGAAGGGCCGGGGCGGCCGATCCAGGAGGGACGAGGAGAGGGAACGCAGCCGATGAGCAACCCCGACATGATGGAAGCGCTCCAGGCGCTGGCCGCCGAGAAGGGCATCTCGGTCGACACGTTGATGGCTGCGCTCGCCGACGCCCTCGAGTCGGCCTACAAGCGGATGCCCGAGGCCCACGAGTACGCGTGGGTCACCATCGATCCCACGAACTTCGACATCCGCGTGTACGCGCAGGAGATCGACGAGCTCGGCGAGCCCTACGGGCCCGAGCTCGATGTGACGCCGAAGGACTTCGGCCGCATCGCCGCGCAGACCGCGCGCCAGGTGATGACCCAGCGCATCCGCGAGGCGGAGCGGGAGCTGCGCTACGAGGAGTACGCGGGACGCGAGGGCGACATCGTCACCGGCACGGTCCAGCAGGGCGACAGCCGGTACACCCTCCTCAGCCTCGGCCCCGTCGAGGCGCTGCTGCCCCAGGCCGAGCAGGTGCCCCACGAGCGGCCGGAGCCCAACAGCCGGCTCAAGGCCTACATCGTCGAGGTGCGCCGCACGTCGAAGGGCCCCCAGATCGTGGTGTCCCGCACCCACCCGGGCCTCATCCTCGAGCTGTTCAAGCTCGAGGTCCCGGAGATCGCCGACGGGGTCGTCGAGATCAAGGCGTGCGCGCGGGAGCCGGGACACCGCACGAAGATCGCCGTGTGGTCGAACGACCCCAACGTCGACCCGGTGGGCGCCTGCGTCGGTGCCCGGGGCGCCCGCGTGCGCCAGGTCGTCAACGAGCTCCGCGGCGAGAAGATCGACATCGTCCCGTTCTCCGACGACCCCTACGAGTTCGTCGCCAAGGCGCTGTCGCCGGCCAAGGTCAAGGAGGTGCGCATCGACGAGGAGTCGGGCGTCGCCCAGGTGATCGTGCCCGACTACCAGCTCTCGCTCGCGATCGGCAAGGAGGGCCAGAACGCGCGCCTGGCGGCCCGGCTCACCGGCTGGCGGGTCGACATCAAGAGCGAGACGCAGCTCGCCGAGGAGGAGGCCTATGCCCAGCAGGAGTGGGCCGAGGGCGAGTGGGTGATCGACCCCGAGAGCGGCGAGCAGGTCTGGCAGCCCGCCGAGGGCGGGCCCGCAGTGTCCGCCGAGGAGTGGGAGGCCGCGGCCACCGAGGTGTCGGACGAGGCGGCGACCGCGGAGACGCCGAAGGGTGCCGCAGAGGCGACGGAAGGTGCCGCAGAGGCGGAGGCGGAAAAGGCCGCTGCACCGACCGGAGCCGAGGCCACCGGCACCGAGCCCGCAGAGCCGGCGTCCGACGGCGCCGGCGAGACGATCGCTGACGGCGTCGACACGGAAGACGGCGTCGGCACGGAAGGCGCGGCCATCCCGGACGACGAGCAGCCGGGCACGGCCCAGCGCGAGAGCGTTCCGGAGGGGGCCGACGCCGCCGCCGAACAGGGAGAGGGCGACGAGCGGGCGTGAGGCTGCGGCGGGGCCGATCCGGACCTGCATCGGCTGCCGGCGGCGCCGCCCGCAGGCCGAGCTCGTACGATTTGTGCGTGCGGCGGATGGATCGGTGATCCGCGGCCGTAGACTGCCTGGACGCGGAGCGTGGCTCTGCAGCGACACGGAGGACGCGTGCCGTCGGGCCGCCGAGCGACGCGGGGCGTTCGCACGGGCGTTCCGGGTGGCCGGCCGGACGGAACCGCGCTGATCCCGGTGTCACCGCACCCCTGACGACGTTCGTGCACGACCGCCGGTCTGCGCGAGGATGGAGAGCCGTGATCTGCGCCATCGACTGCGCGGATCGCGCCCGGAGATAGTGGAAGGGCTGGTCAGAGAGAACTTGGCAGCGAAGATCAGGGTCCACGAGCTCGCGAAGGAGCTCGGGCTCACGAACAAGGAATGCCTCGACCTGTGCCTGGCGTTGGGCATCGGGGTCAAGACGCACTCCTCGGGCATCGAGGAGGCGCAGGCAGACCGCGTTCGCCGTCGGGCCGAGCGTGACGGCCTCGTCCGTCCCGAGCAGCCCGAGCCCGCTGGTGCCAAGAAGGGCGGCAAGCGCAAGCCGGCGGCTGCGGCCCCCGCCACCGCGGCTTCCGACGAGCGCCCGTCCGGGAGCACCGAGGGTGGCACGAGCCGGGCGGAGCGTCCGGCGACGGCGGAGCGCCCGCCCGAGGGTGATGGCTCGACGGCCGAAGCCCCGGACGCAGGGGAGCAGGCAACCCGGCCCGCGGCCGCACGCCGGGCCCCGGACACGGCGCCCGGCGAGGGGACGCCCGCACCCGCCAAGCCCGCCGCCGGTGGTC
>JBKHJZ010000043.1:0-20642 GCA_046537875.1 Acidimicrobiia bacterium | reverse complement strand
CTAGTGGGCCCGGCCGGGCGGGGAGACGGTACGTTGCAGGCGATGACTGCGACGGACGCCCGACCGGCCGACCTGCTCGATCCCGCATGGTGGGTGGACCTGACCCGGGCGCACGAGTTCTTCGCCTGGGCCCGCCGGGAGGCACCCGTCTACCGGGACGCGAACGGCTTCTGGGTGGTGACCCGCCACGCCGACGTCGTCGACGTCGAGCGCCGGAGCGCGGTGTTCTCGTCCAGGGGGTCGTACCGGGCCAACATCGCCATGGAGGAGTCGAACACCATCGCGCTCGACGATCCGGAGCACATCGCCCAGCGCCGCATCGTCAGCCGCCGCTTCACGCCGCACGCCGTGCGGTCGCACGCCGACTTCCTCCGGTCGCGCATCGACGAGATGGTCGACGCGGTCAGCGGCGCCGGCCGGCTGGAGGTGGTGCACGACCTCGCCGCCCAACTGCCCTGCCGGCTGACCGCCGTGCTTCTCGGCTTTCCCGAGGAGCGGTGGGAGGACGTGAAGTCCTGGTCGGAGCGGCTGATGCGCACCGACTCCATCACCTTCGACAGCGACGCCATGACGGGGATGGCCAGCGCGATCACCGAGTTCAACGCGCTGCTCGACGTGACCGCCGGGGAGCGCCGGGCCTGTCCCGCCGACGACCTGATCTCGGCCTGGACGGCCGCCGAGCTGGACCCGGTGACGCTGATGCACGAGACCGGGCTCTTCATCGCCGGCGGCGCCGAGACCACCCGCACGGCGATCGCCCGGGGGCTGGCGGTGCTGGCCGAGCACCCCGACCAGTGGGAGGCGGCCGCCGCCGAGCCGGGGCTCGTGCCGGGTCTGGTTGAGGAGGTCGTTCGCTGGGTGACACCGCTCAACAACATGTTCCGGCGGGTCCTCGCCGACGACCACATCGGCGACCAGCCGGTGCGGGCGGGCGATCGGGTGATGCTCGCCTACCCGTCGGCCAACCGCGACGAGGCGGTGTTCGACGATCCCTTCCGGTTCGACATCCGGCGCGACCCCAACCCCCACCTCGCCTTCGGGCAGGGCACGCACTTCTGCCTCGGCGCCAACCTGGCACGCCTCGAACTGCGCCTGGTGTTCGGAGCGCTGACGCGGCGCTGGACGAACCTCCGCGCGCTCACGCCGCCCGACATCGAGCCGAACATCTTCGCCGGGGCGGTCCGGAGCTTCCACCTGGCGTTCGACACCCGTTGACCGGCCGGTGGCGTCGGACGGTCGCGACCATGGCACGACGCGACACAGGAGCATCTGAGTCTGAGTGGACACGACCGAGATCACCGTCCGGACCGGGAACCGCCCGACCGTGGTGGACCTCAGCGGTGAGGTCGACCGCTTCTGCCAGGGTCGGGGCGACGGGCTCCTGTCGGTGTTCGTCCCGCACGCCACCGCCGGGGTGGCGATCATCGAGACCGGTGCGGGCAGCGAGCAGGACCTGCTGGCGGCGCTGGACGACCTGCTGCCGCGGGACGGGCGCTGGCGGCACCGGCACGGCTCGCCGGGGCACGGTGCCGATCACGTGGTCCCGGCGCTCGTGGCACCGAGCATCACGGTGCCGGTGCTCGGGGGGCGGCCGGCCCTGGGGACATGGCAGTCGATCGTGCTGGTCGACCCGAACATCGACAATCCCGAGCGGCGGCTCCGGCTGAGCTTTCTCCCGGGCTGACGGGGGTCCCGGCTCGACGGGGCGGCCGGCTCAGTGGTCGGGCCGCACCGTCCGGGGGCCGGCGGGCTCCCGACGCGTCGCCGGCGGTGGCGTGGACGCGGCCTGGGACTCCTGCGCCCACCGGAAGAACAGGACCCCGAGCACCGGCCAGAGGAGCGGGATGTTCCCCACCTTCATGAGCGCGCCGGCGAGCTGCTGGTCATGGGTGGCGTCGAATCCCCCGATGCGCGGCGCCAGCTCGTAGGTGGCGTACAGGGGGTACTGGGCGAACGTGAGGAACCCACCGGGGATCATCGGGATCACCCCGGCGGCCAGGAACAGGTAGACGCCCCGGGCCGCGTAGCCGGGACGGAGCTCGTCGAGGGAGGCCACCACCGGCAGCCACAGCACGATGCCCGACAGGAGCCACGCCGCGTCGAGCACGAAGGAGCCGACCTGGCTCGAACGGAAGCTGTCGACGGTGACCGGTGCATGGGTGGCCAGCAGCACGACGTTGAAGATCACGCCCGCCACGATCGGCCGGCTGATCGTCCGCACCAGCCGGTAGGTGCGCGTCCGGGCCAGCGTGCGGCGCATCATCCACTCGGGGATGCCCGCCACCAGCAGCGGCGCCGCCGCGAGGGTGTAGATGATGAACTGCACCATGTGGGCGCTGGCCAGGTAGCCGGAGCCGAGCGCTCCGAGCGGCCAGTCGGTGGCGACCCACAGCAGCGCCCAGCCCCCCAGGAACGAGGCGAGGCGCCACCGGTCGGAGCGGTCGCCCTGGCCGGCCGCACCCCCGGGCGCCTGGCGGCGTGCGAGCAGGTACCAGGCCAGCAGCAGCCCCATCGCCAGCCAGATCCCGGGGTAGGCGCGCGGCGCCCAGTCCCAGGGCTCGCGCGTGGCGGTGCACCACCAGGTCATCGCGTGGCGGCCTCGGGCCGCCCCCAGGTGTCCATCAGGCGCGGCAGGTCGGCCTGCCAGTCCTGCCGCTGCACGCCGCTCGGGTAGACGACGTGGCTGAGGTCGTCCGGGGTGTAGGCGATCATCTGGGCGGCGTGGCCCACCTCGTAGTCGTCACCGGACGCGTCGCTCGGGACCGTCGAGGCGGCGATGTTCGCGGCCCGTTCGGCGGCGTGGATCTCCTCCGGCGTCCCGCGGAGGCCGATGTAGGCGGGGTCGAACGTGTCGAGCCAGTCGCGGAGCCGTTCGGGGGTGTCGCGCTCCGGGTCGGTCGTGACGAACACGACGGTGGGATCGGGCATCCCGGGCTGGTCGAGCGCGGCCGACAGGGTTGCCATCTGGACCGGGCAGACGTCCGGGCACGACGTGTAGCCGAAGAACAGCACGGTGAGGCGTCCCTGCGTCTCGGCGGCGAAGTCGTAGGGGCGCCCGGCGGTGTCGGTCAGGGTGAAATCGGGCCGGGGCTGGGGCTCGGGGAGCAGGGCGCCGTGCCAGCCGTCGCCGTCCCCGGCGCCTCCGGACCCGGGCCCGTCGCCGTCTCCCCGGCTGGCCAGCACCGCCGCCGCGCCCAGGACGAGGGTGGCCACCACCACCAGGGCGGCGACCGTGCGGACCGGGGGGCCTCCTGCGGGCCCGCCCGGCTGCCCGGCGGGGGAGCGCCGTCCGGGCCGGCCGGTGTCGGGCCCGCTGCTCCCGGGCTGACCCGTGTCGGTCACGAGGTCTCCTCGCTGAGCTGGTCCACGATCTGGTCGAGTTGCGCGGGGGTGAGCTCGCCGCTGGCGCGCCCGGCCACGGTGCCGTCGGCGTCGACCGCGACGAAGAAGGGGAAGCCCGACAGGCCGCTGGCCTGCGCTGCGCTCCCGTCGCCGTCGACGAGCACCGGGGCGGTCCAGCCTTCCCGCTCGAGCCACTCCTCCGGCGGGTAGTTCGGGCGACGCTCGTCGATCGCCGTCGACACCGACACCAGCTCGACGTCGTCGGGCAGGTTGCCGCCGTCGACCCAGTCCTGCACCACGGGGACCTCGGCCTGGCAGTGCGGGCACCAGTGGGCGAGGTAGACGATGATCTTGGCGGGTCCCTCCGGGCCGATGGTCATCGCCTCGCCGTCCTGGCTGGCACCCCGTAG
This sequence comes from Acidimicrobiia bacterium, assembly GCA_046537875.1. Lineage (GTDB taxonomy): Bacteria > Actinomycetota > Acidimicrobiia > Acidimicrobiales > VFJN01 > JBKHJZ01. The sequence continues at coordinate 16,890 of JBKHJZ010000043.1, read as the reverse complement.
GGTGGGCATGGTCATGCCCACCGCCGGATCCTGCCCCTGGTTCGGCAGCTCCGGGAGGGGGGTGCCCTCGAACTCGGCGGCGGTGGTCCGGCCCGCGGTCTCGGTGCCGGCGTCGTCCTCCTCGCTTGCGATCGTCACGGCGAGGACGAGGGCGACGATGACCGCGACCACCACGCCGACCACCACGAGGGGGGTGCGCGACGACGAGCTGCCGCCCGAGCGGCGGGCGCGGGACACGGCGGACGTGCGGGACGGGGACCGGCTCACGGTGCCTCCTTCGGAACGGCGAGCAGCAGGGCGATGATCACGAACCCCGAGAGCGCCATCGTCGGGATGGTGAGGTAGCCGAGCTCCTCGACCCAGATGATCGAGCAGGGGTTGGTGGCCTCGCACGCGCCGGACTCGAGCGACGGGTTGCGCTCGATCACCATGTGGTACACGGAGATCGCGCCGCCGACCAGTGCGAGGGGCAGCGCGTACCAGCGCACCTGCGGGTCGCGTCGCCACGCGGCGATCGGGAGCAGCAGGGCGAGGGGGTACATGCCGATGCGCTGGAACCAGCAGAGGCGGCAGGGCGGGAAGTCGGCGACCTCCGAGTAGTAGAGGCTGCCGAGCGTCGCCACGATCGCCACGGTGGCGGCGAGCACCGGGGCGGCGGGGCGCACCGCGGCCAGCGCCTGGTGGGGCCACGCGGCGCCGGGGCGCAGGGCCCGGACGGCGAGGGTCACCGCCAGCGCGATGGCGCCCGCCTGGGCGGTCACGGCGAGCAGCGCGAGGAACAGGCTGACCTGGTCTGTTGACATCGGGCTCCAGCTCCGGCGGGCGGCGCCGGCGGTGCCCCGGGGACAGGGCGGTCACGGCGTGTGACGACCGCAGGCGCAGCGCGCGCATCGGCGATCCAGCGTAGAGGGTGCGCGCCGGGGGCCCTCAATCGGCAACCCCGGCGCCCGGATGGCCGTGGCGGCCGGGCCGTGACGCTACCGCGCGACGAAGTACTTGGCCTGCGGGTGGTGGCAGACCAGGGCCGAGGTCGACTGCTCGGGCTGGTACTGGAACCCCGTGTCCTCGTTGCACTCGAGCCCGATGCGCTCGCCGTCGAGCAGGTCGAGCACGGTCTCGTTGTCCTCGAGGTCGGGGCACGCCGGGTAGCCCCACGAGTAGCGCCCGCCCCGGTACTGCTGGCGGAACAGGCCGGTCAGGGTGGGGCCGTCCTCGTCGGCGAAGCCCCACTCCTCGCGGATGCGCCGGTGCCAGTACTCGGCGAGCGCCTCGGCCATCTCCACGCCGAGCCCGTGGAGGAGCAGGTACTCCTGGTAGCGGTCGTCGGCGAACAGCTTGGCGGTGCGCTCCGACACCGCGGGCCCGATGGTGACGAGCTGGAACGCGGCGTAGTCGACCTCGTCGCTGCCCGCGGGCCGGAAGAAGTCGGCGATGCAGTAGAACGGCGGCTTGGTCTGGCGGGGGAAGGTGAACCGAGCCCGCTCCGCGGTGCGGCTCTCGTCGGTCCAGATGACGAGGTCGTTGCCGTCGCCACCGGCGGGGAAGTAGCCGTAGACCACCTGGGGGACGAGGATGCCGTCGGCCTTGGCGCGGGCGAGCTCGGCGCGCAGCGTGGGGCGGATCCGCGCCTTGAACTCGTTGTCGCTCTCGGTGGCGCCGGCCGCAGTGGTCTCGGGCCGGAACTGCCACTGGTTGCGGAACAGCGCGGTCTCGTTCAGGTAGCGGGCGATCTCGTCGATCGGGATGCCCTTGATGATCCGTGAGCCCACGAACGGCGGGGTGGGCACCGGGTTGTCGGTGACGACGTCGGGCGAGCGGGCGGGGACCTCCGCCGCCGGGGCGGCACCCCGCTCGGCGAGCCCGAGCGAGGCCCGGGACGGCACGCGCGAGTCGCTGGGGACGCGGCCCCACTCCGGGTCGTCGGCCTCGGCTCCCCGCCGGATGGCGCCGAGGCGGTCCATGACGTGGAGTCCCTCGAAGGCGTCCTTGCCGTAGAACAGCCGCCCCCCGTACACGTCGCGCAGGTCGCGCTCGACGTAGCTGCGAGTCAAGGCCGCGCCGCCGAGCAGCACGGGGATCCCGCTGAGCTCCCGGGCGTTGAGCTCGTCGAGGTTGTCGCGCATGACCAGCGTCGACTTCACCAGCAGGCCCGACATGCCGATGGCATCGGCCTTGACCGCGAGCGCCTTCTCGATCATGTCGGCGATCGAGACCTTGATCCCGAGGTTGTGCACCTCGTAGCCGTTGTTGGTGAGGATGATGTCGACGAGGTTCTTGCCGATGTCGTGCACGTCGCCCTTGACCGTGGCGAGCACGATCCGGCCCTTGGCGGTGTCTCCGCCGGCCTTCTCCATGTGGGGCTCGAGGTGGGCCACCGCGGCCTTCATGGTCTCGGCCGACTGGAGCACGAACGGCAGCTGCATCTCGCCGGCCCCGAACAGGTCGCCCACCACCTTCATGCCCGAGAGCAGCACGTTGTTGATGATGTCGAGCGCGGGCATGCCCGCCGCCAGCGCCTCGTCGAGGTCGTCGGTCAGCCCGTCGCGGTCCCCGTCGATGATCCGGGCCTTCAGCCGCTCGTCGACCGGCCAGCCCGAGCGGTCCTCCTTCTCGTTCTTCGCCACCGTGACGTCGGCGAACACGTCGAGGAGGGCGGCGAGCGGGTCGTAGCCGGCGGCGGGGTCGCGCCGGTCGTGGATGAGGTCGCGGCAGACGTCGAGCTGGTCGTCGGGCACCCGGTTGAGGGGCACGATGCGCCCGGCGTGGACGATCGCCGAGTCGAGCCCGGCGTCGATGCACTCGTAGAGGAACACCGAGTTGAGCACGTGGCGTGCGGCGGGGGAGAGGCCGAAGCTCACGTTCGACACGCCGAGCGTGGTGTAGACGCCCGGCAGCTCGGCCTTGATGCGCCGGATGGCCTCGATGGTGGCCATCGCGTCGCCCCGGAGGTCGTCGTCGCCGGTGGAGAGGGGGAAGGTGAGCGCGTCGAGGATCAGGTCGCCCGGCCGGAGCCCGTAGCGGCGGGTGGCGAGGTCGTGGATGCGGTGGGCGATCCGCAGCTTCCACTCGACGTCCCGGGCCTGGCCCTCCTCGTCGATGAGCATGCAGATGACGGCTGCGCCGTGCTCCTTGGCGAGCCGGCAGACGCGGTCGAAGCGGCTGCCCTCGCCGTCGCCGTCCTCGAGGTTCGCCGAGTTGAGGATGGCCCGACCGCCGAGGCGCTGGAGACCTGCCTCGAGCACCTGCGGCTCGGTCGAGTCGAGCACGAGGGGCACGGTCACCTGGGTGGCGAAGCGCCTGGCGAGCTCGTCCATGTCCTGCGTGCCGTCGCGGCCCACGTAGTCGACGCAGACATCGAGGACGTGGGCGCCCTCGCGCTCCTGGTCCCGCGCGATCTTCACGCAGCTGTCCCAGTCGCCGTCCAGCATCCGGTCGCGGAACTTCTTGGACCCGTTGGCGTTGGTGCGCTCGCCGATGATGAGGAAGCTGGCGTCCTGGTGGAAGGGGACGAAGGTGAACATCGAGGTGGCGCCCGGTTCGTGCCGGGGCTGCCGGGGCGCGGGCGTGAGGTCCTTGGCCACGGCGGCGAGCTGGCGGATGTGCTCGGGTGTGGATCCGCAGCAGCCGCCCACCACCCGCACGCCGAGCTCGGTGACGAACCGCACCTGGTGCTCGACGAAGTCCTCGGGCGACAGGTCGTAGTGCATCCTGCCGTCGACCACCGACGGCATGCCCATGTTGGGCAGGGACGAGATGGGTTGGCGGGCGTGACCCGAGAGGTGCCGGAGGTGCTCGCTCATCTCGGCGGGTCCGGTCGCGCAGTTGAGGCCGAAGACGTCGGGCCGCAGGGGCTCGACGGCGCCGAGCGCGGCGCCGATCTCGGTGCCGAGGAGCATGGTGCCGGTCTGCTCCATCGTGACCTGCACCTGCAGGGGGACCTGCCTGTCGAGCGCCGCCATCGCCCGGCGGGCGCCGATCATCGCGGCCTTCACGGCCAGCAGGTCGAAGTGGGTCTCGGTGATCAGCAGGTCGACGCCGCCCTCGAGGAGCCCGCGCGCCGTGACCTCGTAGGCGTCGCGCAGGTCGGCGAAGGTGATCTGCCCGAGGGACGGCGATTTGGTGCCCGGCCCCATCGATCCGGCCACCAGCCCGTCGTGGCCGCTGGCCACCTCGCGGGCGATCCGGGCCGACGCGAGGGAGAGCTCGTGGGCCCGATCGGCGATGCCGTACTCGCCGAGGGGCACGGCGAACGCACCGAAGCTGGCCGTCTCCACCACGTCGGCACCCGCCCGGAACATGGCGTCGTGCATGTCGGCGATGACGTCGGGCCGCGTGACGCAGAGGATCTCGTTGCAGCCCTCGAGCTGGGGGCCGCCGAAGTCGTCGGCGGTCAGCCCGAGGTCCTGCACGTAGGTGCCGAACGCGCCGTCGTAGACGACGACGCGTTCGTCGACCAGGTCGAGGAAGCGGGTCATAGACCCTCCGAGGCTACTGGTGCCGGTGGCCGGGAGCCGACCGGGTTCCCGAACCCCCTGCGCCGCGGGTCAGAGCCGCCCGTGCGAGCCGACCCGCCGCCCCGGTCCGGCACCTGGCCCGGAGGGGGACCCCGGGGATCACCCGGGGTCCGTGGGATGTCAGCCGCGGCCGGCGTCGTCCTCCCGCTCGATGTGCTCCTTGCGGACCTGCTCGGAGACCGGAACCTCCTCGACCTCGGTCTCCTTCTCGAGCCGCACGCGCTCCTTGGGCACGGCCCTCTTGCTCACGTCGATCTCCTCCTCGCGGAGGGTGACCTCCCGGTCGGCCTCGCTGATCTCGGGGCCCGACATCGCCGCGTCGCGGTTCTCGTCGGTGATCGGCTCGGTCACCATGCGTGCCTTCTCCCGCTCGACGGGGACCGTGACCTGCACGTCCTCGGTCTCGACCCACTTGTGGAGCCGCGCCCTGCCCCTCTCGCGGCGGCGCGTGCCCACCTCGAGCTCCTCCTCCGAGCGGGTCATGGCGTCGTCGGTCGATCCCCGGGGTGCGCCGGTCTCGGCCGTCCCGGTGCCGGACTGGGCGACACCCTGGCCCGGGCCGTAGTACCGGTACAGCTCGTCCTCTTCGTCCTCGCTGATCTCCCCCTCCGCCGGGATGTTGGGGGCGCTGGTGATGGTGTCCTTGTCGTACGCGACCTTCACGTCGTCGCCCGCGGGCGTGGCGCCCGCAAGCGGGACGAACGACACGTTGCCACCGAACATCCCGGTCTTCACCGTGAGCCACTCCGGCTGGTGGGTGGACTGGTCCATGTAGATGTCGGTGATCTTCCCGACCTTCGATCCCTGGTTGTCGATCGCCGTGTGGCCCACCCACGACCGGAGCTCGCTCGCGTTCATCGTTGCCATCGGTGTGTCTCCTTCTCGATCCTTCGCCCCGGGTTGGGCTCGACCAGCGGCTTCCCACCCCGTGAAGCCCAAACATCCCTGGTGGGAGCTGCGCAGCTACGTTGCGGGGTGCAGTCGGCACGACCGGGAGGAGTGGGGTGGACCTCGGATTGGCAGGCAGGAGGGCCGCGGTCGCGGGATCGTCGTCGGGCCTCGGGTTCGCGTCGGCGCGTGCGCTCGCCGCCGAGGGCGCCCGGGTCGCGCTGTGCGGCCGGGATGCCGGCCGGCTGGCCGACGCGGCCGCGCAGATCGACGGCGCGGTCCCGATCGCGGCCGACGTGTCGACGGTCGAGGGGGCGTCCGGCTTCGTCTCCGAGGCGGCCGAAGCCCTCGGCGGGATCGACATCCTCGTGGCCAACGCCGGCGGGCCGCCGCCCGGCACGTTCGCGTCCACGTCGCTCGACGCCTACGCGCCGGCGATCGGCCTGAACCTCCTGTCGACCGTCGCGATGTGCCACGCCTCGGTCCCCGCGATGTGCGAGCGGGGGTGGGGACGCGTGGTCGCCATCACCTCGATCGCGGTGCGGGAGCCGGTGCCCACACTGATCCTGTCCAACACCGCCCGGGCGGGCGCCACGGGGTTCCTCAAGACGCTGGCGCGGGAGGTGGCGCCCAGCGGCGTGACCGTGAACTCGGTCCAGCCGGGGCTGCACGCCACGGATCGCCTGGTCGAGCTGTACGGCGGGGATGCCTCCGACGCCGCGGGCGGCGTACCGGTCGGGGAGCTCGGGGACCCGGCGGACTTCGGTTCCGTCGTCACCTTCCTCTGCTCGGACCAGGCCAGGTTCGTCACCGGCGCCGCCATCCCGGTCGACGGCGGGGCGTCGCACGGGTTGCAGTAGGCGGGGCTCAGCGGCGGCCTCCCTGCTCGGCGTTCCGGCGGTGGAGGGCGACACCCGCCCCGATGTGGGTGAGGAAGGCCGTGAACATCGCCGCGATCGCGAGTCCGAACACCAGCGGTGCGACAGAACCGACCTCGTCGCCGAGCAACGCCCGCGCTGTTCCCAACACGATCGCCGGCAGCAGGAACAGCAGGGCTGCGGTGATCGGCTCCTCGGGCAGGACCCATCCGGCGGCGAAGGCGGCAACGATCACGACCAGGATCCCGAGGCTCTCCGGCAGCGCGAACTGCACGACGCCGGCTGCCAATCCCAGGGCCACTGGCTTCGTTCGGGGGTGCACGGGCACGATGCTGTCAGACGCGACCTCGTCCCGGCGTGGCCGCGACCGATCGCGGAACCGCCCGGCAGCGTGCACGCCACGTGTCGCTCGACGCTCCCGGTGCCCATGGGGCGGCGCAACTGACTCGGCGGTGAGGCAAACCACCCGAACGGCTGCCGGATCCCCCGGGGATAGCAGCCCAGCCGGGTGGATCAGACCGCCCGGAGGACGTACCTGGCGGAGATCCCGTCGTCGGAGTGCTGGGCGTCCTCGATCGCGAAACCGCTCCTCTCGATCATCGGCTCGAGGAGCCAGGTGAAGGTCGAGTGCTCGTCACGGACGTGCTCCTCGAGCTCCGCCCGGCTCCACTCGGCGGCCACGTCGGTGCCCCCGGTGGCGCACCAGGCCTCGATCCGCTCGGCGGCCGCGTCCGGCGGGAAGTCGTACACGACGTCCCACAGGCGAAGGATCCCTCCCGGCCGCAGCACCCCGTGGAGGCGCGTGAGGGCCACCGCCTTCCAGAAGTCGGGCAGGTGATGCAGCGCGTAGCGGGAGTAGACGACGTCGGCCGGGCTGCCCCCGTGCGTGTAGGAGAGGAAGCCCGCCCGGACCACCTCGACGTTCGTCAGGCGCTCGGACCGCACCCTTGACCGCAGCGCCGCGAGCATCACCGGCGACACGTCGACGGCGACCACGCGGGCGCACACCCGAGCGACCGTTGCGGCGAACTGCCCGGTGCCTGCGCCGATGTCGACCACCACGGACCGCCGCGTGAGCCCGAGCCGCCGGAGCAGGTCGATCTCGTCGGCCGCCGCGGCGTCCTCCTTGCCGTCGTAGCGCGCCACGTGATCCACGTCGAGGTTCTCCCGGCCGGCGGACGCCACCTCGTCGAGCAGCCAGCCCGGGCGGCGTCCCGCTTCCTGCGACCCGGGCGGTCCGGTCATGGACGGTCCGGGATGGCGGCGGCCTCGGTCTCGGCCGCGGCGACGATGCGGGCCTCGTCCTCGGGGAGCAGGAAGCCCGCCTCCACGGCGCCGGTGGCGGACGCGGCCACCTGTTCGACGTAGTCGTCGGGCCCGTCGTACAGGTCGGCGAGCGTGGCCTCGTCGAAGTCGTCGTGATGGCCGAACAGCAGGCAGAACAGGTCGGTCTCCTCCGGTGGCTCGCCGCTCTGGGTGGCGATCGGCACGTCGACCGCCGGGGTGCGGACGCCGCCGACCGCGTTGCCGTGCTCGTCGCGGACGATCGCGCCGTCCTCGACCGCGATCGGCTCCGCGTGCGCCGGCAAAGTCTCCGCGCGCACCCAACGCTCGAGGTCGACCAGCGCCCTTCGCACCACGAAGCGCTGGGGGCCGGTGTTGATCTCTCCGCACGCCTCGGCGAGGCGGATGTCGGCGTCGGGCTCGTTGACCAGCCCGGACGCGACCCCGTAGTCGAGCGTTGCCCGGTCGGCGTGCGCGGTGCCGGCCACCTCCCAGGTGCGGATCAGCTCGGTGTCGGGCTGCCGCGCCGGGAGGAACCCGATCACCCCCACCAGGTCGGTCTCGGTCTGGAAGACCAGCACCGGCACGTCGAGGTCGGTGCGGATCCGGACGGGGTCGCCGGACGCGATCTCGTCGGCGGCCCGGGCCTGGACCGGAGCCGCCCCGGCGCTCCGGCTGTGCACCAGGAACCCGTCGAAGATCCCGGTCAGCGGGTGGACGCCGTTGATGTAGGACACCAGCCGCATGGCCGACTGCGACTCGCCGACGGCGAGCAGCCGCTGGACGCCGTAGCCCTCGAACGGGTCGGGACCGGCGGCACCCGCGGCCACGGCGGCGGCCTGGGTGAAGATGTCGTACGAGTGGTCGTCGCCGGGATGGGACAGCCCGCCGTAGCGCTCCGGATCCCACTCCTTCAGCGGCTCGGGATCGAAGCCCGGGATCTCCAGCCGGAAGCCGCCGCCCTCGATGCCCGCCGCCTGGGCCGACACCCCCACGTAGCCGAAGCCGTTGCCCAGCAGCGCCGGGTGGGTCATGCCGAAGTGCGGGTCGGCGTCGATCCCGCCGCTCACGTTGAGCCACTCGACCACGACCGTGCCGTTGAAGTCCTCGGGGTCGGCGGGCATCCGCACGAGGATCCGGGTCGTGTACGGCGCGGCGTCGTCCTCGGCGAGCGTCCAGTCCCCGTCCGGGGTCAGGTCGCCCTCCGCCACGTACGAGGCCGCGGTGCCCTCGACGAGGTACTCCTCCTCGACGTAGCCGTACTCCTCGGCGATCTCGGGCGGAAGCGTGTTGAACGGCGCCGGGTGCCGTCCCTCGGTGACCGGTCCGGTGACGGCCGGCACCGCGATCCCGTCCGGGACGACCTTCGGCGGCCCGGCGTCGGCCGCCCCGCCCCCGGCACCACCGTCGCCACCGCCGTCACCTGCGTCGCCGCCCGAGCACCCAGCGGCCAGCACGGCGACCAGCACGAGAACCAGCGCCACGGCACCCGCCGCCCGGACCAGCCGTCGTGCACCCGTCACCGTCCCCACGGTGCCCGACCCTACTTCCGGCCATCGCACCACGATCGGTGGTATCCAGCGGCCATGACCTGGTTCGTCGGCACCTCGGGGTGGCAGTACCGCGACTGGCGGGGGGTGCTCTATCCCGCCGGCGTGCCGCAGCGGTCGTGGCTGTCCACGTACGCCGGGCGCTTCCCGACCGTCGAGGTGAACAACGCCTTCTACCGGCTGCCGGAGCGGTCGCTGTTCGAGCGCTGGCGCGACCAGACCCCCGAGGGGTTCGTCATGGCGGTGAAGGTGAGCCGCTACCTCACCCACATCAAGCGGCTGCGCGATCCGGCGGAGCCGGTGGCACGGCTGGTCGGCCGGGCCGAGGGTCTCGGCGACCGGCTCGGGCCCTACCTGCTGCAGCTCCCGCCCACTGCCCGTGCCGATGCCGCGCTGCTCGACGCCTGCCTGGCCCAGTTCCCCGCCGGTGCCCGGGTGGCGGTCGAGCCCCGCCACGACTCGTGGTGGACCGACGAGGTGCGGGCGACGCTGGAGCGGCGCGGGGCCGCGCTCTGCTGGGCCGACCGGCGCGGCCGCCCGCAGGGCCCGCTGTGGGCCACGGCGCCGTGGGGCTACCTGCGGCTGCATCAGGGCAGCGCGATGCCGCCGCCGTCGTACGGGCGGCGGGCCCTGGCGAGCTGGATCGACCGGTGCGCCCAGGCCTGGCCTGCGGGCTGCGACGTGTACGTCTACTTCAACAACGACCCCGGCGGCGCCGCGGTGCGGGATGCGATCGCGTTCACCCGCCTCGCCCGCCGCCGGGCCGTCGACCTCGCCCGGCCGGGTGCCGCGTAGCCTCGGGCCGTGGCTCCTCCCCCCGACCGCATCGCCGTGCTGCCCGCCGGCGGCCCGGGATACCTGGTCGACGCGGTCGAGGCCGGCGGCGGTGTCGTGGTCGACCCCGCCGATGCCGTGGCCTTGGTGTGGGGAGACCCGGACGACCCCGGCGGGCTCGGGCGGGTGCTCGACGACCATCCCCGGCTCCGGTGGGTCCAGCTCCCGTGGGCGGGTGTGGAGCCGTACACCGAGGTGATCAGGGCGCACGCCGGCCGCACCTGGACGTGCGGCAAGGGCGTCTACGCCGACCCGGTCGCCGAGCTCGCGCTCGCGCTGGGCCTCGCCGGCCTGCGCGGCCTCGACCGCTACGCCCGGGCCACCACGTGGACCGGGCAGCGCGGCACCAACCTCGTGGGCGCCGACGTGACGATCGTCGGCGGTGGTGGCATCGCCGAGGCCCTGCTGTCGATGCTGCGCCCGTTCCGCTGCCGGGTCACCGTGGTGCGCCGCACCCCGCGACCGATGGAGGGCGCCGACCGGGTGGTCGGCGACGACCGGCTCGACGAGGCGCTCGCCGGGGCCGTCCTGGCGGTGCTGGCCCTGCCCCTGCTTCCCGAGACGGTGGGCCTCATCGACCGCCGCCGTCTCGAGCTGCTCGCCCCCGGCGCCTGCCTGGTGAACGTCGCCCGCGGGCCTCACGTGGTCACCGACGACCTCGTGGCCGCCCTCCGGGACGGCACGCTCGGCAGCGCCGGGCTCGACGTCACCGACCCGGAGCCGCTGCCCGACGGCCACCCGCTGTGGTCCCTGCCGAACGTGATCGTCACCCCGCACACCGGCAACACCGACGAGATGGCCGTCCCCCTGCTCGGCGCCCGCATCACCGACAACGTGCGCCGCTGGCTCGCCGGTGAGCCACTGGTGGGCCCGGTCGATCCCGAGGCGGGCTACTGACCGACCCGCCGGATACGGTGCCGCACGTGACACGGCTCTACACCGGCAGGGGCGACGACGGCACCACCGGACTGCTCTTCGGGGGTCGGGTGCCGAAGGACTCCGCCCATCCGCGAGCCACCGGCGAGGTCGACGAGGCCCAGGCCGTGATCGGCGTGGCCCGCGCGCAGTGCGAGCCGGGCGGCGAGCTCGACCGGGCCCTGACGCAGGTCTGCCGCGACCTGTGGGTGCTGATGGCCGAGCTGGCGACCCCACCCGAGCGCCGCGACCGGCTCGTCGACGGCCAGACCCGGGTGAGCCCCGAGATGCTCGCCGCGCTCGAGGCCACGGTGGACGACCTCGGCGAGCGCTTCGACGCGCCGTCGGAGTTCACGGTCCCCGGCCAGACCCCCCTGGCCGCCGCCCTCGACCACGCACGGACCGTGGTGCGGCGGGCCGAGCGGACGGCGAGCGCCGTCGTGGACCCCGGCTCGCACGCGCTCGCCTACCTCAACCGGTTGTCGTCGCTGCTGTGGGCCCAGGCCCGCTTCGTGGAGGGTGAGCACCTCCTGAGCCGCGAGGTCGAGCCGGGCGGCTGAGAGCCGGTCTCCCGCAGGCGGAGCGACCACGACCGACGGCACCGGCCCGACCGGGCCTCAGTAGCCTGCCCACCATGCCGATCGCCATCGAGCTCACCACGGCGGTGCCCGACGATGCCCAGGCGACCGGGGTGGGCGTCACCACCGACCGGATCGAGTCCGGCGACCTGCCCGAGGGGCTCGATCCATCGTTCCTCGCGGCCCGGTCGTTCACCGGCAAGCCGGGGGAGACCTGCGTCGTGGCCCGGCCGGCCGGCGCCGCCGGCACGTCCGGGGCGCTGGTCGCCGTCGGGCTCGGGGCCGGTGGCGAGGCCACCCCGTCGACGTTCCGGAGGGGGGCCGCCGCGCTCGCCCGCACCACCGAGCGCCACGAGCACGTCGCCACCACCCTGCTCGGCGATGCGCCGGAGCGCCTCGACCGGGCCGAGGTCGCCCAGGCGATCGCCGAGGGGATCGTCCTCGGCGCGTACCGCTACACGGCCCTCAAGTCCGAACCCGAGCCGAGCGCGCTCGAGCGGGTGGCGGTCGTCGGCGGCGACGGCGACGCCGTGCGGGCCGCGCTCGAGCGCGGCCGGGCCGTGGCCGAGGCCACGTGCCTGGCGCGGGACCTGGTGAACACCCCCGGCGGCACTCTGACCCCCACGCGGTTCGCCGAGAGGGCCGTGGAGCTCGGGGCCTCGCACGGATTCCGGGTCGACGTGCTCGACCGCGACGCCATCGAGGCCGAGAAGCTCGGGGGCCTCGTCGGCGTGAACCGGGGATCGACGGAGGAGCCCCGGTTCCTCCGGCTCTCGTGGGAGGCCGACGAGGCCCGGGCGACGGTCGCGCTCGTCGGCAAGGGGATCACCTTCGACTCCGGGGGCCTGTCGCTGAAGCCGACCGACGCGATGGTCGGCATGAAGGGCGACATGGCCGGCGCCGCGGCCGTGCTCGCCGCTTTCACCGCGCTCGACGCCGTGCGCCCACCGGTGCGCGTGCTGGGGTTCATCCCCCTGACCGACAACATGCCGGGCGGCGACGCCACCCGGGTCGGCGACGTGCTGCGCATCCGCAACGGGTTGACCGTCGAGGTGCTCAACACCGACGCCGAGGGTCGGCTGGTGCTCGCCGACGCCCTGTCGATGGCCAGCGAGGCCGAACCCGACCTCATCGTCGACCTGGCCACGCTCACGGGTGCGTGCATCGTGGCGCTCGGTCCGGATGTCGCCGGGCTCATGGCCAACGACGACGACCTCGTGGCCCGGGTGCGCGCCGCGGCCGACGCCGCGGGCGAGCCGGTGTGGCCGTTGCCGCTGCCCCACGAGCTGCGTGGCCAGCTCGACTCCGAGGTGGCCGACCTGAGGAACGTGGGGACCGGGAGGTACGGCGGCGCCCTGCTGGCCGGCCTGTTCCTCCAGCGGTTCGTCGCCGACGGCGTCCCCTGGGCGCACCTCGACATCGCCGGTCCCGCCTACGTCACCGACGAATCGGTCGTGACGCGCAAGGGCGGGACCGGCTTCGGTGTGCGCACGCTGCTGCGCATGCTGGCCGACGTCCCCCCGCCCGGTCCGGGCGGCTGACGGCCGGGCCGGACCGGGTTCGTCAGCGGCCGCTGGGGGGCCGGGGGAGATCGTGCGGATTCCGGGGAACGAACCGGCCTCCTCGGGCGCCTCACCTGTGATGAGCACGCTGCCGAGGGCCGTCCCGGTGGAGGCGCCGGTGACGAGCTGCTGGGACACCGACCTGGTTCGCGTCTACCACGAGCGCTACGGCAGCCTCGTCCGCCTCGCCTACGTGCTCACGGGCCAGAGCGCGGTCGCAGAGGAGATCGTGCAGGACGCCTTCGTCGACGCCCACCGCGCGTGCGACCGCGTGCGGGACCCCTTCGCCTACGTCCGCACCGCGGTCGTGAGCCGGTCGCGCTCGTGGGGGCGCCGGCACAAGCTCGAGCGCGAGCGCCGACCGCCGCCACCCGACCCCGACACGTTGGCGGCGGACGAGATGTGGGACGCCCTCGCCACGTTGCCCGAGCGGCAGCGGATGGCGATCGTCCTGCGCTTCTACGCCGACCTGCCGCACGACGAGATCGCCGGCGTGCTCGGCTGCCGGACGGCCACGGTGCGCACGTCGGTCCATCGGGGTCTGCGCTCGCTGAGGCGGGTGATCGACCGATGACCGCGCACGCCTCGCCCGGGTCGTCCCCCGGCTCGCGGAGGGCCGTCCCGCTCAGGCTCGTCCACGACACCGAGGGGGACCCGTTCGCCGACGAGGTGGCGACTGCCCTGCGGGCCTTCGCCCGCGCCGTCGACCCGGACCGACCCGACTTCGACCTGTTGGTCGGCCAGCCCACGGCACCGGTCATCGCGGTGCACCGGTCCGGGTCGCCCGCGTCTGGCGCAGACTCCGGGGGCGGCGCAGGAGGCTCCGGGGCGGCCGGGATCCCAGCCGGATCCCGGCGTCGCCACCCGTCGGTGCGGTGGTCGCTGGCGGGGGCCGCGGCGGCGGCCGCCGTCGTGGCCGGGGCGGTGCTCCTCCACCGCGTCCCGGCGGGCACCCAGGACGAGCGGATCGCCACCGCCGCGGCGCCGACCGACGCCGCCTTCGACCCGGCGACCGCGCCCGTCGTGTGGATCTCGGACACGGATGATCCCGTCGACGCGGCCCGGTCGTACCTCGAGGCGGCCGGCGTCGCCCGGGCGCCCGGCCCGGCAGCGGTCGTCCCCGGCACCGGCGCGCCATCGGAAGCAGTGCCCCCGGCGCCGGTACCGGGGACACCCTCGCCCCCCGGGCTCCCGGCGGCTCCGGAGGTCGCTCCACCACCCTCCGGAGCCCCGGAGCTCGTGCTCCGTGACCTCGCCGATCGCGTCGCGGTCGTGGAGTGGTCGGGCGGTGACGCGTCCCGCCGCTCCACCGGCACGGTGATCCTGCGCCGGTCGTCCGGGGCCGATGGTGCGTGGTCGGTCGTCGGCTCGGGGTCCGACGCCGTCGAGCTGGGCGACGTCCGCTACGACGGGGAGCACCTGTCGTTCACGGTGACGCGGGCCTCGCACGTCGACGCCCCCGTCGCCGTCGGTGTGTGGGCCGACGATCGGCCGATCGGGCTCGGCGACGAGGCCGGCGGCGCCGCCGCTGGCGTGGAGGACCGGGTCGGTGCGCCGGACGCGGCCGGAGCGACCGGTGTCGCGATCGGCCGGATCGTCGACCTCGGTGCCGGGCCGGGCACGAGCCGGCCGATCACGGTGGCGCTCGGCCGTGCGGAGACGGCCCGGGTACGTGTCCATCACCTGGTCGGCGGCCGCCCGGCGTCGGTGACCGAGATGGTCGTTCCGCTGACCGGCGCCGGCGCTGGCGCCGAACCCGACGAAGGCGGCGAGCGCGGGGGCCGCGGGGACGCTGCCGACCGCCGGCAGGGCGGCGCTGTCGGGAGCGATGCGCCCGCCGGCGCGTCAGCGGAGGCGCCGACACCCACCTCGTCGACCCCGAGCGCCCCCGAGCCGGACCTGTCCCGGCTGGGCGACGAGGTCGAATCGCTGGGGGAGCGCCTGCCCGACCTCTCCGGCGACGGCACCGTCCTCGAGGACGGCGGGACCACCCCGCCGTCCCTCACGGTGCCGACCCTCCCGCCGCTGGAGCTTCCCTGAGACCGGGCGCGGGCTGCGCCGGCGCGCCGGTCAGCGCAGGTCGCGCGCCTCCGCCAGGAAGCTGTCGAGGACGCCGTCGGCCACGCGCACCGGTCCCTGTTGGGCGGTCTCCCCGGGGACGGTCTCGATCGCTGCCGCCTGCGCCACCAGGTCGTCGGCGGATGCGAACAGGTCGGCCGCTCGGCCCTCGTCGCCGGCGATGTGTGCATCGAGCGCGTCGAGCGTGGTGACCAGGGCACGGCCCCAGAGCTCTGCGGCATCGAGCCACGGCGCGCAGTCGGCGAGGAACTGCTGGTCGTCCACGTTCTGCCGGATCGTCCGGGGTGCACCGGCGATGAGCTCCGCGCGGGGACGCAACCCGGCGATGGCGCCGCTGCGGTCGCCGTCGGCCCAGGCGGTGCGGAACGCGTCGAGCTCGCCCGCCAGCACCGGGGACTGGGGGAGCGACAGCGCCCCCGAGCTCGCCGAGGTCGGCGCGAGGTGCTCGAGGTCGAAGAACGCCAGCAGCGCGTCCGCCGTCGCCCCGTCGCCGCCGGCCAGGTGCCGTGCTGCAGCGCGGTGTGCCCGGCCGGGGTCGTAGTCGCGGTCGTTCCACGCGAAGTCGGCGCCGCCGACCAGTGCGACCTTGCTGGCCGCGGCCTGGTTCATCGGGTTCAGCGCGATGCCCCGCACGTGCGCGGAGAGGCCCGGCTCCCGCCGGTCGTACGGCCCGAGCAGCAGGCGGCCCTCGGTGGCCGGGTAGTCGTTGACCGGGGTGTTGTCCCAGACGAACGGGGGCCGCCCGTACAGCCGGGCGGCGGCCTCGGCGTGCTCGGTGGTGATCTCGGCGGGCACCACCAGCGTCCCCGTCCACATCACCTCGACGTCCGGGTCGAGGCCCTCCCGCAGTACCTGCAGGTAGGGGCTGTCGTCGGTGCCGCGGTACTCGGTCGGGACCATCTGGAGCGGGTGCGTCCCCCCGTCGGCGTCGATGAACCGCCGCTCGAGCGTGTTCAGCAGCTCGACCTGCGCCCGTGCGGCCGCCTCGGTGGAGGGCGGCCCGTAGCGCTGCGCGTCGGCGTCGCAGTGCCAGCGCGTGTGGTCGATGTCGTCGAGGGCGATGGAGAAGGCCCGCACGCCGATGTCGCGCACGGCGCGCAGCTTGGCGATGAGCGCCTCGGTGTCGGCCGGATCGGAGAAGCAGATCGAGGTGCCGGGCGACACCGCGAAGGTGAAGCGCACGTGGTTGGCGGTGGCCCGGTCGACCAGCTCCGCCAGCTCGTCGAGGGCGGCGGCCGGGTACGGGTCGCGCCAGCGGTCGCGATGGTAGGGGTCGTCCTTGGGGGCGTAGATGTAGGTGTTCAGCTTGAACCGGCCGTGGAAGTCGAGCAGGTCCAGGCGTTCGTCGTGCGTCCACGGGCTGCCGTAGAACCCTTCGACCGTGCCCCGCAGCGGCATCGCCGGGTGGTCGATCACGGCGACGCCCGCGATGGTGCCGTCGCCGGTGAGCTGGCGCAGCGTCTGGGCGCCGTAGAACGTGCCGGCGGCATCCGCACCGCCGATCACCACGGTGTCGGGCCCGCCGTCGCGCGTGGCCGCCGCGAGGGCGTACCCCTCGGGTGGCAGGGGGTCGGCCACGTCGAGCCCGGCGGCGCGCAGCTCGCCGGCGATCGCGGGATCGTCCGCTGCGCCGAGGTGCACGACCAGCCCGGCCGGTTCCCCGCCCCCCGCCTGCTCGCCGGCGGCCGGCGACCGCACGTCCGACGCGCCGGCCCCGCGCAGCACGTCGGCAACGAGCCGGCGCGCGGCGTCGTCGGCCCCGTCGCCGGCGATCACGTCCACCGCCGCGGGCACCGCGACGTCCGGCC
>JBKHJZ010000211.1:0-5387 GCA_046537875.1 Acidimicrobiia bacterium | reverse complement strand
GAGCTCCGTCGTCGCATGCGCACGGCTCGTGCCGTCGTGGTCAACGGTCCCCGGCAGGCCGGCAAGAGCGCCCTGCTGCGGCGCATCGCCGGAGCACATGCCGACGACGCCTACCTCACCCTCGACGACCGCACACAGTTGCGGGCCGCCCGCGTCGACCCGGTCGGGTTCCTGGCCGAGCGCCCTCGGCCGCTGTTCGTCGACGAGTTCCAGCGGGGCGGCGACGGACTCCTGCTCGCAGCCAAGTCGACGCTCGACCGCAGCGACGAGCGGGGTCAGCTCGTGCTCGCCGGCTCGACGCGCTTCCTCACCGAGCCCCGCCTGTCGGAGTCCCTCGCGGGTCGCGTCCGCTTCCTCGACCTGTGGCCGCTGTCGCAGGGCGAGATCCACGGGGGTGACGACGGGATGCTCGACGCCCTGCTCGCCGGCGTCGGCGCTGTGCGGGACCGCCGCGCCGACCGGATGTCGCGCAGCGAAGTTGCGGCGCGCATCGCAACCGGAGGGTTCCCGGAGGCGGTCCTTCTCGACGAGGAGCGGGACCGCCGCGAGTTCTTCGACGCGTATGTCCGTACGGTCACCCAGCGCGACGTACCCGATCTGGCCGCGGTGCGCCAGCCGGCCGAGCTCGACGACTTGTGGCGCTTGCTCGCCGCGCGAACCTCGGCAGAGCTCGTGCCGGCCTCGATCGCCCGAACGTCGGGGCTCGCGGACACGACGGTCCGCCGCTACCTGCCGCTCCTCGAGGCGGTGTTCGCCTTCCACGAGATCTCGCCGTTCACCGCGAACCTGTCGGCCCGCACCAGTGGTCGCACCAAGGCCCATCTGACGGACACCGGGGTCGCGACCCACCTGCTGCGCGAGACCGCGGCACGGCTGTCCGACGTGACCAATCCCGCGCTCGGGCCGCTGCTCGAGACCTTCGTCGTCAACGAGCTCGCACGCCAGCGCACCTGGTCGGATCAGGTGGTGGACCTCCACCATCTGCGGGTCCACAGCGGGGTGGAGGTCGACCTGGTCGTGATCGGTGAGGGTGGCCGCATCGCGGGCGTCGAGGTCAAGGCCACCGCATCGCCGGCTCCGGACGACGCCCGCGGTCTGCGCTGGTTGGCGGAGCGCGTGGGCGACCGCTGGGTCCAGGGCATCGTCGTCTGCCTCGTGGAGAGACCAGTGCCGCTGGCACGGGACCTGACCGCGGTGCCCGTCGCCGCCACGTGGGCGGGCTGACCGCTCCCGGCTCGTCAGTCGGTCCGGGTGAGGACCTCGACGCCGTCGTCGGTCACCAGCAGCGTGTGCTCGAACTGGGCGGTGCGGCGGCGGTCGATGGTGACGGCCGTCCAGCCGTCGTCCCACAGCTGGTGCTGCCAGGCACCCAGCGTGATCATCGGCTCGATCGTGAAGGTCATGCCCGGCTGCAGCGTCACCGACGCCGGCGGGTTGTCGTAGTGGGGGATCTGCAGGTCGGTGTGGAACTGCTCGCCGATCCCGTGGCCCACGAACGCGCGCACCACGCCGTAGCCGCGGGGCTCGGCGTGGGCCTGGATCGCCTTGCCGATGTCGTTGCTGGGCCGGCCGGGGGCCACCGCCTCGATGCCCCGTTCGAGGCACTGGCGGGTGATCCGGATGAGGTCGGCCGACTCGTCGTCGACCGTGCCGACGGGGAACGTGGCGTTGGTGTCACCGTGGACGCCGTCGAGGAAGATGGTGACGTCGAGGTTGACGATGTCGCCGTCGACCAGCGGCCGGTCGTCCGGGATGCCGTGGCAGATCACCTCGTTCACCGAGGTGCACAGCGACTTCGGGAACCCGCCGTAGTTCAGCGGGCTCGGGTAGCCGCCACGCTCGATGCACTCCTCGTGACACAGGGCGTCCAGCTCGTCGGTCGTCACCCCCGGGGCGACTGCGGCCCCGACGGTGCGGAGCACCTCGGCGGCGGCCCGGCCCGCGGCCCGCATCCGCTCGATCACCTCCGGGGAGCGCACGGGCGACTCCGGCCGGCGCACGGGGACGCCGGTCTCGGCGTACGGCGGCCGCGGGATGTGGCGCGGCACCGGCCGCGGCGGCGACACCCGCCCGGGCCGGATGCGATCGGTGCTCGACTTGTGGCAGCGCTTGAACTTGCGGCCGCTGCCGCACCAGCAGGGATCGTTGGCCTTGAGCGCGAGTCCGGTGGTCGCCATGTCCGAACCAGGCTAGTGCCCCCATCGGCGGGTGCCCCCGGCCGCGATGGGGCGACTCGCACGAGCCACCGGCGAGGCGGCGATCGGGACGCGGGCGACCAGCCACCCGGCGACCGGGGCGGGCGACCGGCATGATGGTGCGGCCCGCGACCGCCCGATCGCCGACGACCGGAGGTGCCCGATGGAGGTCGTGCTCGAGGGCATCGAGCTCCGCACGGTCCGGCTACCGCTCGCCCAGCCGTTCATCACCGCCCGCGGCACCCGCCACACCCGCGAGGTCGTGATCGTGCGGGCGATCGTCGCGGACGGCCCCGACGGCTGGGCCGAGTGCGTCGCCGAACCCGAGCCCACGTACTGGCCGGAGTACACCGCCGAGGTGCTCCACGTGATGGAGCACCACCTGGTGCCCCGGCTGCTCGCGGGCCGCCCCCTGGGCGAGGTGCGGGGCCACCACATGGCCAAGGCGGCCCTCGAGGGCGCGGCGCTCGACGCGGGCCTGCGCGCCGAGCATCGCTCGACGGCGTCGTTCCTGGGGGCGACGCGCCCTGTGATCCCCACCGGCATCGCTCTCGGCCTGGCGCCGACGATCGACGACCTGGTCGCCGAGGCGCGCCGCTGGCAGGGCGAGGGGCACCGGTCGTTCAAGCTGAAGGTCACGCCGTCCTGGCACGTCGAGGCGGTGCAGGCCGTGCGAGACGCGATCGGCGACGACGTGGCCCTGCTGGTCGATGCCAACGGCAGCTTCAGCAGCGATGACGCCGACCACCTGGCCACCCTCCGGTGGCTGGCCGATCCGGTGCTCGGGCTGGCGGCGATCGAGCAGCCGTTCCCCGGTGACGACCTCCTCGGGCACGCCGCGCTGGCGCGCCAGGTCGACGTGCGAGTCTGCCTGGACGAGTCGATCGGCTCGGTCCGCGACGTCGAGACGGCACTCGCGCTCGGGGCGTGCGGTGCCGTGAACCTCAAGGTCGGGCGCGTCGCAGGTCTGGTCGAGGCCCGGCGCATCCACGGGCTCTGCCGGCGGGAGGGCGTGGCACTGCGGTGCGGGGGCATGCTCGAGACCGGGCTCGGCCGGGCGCTCAACCTGGCCGTGGCCGCGCTCCCCGGTTGTACCCTGCCCCCCGACCTCGGCCCGTCGGCCCGCTACTTCGAGACCGACCTGACCCGGCCGTTCGAAGCGCCCAACGGCACGATGATCGTTCCGGACGGGCCCGGGCTCGGGGTCGAGCCGCTGCCGGAGGTGCTGGACGAGATGACCGTCAGCCGACTGATCATGCGCTCGGCCCCGTGACCCGCGCCCGCCTGGCGTCCGGACCGCTTCCGGTCACCGCCGACGACGTGCGGACGGCGGCCGAGCGGGTGGCGGGCAACATCGAGCGCACCCCGAGCTCGCACTCGCGCACGCTGTCGGAGGTGCTGGGGTGCCACGTGGTGCTGAAGTTCGAGAACTTCCAGTTCATCGCGGCCTTCAAGGAGCGCGGCGCCCTCAACCGGCTGGCGCTGCTGACCCCGGACGAGCGGGCACGCGGCGTGATCGCGATGTCGGCCGGGAACCACGCGCAGGCGGTCGCCTACCACGCGACCCGACTGGGGATCGACGCCACGATCGTCATGCCGGCCACCACGCCGTTCGTCAAGGTGCAGCGCACCCAGGAGCTGGGAGCCACGGTGGTGCTGCGGGGCGAGGGGCTGGACGAGGCCGAGGAGGAGGCCCGGCGGATCGCCACCGCCGAGGGACGCACCTACGTCCACCCGTTCGACGACCCGGCGGTGATCGCGGGGCAGGGCACGTGCGCGCTGGAGATGCTGGCCGACGACCCGGACCTCGACGTCCTCGTCGTGCCGGTCGGTGGGGGCGGGCTGCTGGCCGGTATGGCGGTGGCGGCGCGGGACCTCGCCCCGGGGATCGACCTCGTGGGCGTGCAGACCGAGCGCTACCCGGCGATGGCCGACCGTCTTCACGGCACCACGCGGCCCTCGGGGGGCAGCACGATCGCCGAGGGCATCGCGGTCCCGCGACCGGGCGATCTGACCGGGCGGATCGTCGCCGCGCTGGCCACCGATGTGGTGACCGTGTCGGAGGACCACATCGAGGAGGCGATGAACCTGCTGCTCGAGATCGAGAAGGTCGTCGCCGAGGGCGCCGGCGCTGCGGGCATCGCCGCGCTGATCGAGCATCCGGACCTGTTCGCCGGACGGCGCGTCGGCGTGGTGCTCAGCGGCGGCAACGTCGATCCGCGGTTGCTGGCCTCGGTGATCATGCGGGGGCTCGTCCGGAACGGCCGCCTGTCGCGGCTGCACGTCGAGATCCCCGACGTGCCCGGGGCGATGGGAACGGTCACCACCCTCCTCGGCGAGACCGGGGCCAACATCGTCGAGGTGCTCCACCAGCGCATGTTCATCGACGTCTCCGCGAAGTCGGCCGAGCTCGAGGTGACGATCGAGACGCTCGACCACGCCCATGTGACGCGCGTGGTCGCCGCCCTGGAGAAGGCCGGCTACCCCGTGCAGGTCGGCAGCTTCACGTTCGGGCAGGCCGGCGCCGCCTGAGGGTCGGGTCGGCCCCGGGCCGGTCCATCCAGGCGGGGCAGCGAGCAGAAACCACTACGCGTGGTCATAGCACCGGCTCATCCCGTGTATGTTCAACATCGCGAACACTTGTCGGGTATCGGCCGCGAAGAGCGCGGGTAGTGGCCGGACGTGGAGCACGCACCGCCAGGCAGCCCGCACGCTGGCGCACCGAGTGCCGGAGGGGGCGCCCGGGCGGTGTTGTGCGACCGCGACGGCACGCTGATCGCCGACGTGCCCTACAACGGCGACCCCGATCGGGTCCGCGTGCTCCCCGGCGTCGCCGCCGGTCTCGCCCGACTGCGCGCCGCCGGCGTGGCGCTGGCGGTCGTGTCCAACCAGAGCGGCGTCGCCCGGGGGATGGTCGGGCCGGCGCAGGTGAGCGCGGTCAACCGCCGCGTCGAGGAGCTGCTCGGGCCGTTCGCGGCCGTCGTCTGGTGCCCGCACGCTGCCCGCGACGGCTGCCGCTGCCGCAAGCCCCGTCCCGGCCTGGTGCTCGACGCCGCAGCGGCCCTCGGCGTGCCGCCCGAGCGGTGCACGGTCATCGGCGACATCGGCGCCGACGTCGAGGCCGCGGAGGCCGCGGGCGCCCGAGGCATCCTCGTGCCCGACCGGCGGACCCGGCGCGCCGAGGTGGAGCGC
>JBKHJZ010000042.1:0-21055 GCA_046537875.1 Acidimicrobiia bacterium | reverse complement strand
CCGCCCGGGGGTTCACCGCCGCCGCGGTGGCGACGTGCTCGGCCTGGGCCCGGGAGAGCTCCCCGCGGCGCAGCGCCGCCTGCGTGTGCGCCAGCCCATCGAGCTTGCGGGACGTGTCGAGCGTCGAGCGCGCCGCGCCGACCGAGGTGCCCGCGGTGCGGGCGAGGAACTCGGCGGTGGTCCGGTCCCCGGCCCGGCGCGCCGCCCCTGACTCGTCCACCCGGGCGGCCAGCAGGGTCTTGGCCCCCGACGCCAGCCGCTCGATCGAATCGAACGCCTGCCAGAGTGCCGGGGCCTCACCCACCGGCACCATCCCGGGCTCCAACCGGGCGACCACCGCCCGCAGGCCCGTGGCCTGCTTGCGCACCTCGGCCAGCGTCGCAGCCGGGGGCACGCCCGGTGCAACGCCTGGTGTTGCGTCCTCCTGGTCCGTGGCCCCAGCCGTCTCGAACATGGGTTCGAGACTAGAGCGCCAACATTGCCCTTACGTGACCTTTCAGTATCTACCAGATGACATGATGAACAACAGATGCTGGATCTGTGTTCCTGGTGCTCCAGATCGTTCGTGCACCCGGGCGCGACGGCCGGGTGGCCGGCCACCGCTCACAGCGACCCGTCAGCCGCGGCGCACCCGCAGGCGGAGCAGCTCCGCCCGGAGGGCGCCGAGCGATCGCCGCATGCCGGCGAGGTGGGGGCGCAACCGGCGCAGCCGCGCCACCTCGATCCCCAGGCCTGTGACCTCCCGCTCGACCGCCCGGCTCCGGGCGACCACGATCAGCGCTCCACCGAGCGCCGCCACCACCGGCACGGTCCAGAGCAGCGCCACCCCCGGGGACCCGCCTCGTCAGCGGTGCCGCCGGTGGGCGGCCAGGAGCTCAGTGAACCACCCGCGGGAACCGAGGAGCTCGTGGAAGTCGATGAGATCGTCGTGCTCGAACGGCGGGCCGACCGGGTGGGGCTCCACCAGCTCTGATGGCATCGACCAGAGCTCGAGACGCACGCCCGATGCCACCAGAAGGTCGATGGTCGGCGCATCGGCGGGCCGGACGACCGGGGTGTCGCAGTTCGGGCAGCGGAACACGTAGGTGCCCGATTCCGTATCCTCGCACAGCCGGACCACCAGATCGCGCGTGCCGAGCTGCACGTCGCCGCAGTCGCCGCACGTCGCCCGGATCAGCGTCGCCATCGCTCAACCCATACCCCGCATCCGACGCGGGCGAGACATCGCTGCCGCCGGTGCCCAAGCCGTCCCGCCGAACGCCAGAGGAGACCCATGACCCCCCGAGTGGCCGCGCTGCGCACCCCACCGATCACGTTCGCCCACCGGGGAGCCAGCGCGCACGCACCGGAGAACACGCTGGAGTCCTTCGTCCTGGCGTTGCGCCTCGGCGCCACGGGCCTCGAGAGCGACGTCTGGCTCACGGCCGATGGCGAGGCTGTGCTCGACCACGACGGCGTCGTGCGGGGCAAGCTGCGCCGTCGCCGCATCGCTGCGAGCTCCCGGTCGGACCTGCCGGCCCACATCCCGACCCTCGACGACCTGTACGCACGGTGCGGGACCGGGTTCGAGCTCTCGCTGGACGTCAAGGACCCGGCGGCGTTCGACCGGGTGGTGGCCGTCGCCCGCGCGGCGGGCGGGGGCGCGCTCGAGCGGTTGTGGCTGTGCCATCCCGACTGGGAGCAGGTGGCGGCGTGGCGCCGGCGCAACGGGACCGTGCGGCTGGTCGACTCGACGCGGCTGGTGCGCATCTCCGAGGGCCCCGAGCGGCGGGCGGCCACACTCGCCCGGGAGGGCATCGACGCGCTCAACCTGCACAACAGCGACTGGACCGGTGGGCTCACGACCCTGGTGCACCGGTTCGGCGTGCTGGCGTTCGGATGGGACGCCCAACTGCCCCGGGTGCTCGACGAGCTGGTCCAGGCGGGGATCGACGGGATCTACAGCGACCACGTCGACCGGATGGTCGATGCGGTGGCCGCCCACTACCCGCGCACGCTCTGACGCCCGCCGCGCACGTCCCGGGATGGGTCGACCGGTGCCGCTCACAGCCACCCGATGTCCGACAGGGGGAGCACCCTGACGAAGGCGCGCCCGACCACCTGGTCCTCGGCGATCGGACCGAACTTCCGGCTGTCCTCGCTGTTGGGCCGGTTGTCGCCCATCACGAAGACGTGGTCCTCGGGGACGGTCTGGGGGGGCAGGTTGTCGGTGGGCGTGCCCTCCTCGAGGTACGGCTCGTCGAGCGTCTCGCCGTTCACCAGCACCCGCCCGTCGCGCGCCTCGATCCGGTCGCCCTCGGTGGCGATCACGCGCTTGATCAGGTCGTCGATCTCCTCCGACCCGCCGGTCGAGGCCTCGGGCGGGCGCTCGAAGACGATCAGGTCACCCCGGTGGATGTCGTTGAACCGGTAGCTCAGCTTGTTCACGAGCACCCGGTCCCCCGGCTTCAGCGTCGGGACCATGGACGGCGAGGGGATCCAGAACGCCTGGATGAGGAACGCCTCGATGATCAGGGCGATGATCACGCCGCCGACGATGACGGCGAGCCACTCGACGACCGTGCGGCGCACGCGCCCCCCGAGGCGGCCGCGATCGGCTGCGTCGCCCCCGTCCGGATCGTCGTGTTCGCTGCCTGGCTCGGCGGGGGGCGCGTCCTCGCCGTTCAGCCCGGGCAGCGGCGCACCGGGTGCGCGCGCCATCCCGGGTCGCGGGTCGGCGGGCCACGGCCTGTCGTCCGGCGCCGAGCGGGCCGCCGCGTGCCGCCACCCTGGGCCGAGTGTGCGCCCGCGCCCGTTCACGGTGCTCCGCAGGCGGGGAGCGTCGCCAGAGGGGTGGCCCGAGACGCGGGAGGGGGGAGGGAGGTCTCGCACGGCACGCCGCAGGGTAGCGCAGCGAAGGTCGCGCCGGTCATCTGCCCGCCGGGCGGTAGCGGGCCAGGATCCGACGGGCTGCGTCGCTCGCAGCGTCCGCGAACGACGGGTCGCCGGCCTCCACCACCCGGGCATCGTGGCCGAGCCGCACCAGCAGTCGCTGCAGCCAGGTCGGCGAGGCGATGGCCAGCCTGACCCGCCGCACACCGCCCGGCCGATGTTCGTCGGCCTCCACCGGGTAGCTCTCGGCCACCCAGTGGGCCGGCGGCTCGAGGTCGAGGGTCACGCGCGGTACGGCGGGTCCCGGGTCGAACACGCCACGGTGCGGGGCGACCGCCGGCGGGTCGAAGGTCTCCTCGAGGAGCTCGACGGCGTAGACGCGGTCGGCCCGGAACAGGCGCTCGCCGCCCGCGGTGTGGCAGAGCGCCCGGACGTACCAGAACCCCTCGTCGGCGAAGACCTCGTAGGGGTCGATCTCGCGGACTCTGCGCTCGTCGTGGCTGTACGCGTAGTAGTCGATCCTCGCCCGGCGGTGCTCGCCGGCGGCCCGGCGCAGGGCCGCGAGCACGTCGGGGCGCGTCTCGCCCAGCGCGACCGACACCGCCTCGCCGGGCTCGATCCCCAGCACCTCGGCGACCTTGGCGACCGCCCCCGACAGCGGCCCGGCCTGCTCGCCGCCGAGCAGATCCTGGGCCGCCTGGCCGGCGGCGACGAGGGCGAGGCCCTGCTCGGGCGTGAGGTGGAGCGGTCGCGCGAACACGTCGGCGAACCGGAGCCAGACCCGGTCGCCCTCGACGGTCACCTCGATGAGCGTGTCGGGTGTGTAGGGCGGGACGCCCACCATGGCGATCACCGCGAGGTCGTCCTTGAGGTGGTCTCGCGTCACCTCGAAGCGCTTGCAGATCTCGTCGATGGTGGGACCGTCGCTGGCCGCGATCCACGGCACCATGGCGAGCAGCCGGGCGACGCGGTCGGACGCGCCCGTGCGGCGCGGCGGCGTGCGGCCGGCGCTCATGCGAGCGCCTCCAGCCACGTCACGATGTCGTCGCGCAGCTCGGCCGGCTCCAGGACCTCGGCGTGATCGAGGAACGACAGGACGAACGAGCGGAAGGCCCGCCGGTCGGTGACCGTCATGGAGACGACGACCGAGCCGTCGTCCCTCGTCTCGACGACGGCGTCGGGTCCCAGGTGCTGCGTGACCCACGGGGCCTGCGCCGCGTCGACGAGCACCCGGGCATCCACCGGCTCTGCGTCGCCGTGCTCCCACGGGGCCAGCGGGCTGCCCGGCACGGCCGTCGTGGGCCGGTCGAAGCGCGGCCCGGGAAGCACCTCGACGTCCCCGTCGAGGCGGTCGAGGCGGAAGACCCGCTCCTCGCCACGCACGTGATCGAAGCCGCTCAGGTACCAGCGTCCCCGGAGGAAGTCGAGGCGGTACGGATCGACGGTGCGCTCGACGTCGTGGTAGGTGAACCGGACGGGCGACCGGGCCGCGATGGCACCGAACAGCGGTGCGACCGCACCGCCGGGCACCGCGCTCACGCCCACGCCCAGCGCCTCGTCCTCCTCGTCGCCTACGAGCCCCCCGAGCTTCAGCAGGCCCTCGCGTGCGGACACGCCCTCGAGCCGCACCAGCGACGCGGCCAGCCGGAGCGCCGCCAGCTCCTCGGTCGTGAGCCCCGGGTCGCGTAGGTAGTAGCGGGACTTCGGGATGCGGTAGCCCTCGACGGCGGGGACCACACCCGGGACGTCACCCATCTCGATGGGGACGCCCATCTTGCGGAGCTCGGCCTTGTCCCGCTCGAACGCGCGCCGGAACGCGTCCTCGTCGCCGGGGTACATCTCGGTCCGCTCGCGGATCTCGGTCGACGCGAGCGGGCGGGGCGTCTCGAGCAGCAGCGCGGTCAGCTTCAGGAGGCGCTCGAGCTTGGGTACCGACATCGGCGCAAGGCTACGCCGTCGATGCGGGGCGGTACGCCGGCGCCGGGCCTGCATCGCCGGCTTCCCGTCCGCATCGCCACCACCGGGGTGAGGTGCGCTCGATCACCCCAGCGCGTCGGCGGCCCACGCGCCCGCGGCGCCGGCGGCGGCGAAGAACGCCGGGTCGTCCGCCGGCCCGCGCCCCATCGTGGTGATGTCGAGGTCGAGACCCCGCAGCACCTTCGCCACGTCGGGCGGCGTCACCACGGTGGCGCCGTCCACCTGGCCCGCGAGCGACGGCGGCAGCGGAAGGACCACCGGGCTCCGCACCAGCCGCAGCGCGGTCGCCACGTGGTGGCTGATCCCCCGGTGGCGCGGGCGCGCATCGGCCTCGGAGGCCCTGCTGCACAGGGCCGCCCGACCGCCGAGGGCCGCAACGGCGTCGATCACCGGGGCCACCTCCAGCGCCGTCGTGCCGAGCGAGGAGGCCGTCCCCACCACGCCGGGACCCATGCCGACCACGATGACATCCGCACGTGCCACGTGGCTCGCAAGCGCCAGGGCGGACGGCACCGACACGGCCTCGAGGTCACCGCCGAACGCGTGCCCGGCGGTGACCGTCACATCGAGCACCCGGCGCTCCCGGAGCGCGTGGACGAGATCCGACAGGGCCAGCGGGAGGGCGGCACCGTCGGTCATCACGTAGGCGAGCCGCGCCCCCGGTCGCAGGTGGCGCACGACGGCGGCCACCACGCCGACCTGGCTGTGGAGCGAGCACGCCACCACCGGCACGCCCCCCAGGTCCTCGGGCAGCTCCGGGTGGTCCTCCTCGGCCGCCCCCGTGTCGACCTGCAGGCTCGTGTAGCGCAGCTTCATGATGTGCCCCGCGCCCGGGCGCTCCCAGGCCTCCCGAGCGAGGTTCCAGTGCACGACGTGCCAGCCGCCGGTGCCGAGCCCCAGATCGACCGCCGTGGTGTTCAGCACCACCCTGTCCCCCGCCGCGACCGGGCCGACGAGATCGGTGAGGACGAACGCCCGGCCGGCGTCGGTGGACACCCGCTGCAGCCCCGGGCGCTCCGCGCTGATGTGGTCGACGGTCGCCGTGACGAACCGGGGCATCGGGGACCCGCTACAGGCTGGCGATGAGCCGCTCGACCCGCTCGTCGTGCGCCTTGAACGGGTCCTTGCACAGCACGGTGCGCTGCGCCTGGTCGTTGAGCTTCAGGTGCACCCAGTCGACGGTGTAGTCGCGCTTGCGCTCCTTGGCCCGGCGGATGAACTCGCCACGCAGTCGGGCCCGGGTGGTCTGCGGCGGCGCCTCGACCGCCTCGTCGATGGTCTCGTCGGTGGTCACCCGTTCGACCAGGCCGCGGTCCTGCAGCTTGTAGTAGAGCCCCCGCTCGCGGTTCACGTCGTGGTACTGCAGGTCCATCAGCGCGATCCGGGGATGGCTGAGCGGCACGTCGTGGCGGGCGGCGTACGACTCGATCAGCTTGTGCTTGATCACCCAGTCGACCTCGCGGTCCAGCGAGAACGGGTCGCTCTCCAGCCCGGTGAGGCAGTGCTCCCACATGCCGAGCGCCTGCTCCTCGAGCGGGGACAGGCCCCGGGTCTCGGCGTAGCGCTGCGCCCGGCCCAGGTACTCGCGTTGGATGTCGAGCGCCGAGGCCTCGCGGCCGTTGGCGAGCCGGACCGTTCGCTTGCCCGTGAGGTCGTGGCTGATCTCGCGGATGGCACGGATGGGGTTCTCGAGCGTCATGTCGCGCAGCACGAACGAGGGGTCCTCGAGCATCCGCAGCAGGATCGACGTGGCGCCCACCTTCAGGAAGGTGGCGTACTCGCTCATGTTGGAGTCGCCCACGATGACGTGGAGGCGGCGGTAGCGCTCGGCGTCGGCGTGGGGCTCGTCACGCGTGTTGATGATGGGACGGCTGCGCGTCGTCGCCGACGACACGCCCTCCCAGATGTGCTCGGCCCGCTGTGCGATGCAGTACATGGCGCCGCGGGCGGTCTGGAGCACCTTGCCGGCACCTGCGTAGATCTGCCGGGACACGAAGAACGGGATCAGCACCTCGGCGTAGTGGCCGAAGTCGTCGCGACGGGAGGTCAGGTAGTTCTCGTGGCAGCCGTAGGAGTTCCCGGCCGAGTCGGTGTTGTTCTTGAACAGGTAGATGACCCCCCGGATGCCCTCCTCGCGCAGCCGGGCCTCGGCCGACACCAGCAGCTGCTCGAGGATGCGCTCACCGGCCTTGTCGTGGCTCACCAGGTCGAGAATGGAATCGCACTCGGGGGTCGCGTACTCGGGGTGGCTGCCCACGTCGAGGTAGAGGCGGGCGCCGTTGGCGAGGAACACGTTGCTCGACCGGCCCCACGACACGACGCGACGGAAGAGGTAGCGGGCCACCTCGTCGGGGCTGAGCCGGCGCTGGCCGCGCAGGGTGCACGTGACGCCGTACTCGTTCTCGAGCCCGAAGATGCGTCGCTCCACGACCGCACGCTATCGCCGCGCATCCCCCGCCGGGCCGACGCCTCGCGGGGCGGGACCATCGGCCCAGGTGCCACCCGGTGCGGTGGCGCCGGGCGGGCGGTACCGTCCAGGCGGTGCCGATCGGCCCGATGACCCCGCTCACAACGGTCGCCGACCCCGCGACCGCCCGGATCCTCGCCGCCCACCTGGGCGCAGCAGGCGTCACGTGGGAGCTGCGGGGCAACCATGGCGGGCCCTACCCCGTGGGCCCGGTGGAGATCCTCGTGGCCGCGGACGACCTCGAGGTCGCCCGGGCGCTGCTCACCGAGACCGACGAGCTCGACGGCGACGCCGCGGGGCAGGAGCCGGCCGGCCCGGCGGACCAGCGGGCCCCGCTCGCCCTGTGGGCGACGGTCGCCGTGGTCGTGCTGGTCGCACTGGTGCTGCTCGGCCGCGCGATCGCGATGGCGCCGTAGCACCCGACCGCGGTTCGGGCCGTCGGTGCGCGACGCGCGCGTCGCCCGGCACGGCGGGGAAAAGCACGTCACGGCCCCGCTACGTAGAGTGCAGTGAATGGCTTCCACACGCCCGGTCGTCAGGGCCGCCCTCGTGCTCGCCCCCGTCGTGATCGCGGCCGCAGTCGGCTGCTCGTCGACATCGGACGGCGACAGGGTGGAGAGCGGCACCACGTCCACCACGGCCGTCGAGGACGTGGTCGTGGAGGCCGACGACTTCAAGCCGCTGGCCGACATGACCCCCGTCCGGGACTTCTTCGTCGACAACGTGGCCGGCGACCTCGATGCCACGCTGGCCGTCGCCAACGACCCGAACGGCGGCACCTACCCCGTCGGCAGCGTGATCCAGCTCGTCCCGTTCGAGGCGATGGTCAAGCGCGCCCCGGGATTCGACCCGGCCTCCAACGACTGGGAGTTCCTCGTCCTCGACGTGTCGGAGGACGGCACGGAGATCGTCAGCCGGGGCGGCAGCGACGTGGTCAGCGAGTTCAGCGGGACCGCCTGCGTGGGGTGCCACAGCGCCGCCGAGCCGCAGTTCGACTTCGTGTGCGAGGACGACCACGGGTGCGAGCCGCTCCCGTTCGAGGACGACGTGATCAGGTCGGTCCAGGAGTCCGATCCCCGGCCCAGCCGTTGACCCGGGTCAGGAGGTGGACCCGCCGGTGTCCTCCTCGGAGCCCGAGCTGCCCGACCGCTCGGTCGCGGTCGTGGCGGCGCCCCGCTCCTCGCCGGCCGCCTCCTCGCCGGTCGCCTCCTCGCCGTCCGCCGCCTGGTCGCCGAGCGCCTCGGCCACGTCGGCCGGCCGGAGCCGCCGGAACGCCCGGCGGCTGTTCCCCCGGTCGAGGATGGCCGTCTCCAGGTCACGGGCCGGTACCCGGCGGTCGGGACCGGTCAGGGCCGCCACCGCCACCCGCAGCGCGCCCTCGAGGGAGAGCCCGGGCTCGTAGCTGGCCTTGAGCCGGTTGCCCACGGCCTCGGCCTCGCCGCCCAGCACCGTGTAGCGGTCTTCGTCGATCACGGTGCCGTCGTAGAGGATGTGGAACAGGCGGTCGCTCTCGGGCTCGGTGCCCACCTCGGCCACGAGGATGTCGACCTCCATGGGCTTGACCTCGTGGGTGAACACGTCGCCGAGCATCTGGGCGTACGCGTTGGCCAGGCTCTGCGCATCGACGTCGTCGCGGCTGAAGGAGTAGCCCTTGAGGTCGGCGTGCCGCACGCCGGCGATGCGCAGCCGGTCGTACTCGTTGTACTTGCCGGCCCCGGCGAAGGCGATGCGGTCGTAGATCTCGTTGATCTTGCGCAGGGTCGTCGACGAGTTCTCGGCGCAGATGAGGATCCCGTCGGCGTAGACCAGCGCGACGAGGGCCCGACCCCGGGCGATGCCCTTGCGCGCGAAGTCGGCCTTGTCCTTCATCCACTGCTCGGGCGCCACGTAGAAGGGCATGCTCATCGCCTGCCACCTCCGCGCCGCGAGGGGCTGGTGGCGGTGGCGCTCTCCGGGGTGGACATGCGGTCGAGCAGCTTCCGGAACCGCTCGGCGACGTCGTCGTCGCCCAACCGCTCGAAGCCCGCCTCGGTGATCCTGGCCACCACCGGGTAGATGCCCCGCATGATGTCGGGGCCGCCGGTGGCCGAGTCCTCGTCGGCGGCCTGGTAGAGAGCGTTGATCGCCAGCTCCACCGCCTCGTCGCAGTCCAGGTCAGGCCGGAACCCCATCTTGGTCACGGTTCCCGCGTGCAGGCTGCCCGATCCGGTGGCGGCGAAGTCGCTCTCCTCGTAGCGGCCGCCGGTGACGTCGTACTCGAACAGGCGGCCGACTTCGCGGCGGGTGTCGTACCCGGCGAAGAGGGGGACGATCGGGAAGCCCTGCATCGCCGCGGGCAGGTGACCGCGCACCATCTGGGCGAGCTGGTTGGCCTTGCCGTCGAGCGACAGCTCGGCACCCTCCACCTTCTCGTAGTGCTCGAGCTGGAGCTGGAACAGCTTGACCATCTCCACCGCGGGGCCGGCGGCCCCGGCGATGGCCACACCGGAATGGCGGTCGGCGGCGAACACCTTCTCCATCGTGCGGTGGGTGATCAGGTTGCCGCTGGTGGCGCGGCGATCACCGCCCATCACCACGCCGCCGGCACATCGGATCGCGACGACGGTGGTGCCGTGGGCGATCTCGTGGGGCTTCATCTCGCGGGGCAGGTCGTCCCACGCTGGTACGCCGCCGGCACGGCGCAGGACCTCGAGGAACGACGGGCCGGGGTCGTCGTCGGCACGAAAGGTCGGCAGGCTCATCGACGACGGAGGCTACCGGCCGGGCGCACCGCCGCCGTCACGGGGGCGGCGACCGGAGGCTCACTCACCGCCCTTCTGCACGTAGCTCTTCACGAAGTCCTCTGCGTTGCTCTCGAGGACATCGTCGATCTCGTCCAGGAGGTCGTCCAGCTCGGCCTTGATCTTCTCCCCCTGCTCGGAAGGTGCCGGCGTCTCCTCGACGACCTCCTCCTCCCGAGCCGGGGCTGGCTTCTTCTTCAGCTCTCGCTCGGCCATGTCCCCTGTACCTCGTCGCTCCGGGCCGGGCTCCTACTGACCCAGCCGGTCCAACAACTCAGCGGTGGTCTCGCAGTCGGCCATCAAACTACCCACGTGTGCTTCGGTTCCACGCGTCGGATCCATCATCGGCACCCGGCGCAACGGGTCGCCGCCGATGTCGAACACCATCGAATCCCAGTTCGCCGCCACGATCTGCGGCGCCCACCGCTGCAGGCACTTGCCCCGGAACCAGGCGCGCGTGTCGGGGGGCGGCTCGGTGACGGCTGTGAGCACCTCGGCATCGGTGGTGAGGCGCTCGAGGCCCACCCGGCTCGCCAGGCTCCGCTCCCGTCGCAGGTCGTGGTACTGGAGGTCCATGGCCGCCAGGCGGGCATCGTCCCAGCGCAGCCCGTGCCGCTCCCGGTAGCCGGACAGCAGCCGGTGCTTCGCCGCCCAGTCGACCTGGCCGGCCACGCTCGCGGGATCGGATTCGAGCCCGGTCAGCACGTCCTCCCACCGGCGGAGGACCTCGCCGCCGACCTCCTCACCCCCGACGCACTCCAGCCCCTGCTCGTCGGCATACTTCTTGGCACGATCCAGGTACTCCCATTGCATCTCGAGTGCCGTCATGCGGGTGCCGTCGGCCAGGTCGAGCGGCTCGCGGAGCGAGAGGTCGTACGAGACCTTCCGCAGCGCGGCCACCGGGGCCGTGAGCGTGAGGTCACGCGGCAGGAAGTCGTCCTCGATCATCGACAGGACGAGCGCCGTGGTGCCGACCTTGAGGAACGTCGCGACCTCCGAGAGGTTGGCGTCGCCCACGATCACGTGGAGCCGGCGGTAGCGCTGCGCATCGGCGTGCGGCTCGTCCCGGGTGTTGACGATCGGGCGCTTGAGCGTGGTCTCGAGCCCGACCTCCTCCTCGAAGAAGTCGGCACGCTGGCTCAACTGGAACGGGACGTCGTCCGACGTCAGCCCGGTCACCTCGGTGCCCACCTTGCCGGCGCCCGTGAAGATCTGGCGGCTGATGAAGTGGGGCATCACGTGGGTGACGATCCGGCCGAACGGCACCTGCCGGTCCATCAGGTAGTTCTCGTGGCAGCCGTACGAGTTGCCCTTGCGGTCGGAGTTGTTCTTGTAGACGACGATCTCCTGACCAGGCGGGACGACGTCCAGCGCGGCCCGCATCGACCGGGCGAGGATCAGCTCGGCGGCCTTGTCGTAGACCACGATGCTGCGGGGGTCGGCGCACTCGGGCGACGACAGCTCCGGGTGCGCGTGGTCGACGTAGTACCTGGCGCCGTTGGTGAGGACGGCGTTGACCAGGTGCGTCTCGACCTCCGGCGCCAGCGAGCCCTCGGCCGTGAAGCCCCGGGCGTCGATGTCGGGGTGCTCGTCCTCGAAGTCCCAGCCGACCTTCGGTGCGTCGGGCCGGCCCGCACCGCTGCGGGCCACCTCGTGCACGTAGGCGTTGATCAGCACCGACGACGCGGCGATCGGGTTCGACTCGCCCGCCCCGCGCACGATGATCCCGAACTCGGTCTCGATCCCGATGATCTTGCGCAGGGCCACGTCTGGACGTTACCCCCGGATCGCCGCCGAACGTGCCCACCTCGTGCACCACGCACGCCACGCGCGGCGGTCAGGAGCGGCCCCCGGCGACGTCGTCAGTGCCTCCGGGGCCGCCCGCCGCTCACAGGTACTGCCCGGTGGCCACCCGCTCGATGCTGCGGCCCCCGGCCGCCGTGCCGTCGTCCCGGTTGACGATCGTGCGCACGTACACGATGCGCTCGCCCTTCTTGCCGGAGATCTTCGCCCAGTCGTCGGGGTTGGTGGTGTTGGGCAGGTCCTCGTGCTCCTTGTACTCCTGGTGGATCGAGGCGATCAGGTCGTCGAGGCGGATGCCCTTCGTCCCGCCGGCGAGATGCCGCTTGATCGCCAGCTTCTTGGCCCGCCGCACGATGTTCTCGATCATGGCTCCGGACGCGAAGTCCTTGAAGTACATGATCTCCTTGTCGCCGTTCTGGTAGGTGACCTCGAGGAACTCGTTGTCGGGGTCGGCGCGGTACATCTCCTCGACCGTCCGCTCGGTCAGGGCCCGGACGCACTTGGCTGGGTCGCCGCCGCCGAGCTCCCGCACCTCGTCGGCGTCGAGCGGCAGGTCGGGGGTGA
Organism: Acidimicrobiia bacterium; assembly: GCA_046537875.1. Taxonomy (GTDB): domain Bacteria; phylum Actinomycetota; class Acidimicrobiia; order Acidimicrobiales; family VFJN01; genus JBKHJZ01. Next base: position 8,593 of record JBKHJZ010000042.1, on the reverse strand, counting down.
GGTACCGGGCGAAGATCTGCGCCGCCGCCACCTCGTTGGGGCGCTCGATCTTGATCTTCACGTCCAGGCGCCCGGGGCGGAGGATCGCCGGGTCGATCAGGTCCTCCCGGTTGGAGGCGCCGATCACGATCACGTTCCGGAGCGACTCGACACCGTCGATCTCGGCCAGGAGCTGGGGAACGATCGTCGACTCCACGTCGGAGCTGATGCCGCTGCCGCGCGTGCGGAACATCGAGTCCATCTCGTCGAAGAACACGATGACCGGCCAGCCTTCCTCGGACTTCTCCCGCGCCCGCTGGAACACGAGCCGGATCTGCCGCTCGGTCTCGCCGACGTACTTGTTCAGCAGCTCGGGCCCCTTGATGTTCAGGAAGTAGCTGCGCGCCTTCTGGTCGCCGCTGGTGCCGGCGACCTTGGTGGCGAGGCTGTTGGCCACGGCCTTCGCGATGAGCGTCTTGCCGCATCCCGGCGGCCCGTACAGCAGGATGCCCTTGGGGGCCGGCAGCCGGTGCTCGGCGAACAGGTCCTGGTGCAGGAACGGCAGCTCGACCGCGTCGGCGATCTGCTCGATCTGATCGTCGAGGCCGCCGATGTCGGCGTACGAGATGTCGGGCACCTCCTCGAGCACCAGCTCCTCGACCTCGGGCCTCGGGAGCTTCTCGAGCACGAGCCCGGACCGCGAGTCCATCAGCACGGTGTCGCCGGCGCGCAGCGACGCCTCCCGGACCACCTGCGCCAGGTCGACGACCCGCTCCTCGTCCGCCCGGCCGACGATGATCGCGCGCTCGCTGTCGTCGAGGATCTCCTTGACGATGGCGACCTCGCCCGTGGTCTCGGGCAGGCGCGCCATGACGACGTTCAGCGACTCGTTGAGGACCACCTCGCCGCCCCGCACCAGGTCGCCCGGGCCGAGCGCCGGGTGAACCGACACCCGCATCTTGCGGCCGCCGGAGAACACGTCGACCGTCCCGTCGTCGTTGACGCTCAGCAGCGTGCCGTACGCCGATGGCGGCTGCGTGAGCTTGTCCACCTCCTCGCGGAGCGCGGCGATGTGGTCGCGCGCCTCGCGAAGGGTGTAGGTGAGCTTCTCGTTCTGGGCCACGGCCTGCGCCAGCTGCCCCTTCGTCTCGAGAAGGCGCTCCTCCAGGGCACGGACACGCTTGGGAGCGTCCTGCAGGCGGCGCCGCAGGGCGAGGACCTCTTCCTCGAGGGCCCGGACCTGGTCGACCTCCCGCTCCCGCTCGGCGCCCGGCTCGGCCTGGCGCCCCTCATCGCGTCGCTCGTCGACGGCAACCACCTCCTCGGTCGGTCCCCACGCGGGACCCTACACCGGACGATAACGCCGACCGGCCGAAGGCGGACCCCGCGATCCGGCGAGTTTCTCCCGGGATTGCCGTGTTAATCGCTCGGCCCGCTAGTGTGGCACCCACAGCGGTGGTTGAGACCCGCCGACCCGAGGTAGGAGCGAGTCACAGGTATGAAGGTCTGGATCGACCAGGATCTCTGCACCGGCGATGGCCTCTGCGAAGAGATCGCCCCTGACGTCTTCACGCTTCTCGACGACGGCTTGGCCTACGTCAAGGAGGGTGACAAGGTCCTCTCCGACCCGGGCGGCGCCGAAGGGTTGGCGAACGTCCCGGCCGGCCAGGAGGAGGCCACCATCGAAGCCGCCGAGGAATGCCCCGGCGAGTGCATCTTCATCGAGGTCGAGTAGCGCGCATCGTCGTTGGCCGCCGCTCGCCGGCGGTCCCACCCGGCCCGGGCCCCCGCGCCCGGGCCGTTGCGCGTCCGGTCCCATCGTCCCACCCCGCGCGCGGCTCACCGCGCCCCCGCCGACGGCGCTGCTGAGGACCCCCACGTCAGACGATGCAACCGCCCGTGTCGTCCGGCTGGGCGAGGTCGGTGGCCAGCACCGCTCTGAGCTCGTCGATCGCGAGCGCGTAGGCGACGTTCGGGCTGTCCGGTGCCACTGCGAACGCCACGCCCACGACCCGCCCCTGCGGGTCCACGAGCGCCGAGCCCGAGTCACCCGGCTCGAGGGCGGACGCCAGCACCAGCACGTCTCGCTCCGTCGCCCCCCGGTCATAGATGTCGGTCCCCCGGGCCGTGATCTGGTCGCCCACCTGGAAGGGGCTGATCTCCAGGGGCCCGCCCGCAGGACGGCCGAAGACCCCACCGGTGTCGCCCACGTCGGCCGGGCGGAGCGGCAGGCCCGGCCGCTCGGCGCCCGACGTGCGGAGCACGGCGAGGTCGCGTTGCGGATCGAAGGCCACCACCTGCGTGTCCACCACGGTGCCGTCCGACAGCTCGACATCGGAGTCGTCCTCGCCGGCGACCACGTGGGCGTTGGTGACCACCAGGTCCGGCCCGACGAAGAAGCCGCTCCCCTCCTGCACCCGCCCGCACGCCTGACCCTGCACCTTGACCGTCGAGCGGACCACCTGCGCCGCCACCTCGTCGGACAGACCGCTGGCCTCGGGAGCCGGCCCCGGATCGGGCGCCGGGCGCAGCGCGTCGAACACCCGGGGGAACGGGTCGTCGCCCACGAGGCGGCGCAGCGCCTGCAGCGCGTCCGGGGCGTCGGGGAACCGCTCGTTGACCTCGCGGGCGATGACCGACCCCCGGGCCTGCTCGGCCGTCCACCCGCGGAGGTCCCCCAGCAGCGGCAGCAGCAGCCACACGGCGACCAGGAGGCCGACCACGCCGGAGAGTGCGCCGGCGACCCGGTCGACCCGCCGGGCGGGCCCCGGCGGGATCGCCACGTGGAGCCGCGAGCCGAGCACGAGGCCCAGTGCCTGCCCCACGAGCGCAGCGCCCACCAGGGTGCCGATCGACACCAGTGCCAGCGTCGGCTGGTCCGCATCGCCCAGCCGGCGCAGCAGCGCCGGAAGGATGCTCGCACCCACCAGCACCCCGAGGGCCAGCCCCAGCCACGAGGTGGCGCGGGCGAGGAAGCCGAGGCGGTACCCGCCGACGGCGGCCATCACACCGACGGCGATCAGGATGAGGTCGAACACGTTCACACCCAGCTCTCCCCCGCCCTCGTCGCCGTCGTCAGCCCAGCAGCCGCGCGCTGGTCAGGAAACCCGTGTGGGCCACCATGCGGTGATCGGGGCGCACCGACCGGCCGTCGATGTGCCACCCCCGGTTGAGCACCTCCATGGTCTCGGCCAGGCCGAAGCCGTGCTGCGCCAGGCTCTCACGCAACCCGACCGCCTGGGTGATCTGCGGCGTGTACGCCACGAGGACGCCGCCCGGGTGCATGGACGCGGCGGCGTGCTCCACCGCGCGCCAGGGCTCCGGGAGGTCGAGCACCACCCGGTCGAGGTCGCGCTCGTCGATCCCCTCGTACACGTCGCGGACCTCCACGGAGTAGCGCCCGAGCGCCTCCTCCCCGAGGAACGTGCACACGTTGCGGCGCGCGCGGTTGGCGAAGTCCTCGCGCACCTCGTAGCCGACCACCTGCGCCCCGGCCCGCACGAGCGTCATCGACAGCGCCCCCGAGCCGACGCCCGCCTCCAGCACACGGGCGCCCGGGAATACGTCGGCCAGCAGGAGGAGCGGGCCGAGGTCCTTCGGGTAGATGACCTGGGCCCCCCGCGGCATCTTCAGCACGAAGTCGGCCAGCGTGGGCCGGATCGCGAGGAACGTGGCACCTCGGCTCGACCGGAACGACGTGCCCTCCGCAGCCCCGATGAGCGCATCGTGGGACAGGACGCCCGCATGCGTGTGGAACTCGCCGCCGGCCACCAGCGTCACCAGGTACCGGCGCTTCTTGCCGTCGACCAGCAGGACCTGCTCGCCGTCGGCGAAGCCCCGGCTCACCGCCGGTGTCCCCGGCGCCTGCGGACCATCTCGACGGGCACCGGCTCGTGCCCCGCCGACCGCTCGACGAGCCGGCAGAACGCGCACACCTCGCCGGTGGTCGGCGATCCGCACGTGGCGCAGGGGCGCAGCTCCTCCTGGGCGGCATCCACCTCGGGCTGGAAGCGCTCGGACGCCCGGTCGAGGAACCCGAAGTAGAAGTCGCGCTTCGTGCCGGGGGAGGCGCCTTCGAGGGCGTTCAGGGCCTCCTTGTAGCGGAGGTGGCGGTTGCCCGCCGCCATCGGGCACTCCTCCACGATGTAGTCGATGCCACGGACCACGCAGTAGGCGGCGGTCTCGCGCTCGGCGAGCCGGACGAGCGGCTTGACCTTGCGGGGGAACCCGGGCCGCTCCTCGAGCACCGGCACCTGGCGGCCGAGGTACTCGGTCTGCCAGTGCAGCACGTTGCCCAGCAGCACGGCGGCCTCGTCGTCGAGGTTGTGACCGGTGGCCACCACGTCGTAGCCGCCCTCGAGGGCGACCCGGTCGATGATGTGTCGCTTGGACAGCCCGCAGGCAGAGCAGGGCACGCGGCGCGTCGCCCGGGCGGCCGTGGGCACGTCGTAGCCGTGCTCGGCCCGCAGGTCGACCTGCCGGAGCGGCACCCCCCGGGCGTCGGCGTACGCCACGGCGGCGGCGGTGCTCGACTCGCTGTAGTCGCCGATCCCCAGGCCGATGACCATGCCCTCGGCCCGGTGACCCAGGTCGAGCAGGATGTCCCACAGCGCCAGGCTGTCCTTGCCGCCCGAGACGGCCACGAGCACCCGCTGGCCGGGCTGGATCATGTCGTGGTCGTCGATGGCCCGGCGCACCTGCTCTCGGCAGAACCGCGCGAGGTGCTCGGCACAGAAGTTCGCGTTGTGGCGGCGCAGGTCGATGACCGCCGGCCCCCGGCACACGGTGCACTTCATTGCTCAGCCCCCACCCGAGATGACGGGCCGGATCTCGACAGTGTCGTCGTCGTCGAGCTCCGCGTCGGCCGGGACCAGCGTGTCGCCGCGCACGACCAGCACCGATTCGCGGTTCAGGTCCAGATGCGCCAGCAGCTTGGCCACACGCATGGGGCCCTGCAGCTCGAGCTCACGGCGGGGATTGCGGAGGAGGACACGCATGGTGCCCTCCATTGTGGCGTGCCTGACGGCCGACCTCGACGCCGCAGGCGCCCCACCCGCGCCAACTGGCAGCGGTGGCGTCGCACCGCCCGGGCAACCCGCTGCCAGATGCTCGGGGGGCGGGGACGGCGGTCCACTCCCTGATCCCCAGCGATCTGGCAGCGGTGGCTTCGCACCGCCCGGGCAACCCGCTGCCAGAATCTCCTGCGGGTGCCGGTCTCCCGGCATCGGACTGGCTCCGGCGGTGTCAGCGCCGCCGGGCGCGCACCCGCTTGCCGCCGTAGGTCTCGGCAAGGTGGTCGATCCGCAGCGCCTGCCCGGGCCCCAGCCGTTGCTGGTGCACCACCACGGGCTCGCTCCCCGCCATCTTCCGGAAGCGACGCAGCGTGAACGCCCCGATGGCCACCCACGTCCACGCCGACGACGCGCCGAAGACGCCGCGGGAGACCCCGCGGCGCTGGAGCACCCGCAACACGCGATCCATGCGACCGGACCCGGCCACGGTCAGACCCGGCGGATCTCGACGATCGTGCTGCGCTGCTTGCCGGCGCGCCGACCCAGCAGGAAGGCGACGAGCAGCAGCACCACGATCCCCACGACCCCGGCGGCCACGATGGTTCCTCTGGCGGACTCCGCCTGCTCACGCGCCCCTCCCTCGAGCTCGCGCAGCTTGGCGGCGAGGTCGTCGCGCGTGATGCGTTCCTGCTGGGCGCTCGTGGCTCCCATGGAGCGGCTCCCTACTTCCGGGTGATGCGGGCGGCGGCGATCGCGACGAGCAGCAGCGCGACCGCCAGGACGATTGCGTACGGTAGCCACGAGAGGCTGCCGGTGAACGTGCTCCCGGTCTCGGTCTGCAGGGCGCGCAGCCCGGCCAGCATGAGCAGCACGACGCCGACCCCGAGCACCAGGGCACCTGCCGCGCCGAAGGACACGTAGCGGCCGAGGCTGCGCAGCGGCTCGACCGTCTCCTGCTTCGCGTAGCCCTTCACGAGCTCCAGCAGCTCGCTCCCGACCTCGGGGATGGACTTCTGCTCCTGCTGCTGCTCGGCCACCTGGATGCTGCTCCTCGTCGCTCGCGCACCGCGGTTGTACCACGATGCGACCACCGGCTCGTGCCACCCTCCCCCGGGCCGGTGCCCGCCCGGGTAACGGTCGCGTCAGTTCATGGCGATGCGGGCTTCCAGCAGCTCGATCGCGTCGGCCAGCCCGGTCGTGAGGCGCTCGAGACGCTGGGCGACGGTGGGCGCCGCGAGCAGGTCGTGGCGATCGGCCGGGCCCAGGGGGCCCAAGGCGACCGCCTGGTACGACGCAGCGACCGGTTCGGCCGCCAGGGAGAGCCCGACGGGGGGCGCAGGTTCGCCCAGCTCGACCAGCAGCGCGGCCGCCCGGCGCAGCTGGACCTCGAGCGCGGCGATCGTCTGGGACGCCTCGTCCGGGGCCGTGGCGGGGTCGTCCGGCCACTCGGCCACCTCGGCACGCGGGTACGGGTCATCGTCACGCCAGCGCTCGACCCGGATCCGCCGCTCCCCCACCGCCACCAGCAGCCACCGGCCGTCCGGCTGCTCCTCGGCCCGGCCGATCCGCGCGAGCGTCCCGACGTCGGTCCGCACGTCGCCGCCGCCGACCTCCGAGCCCCGGCGGATCAGCACCACCCCGAACTCCCCTGCGCCCGCCAGGCAGTCCTGGACGAGCCGCCGGTACCGCTGTTCGAACACGTGCAGGGGAAGCACCATCCCCGGGACGAGGACCGTGCCGAGCGGGAACATGGGCAGGGGCACGGCGCCAGCGTGCCACGACGGCTGGGAGCTCAGAGGCCGAGCGGACAGGCCGGGGAGTGGACGCTGAACAGTACGGGATTTGCAGCGTGAGCCACGGCCCCACAGCGAGGCCTCCCGGCAACACAGACCACGGTGCGCCAAGACGGCGTGCGCCTACCCCGCATCCTCTCCCGCGCCCTGCCGGGCGGGGTCGACCGCCGGCGCCTCCGGGGGCGCCCCGTCCTCGGGGCCCGCGGCCTGCGGTGCAGCCTCCGGGCCGAGGGCATCCACCCGGAGGTCCCGGGGGTAGTCGAGCAGGATCTCGGCGAGCCTCACCTGGTCCACCCCGTCGGGATCCACGGTGCCCGGGTCGGCGACGGTGGCCACGTAGGCGAACGTCAGCGTGTCGCCGTCGGCCGCATCCACCTCGCCGGCCAGTGCGGTGACGTTCCGGAGCGTGCCGGTCTTGGCGCGCAGTCGCCCCTCGATCCTCGTCCCCTCCCACCGCTCGGCCAGTGTGCCGGTGCGGCCGGCGACGGGGAGGCCCTCGCGGAGCAGCGCCCCGGTCCGGGGCAGGGTGAGCACGTCGACGAGCGTGTCGCAGGTGAGCCGGTTGTCGATCGACAGGCCCGAGCCGTCGACCACCTCCACCCCCTCGATCGGGACATCGGCGTCGGCCAGGAGCTCCGTGAGCGCCTCCGCGCCCGCGGGCCACGAGCCCTCACCCGTGGCGAGCACGCCCAGCTCCTTGAGGGCCATCTCGGCCGTCTCGTTGTCGCTGTCGAGCAGCATCTCCGCCACCAGGTCGGCGATCGGCGGCGACGGGAGCATCGCCACCTCGACACCCGCGTCGGGCGCCTCGCCCGAGCGCGGGCTGCCCACGACCTCGACCCCGGCCGCCTCCAGCCGGTCGGTCAGGACCCGGGCCGCGTCCCCGGCGGGATCGCCGGCCGGAACCGTGGCGCCGCGGTCCTCGCCCTCGAGCGGGAACGCCGCGAAGCCGTCGTTGACGATCAGCCCGGAGATCGGACCGACGGAGTCCTGGTCGAAGAACCGCCGGGGCCAGGAAGGATGGAACGTCTGGTCGTCGTAGCGGCCACCGTCGCCGACGACGCTGCCCTCGATGCGGCTGACGCCGGCGTCGGCGATCCGCCGGGCGAGCTGGTCGATGTCGTTGATCGTGCGGGGCTGCCGGGTGAAGTGGTCGCGCCACGCCGCGGTCGCGAGCAGCGGATCGCCGCCCCCCACCAGGTACAGATCGCCGGCGATCACCCCGTCGCTCGGCGAGCTCCCGGCCAGCGCCCGGGTCGCCAGCGTGGCGTCGGGGTCGAACGCCAGCAGCAGACCGGTGGCGGTCAGCAGCTTCTGCGTCGAGGCCCCGGTCAACGGGACATCGGCCCGGTGCCGGTAGGCGTCGTCGCCGGCCACCTCGACGGCCAGGCAGGTCTCGGTGGGCGAGGAGGCGAGCCAGGCGTCCAGGTCGGCCCGGAGGCGCCGGTTGGCCACCGGCGCCGCCAGCAGCTCCGGTGCCCGCCGGGCCGAGAGCACGGGAGTGCCCGGCGAGGGCGCGCCGATCGCGGTTGCCTCGGCGTCGCGCTCCACCACGAGGGCCGATGTGCTGGCCATCACGGAGACGGCGGCGAGCACCCCCGGCAGCGCCCACGCCCGCCAGCCGCGGGTGCCGGCCGAGCGGCCGCTCGTGCCAACGGGCGCTTGATCGGCGGGACCGGCGGGCCCGGCGGCGGGTGGACGCTGCCGTGCACCAGCGCCCTGGTCGCCGGCGGGTACCTCCGCCCCCGGCCCGGGTGCGCCCGGCGTCACGTCCTCCCCGGCGCGTCGCTCCTCCCCCGCGCCTCGCTC
>JBKHJZ010000210.1:0-5489 GCA_046537875.1 Acidimicrobiia bacterium | reverse complement strand
GTCGGGTGGTGCGCCGGGCATGACGATCGGGTCCAGCGCGACCCGGTCCGCCCAGTCGGTGACGATCACGGCGGCTTCCGGGCGACCGAGGTCGTCGAACCAGAAGAGCTGACCGACATCGTCGGTGGCGCGGGGAACGCGCCACCACCACTGCAGGTCGGCGGCTTCGTACAACCCCGCGGTGGGGTGAACGCCCCGGACGCGCTGCAGGAGCGCCGTCACCGCGTCCAGGTAGCGAAGTCCGACCAGATGCTGCTCTCGCAGTGGTCGCACGTCTCGAACCTACGGCGTCGACGTCGCCGACCCCACCGACAACGGATGTCAGGCGGGGTCCCGCCTCCGGTGGCGTCGATAGCCTGGGCGGTCGTGGCCACCAGCGTCCAGACCTGCTACAAGCACGCCGACCGTCGCGCCGGTGTGCGATGCCAGCGGTGCGAGCGTCCCATCTGCCCGCAGTGCATGCGCCAGGCCTCGGTCGGCTTCCACTGCCCGGAGTGCACCCGCGGCTCCGGCCAGCGGGTCATCTCCGCCCGGTCGCTGCGTCCGGGCCGGCCCCTCGTGACGGTGACGCTGGTGGCGATCAACCTGGCGATCTTCGGTCTGGAGAGGCTCGGGGAGGGCCTCGGTGGCGGCCCGACCGGTGGGTGGCTCGACCCGGCGTCGTGGTTCGGCCTGGGCGCGCTGAACGGTCCGGCGGTCGCCGCGGGCGACTGGTGGCGGCCCCTGACGGCGGGATTCCTCCACGCGAACCTCATCCACGTCGGTTTCAACATGTTCCTGCTCTGGCAGCTCGGTCACCTGCTCGAGCCGGCGATCAAGCGCACCGCGTTCCTCACGCTCTACGTCATGTCGCTGCTCGGCGGTTCGTTCCTCGTGTTGCTGCTGCAGCCGAACGCCGCCACGGTGGGCGCCTCCGGCGCCGTCTTCGGCCTGATGGGCGCCGCCTTCGTGGCCCTGCGCTCGCGGGGCATCGACCCGTTCCAGACCGGGATCGGCCCGCTCATCGTGCTCAACCTGGTCATCACCTTCGCCGTCCCCGGCATCTCGATCGGCGGCCACCTCGGCGGGCTCGCCGCGGGTGCGCTCGGCGGCTGGCTGTTCTGGGAGTGGGGCCCGAACCAGGACCGCAGCGTCGCCGTGCCCGCCGGGATCTGCACCGCGCTCGCCGCCGGACTCTTCGCGGGCAGCTTCGTCGTCGTCTGATCGCCACCACCGGGCCGGTGCACGCGGCCCGGCGGCGGGGGATCAGACCAGGGTCCGGGCGGCGGCCTCGATCAGGGCGCCGGTGGCCAGCAGCAGAGATTCGCTGCGAGCCGGGCCCACGAGCTGCACGCTGGCCGGCAGGTGGCTCTCACCCGGGCGCCGGCCCGGGGCGGTGGCCGGGACCGGCACCGGGAGGGCCAGCGAGGGAAGTCCTGCCAGGTTCGCCGGCACGTTCGTCGTGCGGGTGTCGGGCGGTGGTGCGTCGAGCAGCGGAGGCAGCACCCCCACCGTCGGGAGCGCGATCAGCTCGACACCGCCCAGCACGCGGCCGGTCTCGGCCCGCCATGCGCGGCCATGGGCGCGTGCGGCGGCGAGGTGAGCCGCCGGTATCGCTCGCCCCCGTTCGAGCCGCTCCCGCACGTCGGCTCCCAGACGGTCGGCGCCCGCCTCGTACACCGCACCGTCGCTTCGCCACGCCTCGGCGTACAGCACTGTCGTGCCGGCACGCGCGGCGTCGTGCCAGGCGGGCAGCACCAGGTCCACCACCTCGACCTCCGCCACCGCCAGCGTGGCGTCGATCGCCGCGTCGACGCGCGGGTCGATCCCGTGGAGGCGCAGCCGCCCCACCATTCGGGCCGGTTCCCCGGCGACCGCGAAACCCGGTTCGAGCAGTGCCATCCCGGTTGCCACCGCGGCCACGTCCCGGCCCATCGGGCCCACCGTGTCGAGGGACGGGGCGAGGGGCCAGACGCCGTCGAGCGGGATCCGGCCCGCAGTGGTCTTGAGGCCCACCGTGCCGCAGAAGGCCGACGGTGTGCGGACCGAGCCGGCGGTGTCGGTGCCGAACGCCACGCCGGCCTCGCCGGCCGCCACGGCCACCGCCGAGCCGCTCGACGAGCCGCCGGGCATGCGGGCCGGATCGAGCGGGTTGACCGGGGTGCCGAAGTGCGGGTTCACGCCGGTGCCGCCGAACGCCAGCTCGTGCAGGTTGGTCTTGCCGACGATCGCTGCGCCGGCGGCACGGGCGCCCGCCAGGCACGCGGCGTCGGCGGCGACCGGCTCGGCCCGGTCGGCGACGACCGGGCATCCGGCCGTGGTCGGCACTCCCGCCACGTCGATCAGGTCCTTCACCGCCAGCCGGTGCCCGGAGGGCTCCGAGCCGGTCACCCGGTCGTGGGTGCGGACGATGAAGGTCGTCATGGTGTCCGCCAGGATGGCACCGGGTCGGCCCCCTCACCGGCGATCACCGGCCGGCGGCCTCGGCGTCGTGGCGCCGGCCAGGTGACACGGAGGGTGCCGTGCAGGAGATCGAGATCGGCGATCCGTGCGACCCGGGCGGGCGGGATGCCCGCTCAGCCCCCGTCCCCGCCGCCGTCAGCCGTGCTGTCGCCGGTGCTGTCGCCGGCGGCACCGCCGTCGGCGTTCCCGCCCCCGGCATCGCCGCCTTGGCTGTCGTCGGCCTCGCTGTCGTCGGCGTTGCTGTCGTCGGCCTCGACCCCGATCGCGTCGAGCACCTCTGCCATCAGCCACTGGCTCGTGGTCACCGAACCGGGGAGCGACAGGTGGCGGCCCTCGGCCCGCAGGTTCTCGCCGAACTCCCCGTCGGGCCGGCCGTGGGCCCAGGCGTCGAGATGCACCACCGTGACGAGGTCATGGCGCGCTGCGACCCGCTTCACGAGCTCGTTGAACCGGTCGACCCGTGCCGGGTCGTTCTCGTCGAGGTCGGTCCAGTCGCCGGCGTCCCCGGACGGCTCGAGGCGCACATGGGGCTGCGTCGCCCAGAGCACGGGGACCCCCGGGTCGGTGAGCGTGTCCGCCAGGTCGTCCAGCCGGCCGGCCAGCCAGTCGTCGTAGACCGGGTCGCCGATGCTCCGCCACGCGCGGTCGATCTCCCGGCTCCCCAACTCGCCGAGACCGCCGGCCACCACGACGACGTCCGGATCCGCGGCGTCGAGCAGCCGGGGCAGGCGCGGGGCCCACCCGGTGCAGACGAGGTCGTCGCCGACGGTGGCGCCGCCCAGCCGGATCGGGCCCTTCGCGGCCAACCCGCAGGCCTCACCGATGTGGGTATGGACCCGGACCTGGGCGCCGGGCTCCTCGGAGTTCCAGGCCTCCAGGCCGGGGACGAGCGACGCGGCCAGCCCGTCGCCGACGAGGGCGATCGTCCCGACCTCGTCGCCGGTGGGCACGACCACGTCGAGGTCGCCGGCCTCGCGTCCGTTGTCGATGGCGAACGACACGTTCTCCGGCGGTTGCTCGGGCAGCACCACCACAGCCACCGCCACCAGCGCCCCGGCGACGCCGAGGCCCGTCGCCATCGGCAGCCGGCGAATCGCCACCGAGCGCCGGATCGGTCGCTCGAGCGCCCACGTGACGAGAGCGGCGAGGAGCAGGGCGGCGGCCACCCGGGCGACGAACAGCACCGGTCCCGGGACGTCGAGCCGGTCCTGATCGAGAACCAGGTAGAGCGGCCAGTGGATCACGAACGCCGCGAAGGCGACGGTGCCGAGCGCCCGCAGCGGTGGCGTGCCGAGCGCGTCGTGGAGGGGGCCGGGCACGGTGGCCGCCAGGATCACGACCGCGGTGAGCAGCGCGTTCGCGGCGGTGATGCCCCGGAAGAGGTTGGGGTCGTGGAAGCTCGTGATGCTCCAGAGAACGGCCAGTGCCCCGAGCGAGACAGGGGCGCCGATGCGGAGGGCCGCCGTGCCTGCGGGTGACTCGATGTAGCCCCGCACGGTGGGGCTGAGCACCGCGTAGGCGAGGACGACGCCCACCAGCAGCTCGCCGGCGCGGGCGTGCGTCCCGAAGTAGGCGAACCCGTCGTTGCCGGCCTGCTGGGCGGTGAGGTACGCGGCGGCGAAGGAGCCCCCGGCGAGGATGGCGAACATCACGCCCGACACCCGCCAGGCCCGCCCGGCCAGCGACATGAGCCCCACGAAGGCGAGCGGCAGGACCACCATGAGCTGGACGAGCATGCCGACCGCCCACAGGTGCTGGACCGGCGAGGGGTCGGTGAAGACGCTCGTGAAGCCGTCGCCACCGAGGGCGTAGCGCCAGTTGAGCGCCTGTCCGACGGCGGCGAGCACGTCACCCCGGAAGTCGGGGCCGGCACCGATCCGCAGCACCACCTGGAGGGCGACGACCGCCCCCAACACGAGGATGACCGTGGGCGCCAGCCGGCGGGCGCGCCGGTCCCAGAAGCGGGCGACCGAGACCCTGCCCGACCGGGACCACTCGGCGAGGAGCAGCGTGGTGGCGAGGAAGCCGGCCAGCGTGGCGAACGACGAGATCGCGAGGAAGCCGCCCCGCACCAGGTCGAACCCCTGGTGGAAGGCCAGGACGCCGACCAGCAGCAGGCCACGCAGGCCGTCGAGGGCCGGGACGCGCGGGAGCCGGATCTCCTCCTCGTCCTCGGCGCCGGTCGCCCGTCGGTCACCGCGCCGGCCGCGACGCCCCTCGCTGCGCCCGTCCGCTGCCGGGTGTCGGGGTCGACGTCGTTGCGGCGGTGCGGCCGGCGGCGGGGCCGGGGGAGCGGGGCCGCCCGGGTGGCCCGTGCGGTCGAGGTCGTGGATCCCGCTGTCGGACGCGTACCGGTCGTAGCCGCCGGTCGCGAACGGGTCGTGACCGCGGTCGCCGAACGGGTCGGCGCCGGGTGGGACGGTGTCGGGCCCGGGGCCGACCGTGGTCGCTGCGTGGCGTCCCCTCGTCGGGGCCGGGTCCCAGCCGCGCTCCCCGCGGCCGCGGTCGCCGCGGCGGGTGCCCCGCGGCGGAATGCCCAGGGGCGCACCGGGCGGCGGCGCCTGAGGTGGCCGCGCCCCGTGAGCATCCGCGTCGGGCGGGAGCGCGCCGGGGGGCGGCCCATCCTCATGCGGCCATGCATCGTCCGGTGCCCGGCGGCGGGACGGAGCGGCGAACGTGCCGGTGCCCCGCGCCGGCCGGCGGTCGGCCGGCGCGTCGGGTCGCCGCGGTCGGCGGCCACCGGTCTCCCCGGGGGCGGGTTGCTCCCACCGGTCGTCCCGCGTCCATGGTTCGCCCCGGTCCCGGATCTGGTCACGACGCCAGGGCCGATCGCCGACCCGGGGCTGGTCCCCACTCCAGGGGTCGCCCCGATCCCGCGTCTCGCCCCGATCCCACGTCTCGCCCTGGTCCCAGGTCTCGCCCTGGTCCCAGGTCTCGCCCCGGTCCCACTGCTGGTCGGCGCCGCGGCGGCCGGCGCCCGGTGCGGACCGCCGGGCGCGCGGTGGCGGTGGTGCCGGATCCCAGCCGGCGTCGCCGGGGGGCTGCGC
>JBKHJZ010000209.1:0-5491 GCA_046537875.1 Acidimicrobiia bacterium | reverse complement strand
CGGCCATGACCACCCACCCCCCGCTTCTGGCAGCGCCCGCTCGCACCCAGCGAACCCAGCGCTGCCAGAACGACGATGCAGCAAGCCCAGGAGTGCCGTAGATGCCCCGCCCCGGTTTCGTGCTCGAGGTCGACCGCTCCACGCCTCCGATCCTCTTCCACCACGGGGAGTCGTTCCGGCTCGAGACGCTGCCCGCTGGCCGCAGCCGCGTGCTCTACCCGGCCGAGCCCCTGGAGCCGCTGGACGATCCCGACGGCGCCATCCGCCACGCCCTCGACCACCCGCTCGGCGACACCCCTCCCCTGCGCGACCTCCTGCGCCCGGGGATGAAGCTCACGATCTGCTTCGACGACATCTCGCTGCCGCTCCCGCCGATGCGCCGGCCCGACGTGCGCCAGCGCGTCATCGAGGCCGTGCTCGACCTGGCGGCCGAGGCCGGCGTCGACGACGTGCACCTGATCGCCGCCCTGGCGCTGCACCGGCGGATGACCCAGTCGGAGCTGCGCCACGCCGTGGGCGACCGCGTGTACGACGCCTTCGCGCCGCACGGCCTGCTCTACAACTTCGACGCCGAGGACCCCGACGACCTCGCGCTGGTCGGCACCACCCCCGAGGGCGAGGAGGTCGAGATCAGCCGGCGTGCCGCCGAGTCCGACCTGGTCGTCTACGTCAACATCAACCTGGTGTCGATGGACGGCGGCCACAAGTCGACGGCCACCGGCCTCGCCAGCTACCGCAGCCTGCGGCACCACCACAACGTGACCACCATGCTGCACAGCCGGAGCTTCATGGACCGCCACCGCTCGGAGCTCCACAGCTCGAACTGGCGGATGGGCAAGGTCCTGCGGGACGCGGGCGTGCGGATCTTCCAGATCGAGACCACCCTCAACAACGACGCGTTCGGCACGTCGGGGCCGCTGTCGGTGCTGCAGAAGCGTGAGTGGGAGTGGACGGTGCGCGACCGGGCCACGTTCCTGGCGATGAAGGCCGGCCTCGACCGGATGCCGCAGTCGGCGCGCCGCCGGGTCTTCCAGTCGTGGCGGTCGCCCTACGAGCTCACGTCGGTCCAGGCCGGCGAGGTCGACCCGGTCCACGAGGTGACGACCGAGAACGTCTTCCGCCAGCAGCTGGTGCCCCTCGAGGGACAGACCGACATCCTCACGATGGGCCTCCCCTACATCTGCCCCTACAACGTGAACTCGGTCATGAACCCGATCCTGGTGATGTGCCTGGGGCTCGGCTACTTCTTCAACCTCTACCGGGGGGTCCCCCCGGTGCGGGAGGGCGGGGTGGTCATCATGAGCCACCCCACGCCGTGGGAGTTCCACCCCGTGCACCACCCGAGCTACATCGACTTCTTCGAGCAGGTGCTGGCCGACACGACCGATCCGGCCGAGATCGAGGCGCGGTACGAGAAGCAGTTCGCCGAGGACGAGTGGTACCGGCACCTCTACCGGACGAGCTACGCCTACCACGGTGTGCACCCCTTCTACATGTGGTACTGGGGCTGCCACGGGCTGGCGCACACCGGGAAGGTGATCATCGTGGGGGGTGAGCCGCGCGCGGTCCGGCGGCTCGGCTTCACCCCGGCATCGACGCTCCAGGACGCGCTGGAGATGGCCGAGGACGTCGTGGGCCGCCAGCCCACCATCACCCACCTCCACAACCCGCCGCTCGTCATGGCGGACGTGCTGTGATGGCCGGCCGGACTGGCTCGCCGGTGCGGCGCCTGGGGCGCCTGCCGTTCCCCCTCTCGCCCCCGCCGGTGCCGGGCGGCGCCGAGGTACCCGACCGGCGGCGTCGCTACGGCGCCGACTTCGACACCGACTGGGCACGCCGCTACCCCGCCCGCCTGGCTCGCGCCGCGCTCGTGGAGGCCGCGGTGCGCCCGGCGGTGGCAGCGCTCGCCCGGCCGGAGCGGCGCGGGCTCGACCGGTTGGACCGGCTGGCCGACCGGGGTGGGCCGGCGATCTTCGCTGCGAACCACCACAGCCACATCGACACCCCGCTGCTGATCACGTCGATCCCCGAGCCATGGCGGCACGCGCTGTTCGTGGGAGCCGCGGCCGACTACTTCTTCCGCGGACCCGTGTCCAGCGCGGTGTCCGCGCTGGTCATCGGCGCGGTCCCGATCGAGCGGTCGAGGGTGCAACGCCGGTCGGCCGACCGGGCGGCCGGGCTGATCGACGCCGGCTGGTCGATGCTGATCTTCCCCGAGGGCGGCCGCAGCCCGGACGGCTGGGGTCAGCCCTTCCGCGGCGGGGCCGCGTACCTGGCGGTGCGCTGCGGCGTGCCGGTGGTGCCCGTGCACGTGCACGGCACCGGCCGGATCCTCCGGAAGGGCCGAAAGATGCCCTCACCGGGGACGGCCCGGGTCACCTTCGGCGCGCCGCTCGAGCCGGGCGACCTCGACACCCGCAGGTTCGCGGTGGCGATCGAGGGCGCGGTCGCCTCGCTGGCCGACGAGGCCACCACCGACTGGTGGTCGGCCCGCCGACGCTCCCACGCCGGGGCGACCCCGCCGCTCGTCGGCCCCGACGCCCCCGCCTGGCGCCGCGCCTGGGCGCTGGGTGGTCCCGATCGCCGGCGCACCCGCCAGCGACGCCCCTGGCCCGATCTCTAGGGTCCGGCCAGCGTGCTCGCTCGGGGGCGCCGACCCCGCCGCTGCCGGCTCAGGTCGAGAGCCGCCCGTTGCACCAGACGCGCCCCTCGTCGTCGAGCACCGACACGGTGACCAGGTCGTCGGCACCCGCGTCCACCGGCACCGACCACACGCCCTCGTCGCTCAGGATCGGCTGCCGGGTGCGTGAGCCGTCGTCCGCCTCCACCACGATCGAGTAGGTGCCGGCCTCCTCGCCCCATTCCAGGACCATGTCCTGCCAGGCGGGGACCGAGACCGTCACGACGGCGGGGTCACCGGACGCCGTCACCTCGCCCACGACCCGGCCGCGTCCGGTGACCATCTCGCCGGTGGCGACGGCCGGGTCGTCGCCACCGGCGAACATGACGACCAGCCCCCCGACCAGCAGCACAGCCGCAGCCAGGGCCGCCACCGCAAGGCCCGCCACCGCCGCCGGGCGCCGGAACCAGCGGGCACGCGAGGATCCAACCGGATCACCAGCGCGTGCGTCACCGCTCGCACGCTCGTCGGCGAGCCGCTCGAGCACCCGGACGTCGAAGCCCGCCGGGGGGTTGGCCTCGGGGGCGGCCAGGAGGAGCTCGTCGGCTGCACCCGCCAGCGACGCGACCTCGATCCGGCACGACTCGCACCGCTCGAGGTGTGCCAGGGCGCGGGCCCGCTCCTTGCCCGTCAGCAGGCCGAGCGCCATGTCGGGGCCGACCTCCCGCAGCTCCGGGCAGCGCATCTGGCTCATTCGACCGGGGCTCCCATCTCGTCACGCAGCCTGCGCAGGGCGAGGCGGACGCGGGTCTTCACGGTCCCGTGGGGGGTGGCCGTGCGCTCGCTCACCTCGCGCGTCGTGAGGCCGAGCAGCGTCACGCCCACCAGTGCCTCCCGCTGCGCGTCGGGGAGGCCGTGAAGCAGGGACATCACCCGGGCGGTGTCGTGACGTTGCCCCACCACCTCGGCGACGTCGGTGGGATCGGCGGCCCACCGCAGCGGGGCCTCCACCGGCTCGGGGCGGCGGCCCCGGCCGCGCACCGTGTCGAGCGCCACGTTGCGGGTGATGCCGAGCAGCCAGGCGACCACCGAGCCGCGGCGCTCGTCGAAGCTCGCAGCGAACCGCCAGGCCCGCGCGAAGGCCTCCTGGGCCACGTCCTCGGCCTCGGCCGGGTCGCGCACGATGGCCGATGCCAGCCCGTAGACCTTCGGCCCGTGCCGGCGCACGAACACGAGCGCGGCCTCGGGATCGCCGGCCGCGAAGCCGGCGAAGAGCGCCTCGTCCGGCACCTCCCACATGCCCTCCCTACCGGGAAAGTCGCCGAGCGGATCTCGGGACGCCGGATCTCGGCCCACGGCCACCAGCACACCGGCACGCCGGCCCCTGTGGCAACCCCGACAGATCCGCTCGGCCCGCCCGGCAGTAGGAGGGGCATGACGATCGCGACAGCTCATAGGACCCGATCGCCGCGGCGTCACCGCCGGATGGCACCGGCCGGACTGGCCGTCGGCGCCTCGATGCTCCTCCTCGCCACGGCGTGCGGCGACGACGGCGAGGATGCGGCCACCGCCGGAGCTGGCGGCGGGTCCGGCGACGACCTGACGATCACGATCGAGGCTCCCGGCGACGGATCGGAGGTGAGCACGCCGTTCGATCTCGAGATGGACGCCAGCGTGCCGCTCGGCGAACCCGACACCGGTCGCCACCACGTGCACGTGTACTACGACGGCAACACCGACGACGGCGAGTACGACCTGGTCTTCGAGGAGGCGCACAGCGTGGACCGCAAGCTCGGCGAGGGGGCGCACACCATCGAGGCTGTGATCGCCAACGCCGACCACAGCCTCACCTCCGCGAGCGACGAGGTGACGGTCATGGTGGGTGGCGGCGGCGCGGGCGGCTCGGATGCCGGGACGGATGCGACCGACACCGACGCCGGCAACGACTACGGGTACTGACAGCCGGGACGGGTGGAGGCGGAGCTCCCGGGGCCGCCTCGCCCGCCCCGCCTCGCCCGCCGGCCGCCGGCGCCGGACTCTGGACGAGCGCGGCAGCGGGGCACGGGACCCCCGGGCCGGCGTCGTCCGCAACAACGCCGCCACCCGCTGGTTCCACTGGACCAACGCGGTGGCCACCGGGGTGCTGCTGGCCACCGGCTGGTGGCTGCGCACGGGCCGCGAAGGCCGGCCCAGCGTGCTGGCCGAGGTGCTCGACAGCCCGGACACCGAGATCCATCGGACGGCCGGCTGGGTGCTGGCGGCCGTTGCGGCCGCGGGGATCACCCTGGGCGTGCGAGCCGCGTGGACCTTCGCCCGCGAGACCGCCCGGCTCGACCGCGGCGACGCACGGTGGTTCCTGCGCTGGCCGGTCGGGGCGCTGACGGGCCGGTTCGGCGGCCACCGGGGACGCTTCGATCCGGGCCAGCGGCTGGCCAACGTGGCATTCGTCGCCAGTCTCGGAACCCTGATCGGCAGTGGGATCGCGCTGACCACGCTGTCCGGCGGCCCCACGTTCGCCACGCTGGTGCGCGTGCACCGGGCGGCGACCTACGTGCTCAGCGCTCTGGTGATCGGCCACCTGCTGGTGGTCTCTGGCGTCCTGCCCGGCTATCGCAGCGTGTGGCGGGCGATGGTGGGACGGCGGGGGGTACCGGTCGCCGTGGCCCGCCGCCTGTGGCCGCACGACACGGCGTCGCGGGACCCCGACGCGGGGCGGGCGGCGCCCGGAACCGACTGAGAGCGCGCGCTGCACGCGCGGCCCCGGCGACGGGACCGCACGGACCCCGCCGCGCATCGCACCGCCCTCCCCCGCTCCCCTAGGCTCACCCCTCATGCTCTGGTTGGAGCGTGAGGTCGTCGGAGCCCTCACCG
>JBKHJZ010000041.1:0-21381 GCA_046537875.1 Acidimicrobiia bacterium | reverse complement strand
GGCCTCGTCGGCGTCGTCGGCCCAGTCCGAGAAGTTCAGCTCGTCCCGTCCCTGCCGATCGGGTGCCATCAGCGAGCTGCAAGAAACTCGAGCACTCTCTGCTGGAGCAAGGCGGCGGCCTCGGCATCATGCGATCGCAGGCTCGGATCGGCGAAGAGATGATCCCTGCCCGGATACAGGAACAGCTGGGCATTCGCCACGGCGTCGACGAGCGCACGTGCGGCCCCGAGATCGCCTTCATCGACGAAGTACGGATCGGCGTCCATGGCGTGGACCTGGACCGGCACGTTCTCGGGCCAGTGCCCGAACTCGGCCGGACGGAGACATGAGTGGATCAGTATCGCTCCCTGCGCGCCGGCACGCGTCTGTGCCAGCTTCTGCGCAGGCAGCACGCCGAGCGAGAACCCCGCGTACACCAGCTCGTTCGGTAGGTCCTCGGCGGCACGCGAACCCCGCTCGATCAGCTCGGCGAAGCCGATCTCGTCCGCATGTGCCACGCCAGCGCCGATGCTGTCGAACGTTCGGTCGTGGAAGAGGTCCGGAGCGTGGACGACATGACCCGCCCTCCGGAGATCGTCAGCGAACGCCTCCACGCCTGCGGTGCGGCCCTGTGCGTGGTGGAACAACAGCACTTCGGCCATCTGGAGGACCTCCGGTCAGACCGGCGCGACGATACGAGGCGCCACCTTTCCATACCTCTCGAAGCTGCGGGTCGAATCGAAACGCCCGGGGTGACGGGCATGCGACGTGCGTCGAGATCCGGCAATCTGAGCGGGTGGCAGCGACACCGAACGGCGTCACGGTGCGGGACGTCACGATCCTGAAGGTTGCCGCCGGCGACGAACGGCCGTCATGGTTCGGCATGGTTCTGGACCTGCTGATGGAATCTTGGCCCTCCAGCTACAAGGACGACGTAGCGCTCGAGCTGAGGCGATCGAATGTCGTCGTCGGCAGGCGGGTCTTCGAGAATGCCGGGGCGGCGGACGCGGTCCGGGAGCGGCTCGCGGACGAGCTGCGTGCGATGTCTGACGACGAGTGGAATGCAGTCGCTGACTGGCAGGCGGTGCTCGACAGCGTGGTCTGACGACTCCCTCGGGGACGATGCCCCAGCGTCTATGCGAACGACCACTCGCCGTCGACAGACGTCGACCGTTCCCGGCGGCATCGCGGCGGCCCCTTGCATGGTCGGTGCCCACATCGCCTCCAACCCCCGCCCAGCCGGCACGGCACGCCGGTCCCGGTGCCCCGGCGCCCCCGACGCCGCCGAGCCGGTGTCGGTGTGCCGAGCCCCCGTGCTACCGATAACTGGTGGGTGCTCAGAGGTTCCGGAGGTTCCGGGGGGAGATCTGCGGGTTCGGCACGACCTCGGGCCACCGCGTCGTCATCGGCCGCTGGACCGACTCGTCGTTCGGCCGGTTCGCCGACGTGATGCAGGAGTCTCCGGATGGCACTCGCACCCTGCTGGCGCCGACCGCGTCGATCGCAGACTTCATCGCGGCGACCTACTCGTTCGACCGTGTTCTGATCGTGCCGGTCACCGCGGAGCGCTCGGCCGCCGGCCTCCGTGTCGAAGCCGGCGATCTGTCGGTCGACGTGGTGACCGGGTCCCGGACGGCGATCGGCTGGGCCTTGCGCGCGGTTCCGCCGCCCGTGGCCCGCTCGCGCTGGTGGTCCACCCTCATCGACCCCGTGGCTCGCGTCGCGACGGGCGGCGTCCGGACCCGCGGGACGGCCGGCAAGGGGCGCCAGGAGTGGTACGGCGCCACCGATCAGCACCGCCTGACCTCGGTTCACGCCACGCTCGGTGGCCATGATCTGGGCCACCTCGCCGACGTCTGGCCTCCCGTCCGCTTCGGGTTCAGCTCTACCCCCAGGACCCCCAGCGTGGTCGCCGTGACCACCACCATCGGCGTGCCGGCCCGGTCGCAGTGAAGGAATCGGACAGGCACGTGCGCTCCCGGCCGTTCTGTCCTACCGCCGTAGTACACTCGCTGGCGTGCCAGCCAGGAAGAAGCGGTCGATCTCCCTGCCACCCGACCTCGACCGTGCCGTCGCCGCCGCGGCGTCGGCGGCGGGGACCACCTACAGCGGATGGATCGCCGACGCTGCCCGGAACGAGCTCACGGTACGGGCTGGGCTCGCAGCCGTTGCCGACTACGAGCGTGAGGAGGGTGAGTTCACTGCGGACGAGCTCGCCGAGGCCGACGCATGGGCCGACCGGGCGGTCGAGAGGTCGGCCCGCTCGGGCTCCCCCGCACGTCGGAGTGCGTGATGGGCGTCACCTACGACACGGGTGCCCTGGTCGCGGCTGAGCGGGGTGAGCGCCGCATCTGGGCGCGTCACCGAGCTCTCCTGGTCCGGCGAGTCGTCCCGCGTGCGCCGGCGCCGGTCGTCGCCCAGGCGTGGCGTGGTGGCCGGCAAGCACGGCTGGCTCGTCTCCTCAAGGGATGTGATGTCGAGGAGTTGGACGACCGGCACGCTCGCTCGACAGGCGAGATGCTCGGCAGGGCAGGGACGACCGACGTCGTCGATGGCTGCGTCGTCGAGACAGCGCTCCGCCGGCACGACCTCGTCGTGAGCTCTGACCGAGACGACCTCGTGGCGCTCGCCGCAGCCGTCGGCCGGCATCTCGAGGTGGAGCTTCCCTGACTCTCCCGGGCGCTCGGCAGAGTGCCGCGGCCATGTAGTCGGCGAAGCCTGGTCACGACAGCGCCGGGCACGACGTCGTGATGCGCCCGGCGGCTGCCCACCGCCCCGGGCCGGCGCACCGGGCCGCCGGCACGGCGGAAGGCCCTACCCTCTCGGTGGTGGAGAGTGGCGCCGCGGTCGGGGTACGGAGGCGGTTGCGCACGCTCCGGTGGCTGGTGCTCGGGCTCCTGCTGCCGCTCGTCCTGCTCGGTGGGCGGCCCACGCCCGGGGGCGCCCAGGCCGACGAGGGGCCCGTCTACGTCATCGAGGTCAGCGGGACGATCGACCTCGGGCTCGCGCCGTATGTCGAGCGTGTGCTGGGCGAGGCAGAGGATGCCGGCGCGTCGGCGGTGCTGGTCGAGATCGACACGCCCGGCGGCCGCCTCGATGCAGTGCTGCAGATGCGCGACGCACTGCTGGACAGCCCCGTCCGCACGGTGGCGCTGGTCGACTCGACCGCCTTCTCCGCCGGCGCCCTGGTGGCCATCTCGTGTGCCGAGATCCACATGACGCCCGGGGCGGTGATGGGCGCCGCCACGCCGGTGGAGGGCGGCACGGGTGAGGTCGCCGACGAGAAGACGGTCTCCGCCGTGCGGTCGACGTTCGCGGCGACCGCAGAGGAGCGGGGCCGCGACCCGCAGATCGCCGCGGCGATGGTCGACCCGGACGTCGAGGTCGAGGGCCTGGTCGAGCAGGGCGACCTGCTGACCCTCACCACGTCGGAGGCGCTCGATGTGGGCTACGCCGAGAGCTCGGTCGCCGGCCGGGACGCCCTGCTCGACGACCTGGGGCTCGGCGACCGCCGGCAGGTCGAGACCAGCCCGAGCCTGGCGGAACGGCTGGTGCGGGTCCTCACCAGCCCGGTGGTGGCGTCGCTGCTGCTGACGCTCGGGATGCTGGCGCTGGTCGGCGACGTGCTGAGCGGCGGCGTGGGGGTCGGCGTGCTGGCCGGCCTCGGTCTGCTCGCCCTGTTCTTCTGGGGGCACATGCTCGCCGGGCTGTCCGGGTGGGAGGACGCCGCGCTGGTGGTGCTGGGGTTGGCCCTCATCGCCGTGGAGGTGCTCGTGGTCCCCGGCTTCGGCGTGCCCGGGATCCTCGGGCTGATGGCCCTCCTCGGCGGCGCCTTCCTCGCCATGATCAACCGCGACTTCGACTTCGTGACGAACGACGACCTGCTGCGCGCGGGGGTCACGGTGGGGGCGACGTTCGTGGCGATCGTGGTCGGGCTGTTCGCGGTGGTCGCGCTGGTGACCCGCCGGTCGTCCCGCGACGGGTTGGTGCTCCGCGCCCGCCTCGGCTCGGGCGAGCCGGTGACGGCCCGCGCCTCGGGCGGCTGGTTGCGGTGGTTCGGCGCCACCGGCCGGCTGCCGTCCGACCGCGCCTCCGCCGAGCGGGAACCCGCAGCCGAGGGTGCCGGGGCGGAGGACGCCGAGCGGGCGGGTGAGGCGGGGGAGCCGCTGCCGGTCGGCGGCGGCGAGCGCTCGCTGCGGGGGGCGACGGGCACCGCGCTGAGCGACCTGCGGCCGTCCGGGGTGGCAGACATCGAGGGCGAGCGGGTCGACGTCGTGACCGAGGGCGACTACGTGCGTCGCGGCGAGCGGATCGAGGTCATCCGCGACGACCGCTACCGCAGGGTCGTGCGGCGGGCGCGGCCGTAGCCTGCCGTAGGTTACGGTCGCCGGGGAGGGGGAAACTTCATGGAGACCACTGCAATCGTCATCCTGGTGATCGTCGCGGCCGTCGCCGTCCTCGCGGCGATCGTCCTGTACTTCGTGCCGGTCGGGCTGTGGATCACGGCGATCTTCTCGGGCGTCCACGTGCGGATCGGCACCCTTGTCGGCATGCGGCTGCGCAAGGTGGTCCCCGCCGCGATCATCCGCCCGCTGATCAGCGCCACCAAGGCCGAGATCGACCTCGACATCTCGCAGATGGAGGCCCACTACCTGGCGGGCGGCAGCGTCAACCGGGTCGTCACCGCGCTCATCTCCGCCGACCGCGCCAACATCGACCTGCCGTGGAAGCGGGCCACGGCGATCGACCTCGCCGGCCGCGACGTGCTGCAGGCGGTGCAGATGAGCGTCAACCCCAAGGTCATCGACACGCCGCGGGTGGCGGCGGTGGCCAAGAACGGGATCCAGGTGGTGGCGGTGGCCCGCGTGACGGTGCGGGCGAACATCGAGCGGCTGGTCGGCGGTGCCGGCGAGGAGACCGTGATCGCCCGGGTGGGCGAGGGGACCGTCTCGGGCATCGGCTCGGCCGACTCCCACGAGTGGGTGCTCGAGAACCCCGATGCCATCTCCACGCGGGTGCTCGAGCGCGGGCTCGACGCGGGGACCGCGTTCGAGATCCTGTCCATCGACATCGCCGACGTCGACATCGGGCGCAACGTCGGCGCCGAGCTGCAGACCGCCCAGGCCGAGGCCGACAAGAACATCGCCCAGGCCAAGGCCGAGCAGCGGCGGGCCATGGCGGTCGCCGAGGAGCAGGAGATGCGTGCCCGGGTGGTCGAGGCCGAGGCGGACGTGCCGCGGGCGCTCGCCGAGGCCCTGCGCACCGGGAACCTCGGCGTGATGGACCACTTCCGCATGGAGAACGTGCAGGCCGACACCCGGATGCGGGGGTCGCTCGCCGACGAGGGCGAGCAGGGGTCGTGACCGACGCCGGGCGGCCGGAGGGCCCCGCAAGAGCACCCCGCCGCGCGCCCGCCCCGCCGGCTCGGCCACCGCGCCCGCGGACCCGCGACCAGTTGCGGCGGGCCCTGGCGACCCCGGGATCGGTGCGGCTCGCGTTCCTCGTGCACGAGGTGATCGGGCCGCCGGTGTCGCTGCGCAGGCCGGAGCGCGACCGGCCGAGCTGAGCGCCGGACCGGACACGACCTCATCCGGGGCCGGGCATGGTCCGTCCCCCGGGCGGCGGCACATCGCCGTACAGTGCCCCGCCATGCGGGCATTGCGGACACCGGACGATCGCTTCGCGGACCTCGAGGGCTGGCCCTACGAGCCGCGCTACGCGGAGGTCGGCGACGGCCTGCGCATGCACTACATCGACGAGGGCCCGCCGGACGGCCCACCGGTGCTGCTCGTCCACGGCGAGCCGACCTGGGGCTACCTGCACCGCAAGATGATCCCCGGGCTGGTCGATGGCGGCCGGCGGGTGGTGGTGCCCGACCTCATCGGCTTCGGGCGGTCCGACAAGCCGGCCGAGCGCGCCGACTACACGTACGCGCACCACGTCGCCTGGACCGGCGCGTTCCTCGAAGCCACCGGGCTCCGAGACGTCGTCCTGTTCGGCCAGGACTGGGGCGGCCTCACGTTCCTGGTGCACGTGGGGCGGCGCCCGGAGCTGTTCGCCGGGGTGGTCGCCGCCAACACGGCGCTGCCGGACCCCGACATCGACGTCGGCACGGTCCCGGCCGAGGCGGTCCAGCCGTTCCTGACGTGGCTGCAGTGGTCGCAGGAGCGCGAGGAGCTGCTGCCGTCGGACGTGGTCGGTGGCGACTCGCCGCTGAACCAGACCGGGCACCGGCTGAGCCCGGGAGAGGCTGCGGCTTACGACGCCCCCTTCCCCGACGAGTCCTACCGGGCGGGCGCCCGCCAGTTCCCGCTCATCGTGCCGCTCGGCGACGACGATCCGCCGGCGTCGATGCTGCGGGAGGCGTGGGCCGGGCTGGAGCGCTACGAGCGGCCGTTCGTCACCGCCTTCGCCGACCGCGAGGACGTCACCCGGTTCTTCGAGCCGCTGTTCCAGCAGCGTGTCCCCGGCGCCCGCGGCCGGCCGCACGCCACCATCGCGAACGCGGGCCACTTCCTCCAGGAGCACGCACCCGACCAGCTGATCGACATCATCCTGGGGATCGAGGCGCCCGGCTGACCGCGGGCGGAGCCGGCGGACCCCGCCACGACCGGCGGATCCCGCCATGACCTGGCCGTGGTGCACAGGCCCACCGGCGCCCTATCGTCGTCGGATGACGGCGGCGGGCGGGACCATGCGGATGCGCTATCACTTCGGATCCCACACCCTGGACGTGGACACGGTCGAGCTGCGGAGAGATGGCGAGGCCGTCGTGCTGGAGCCTCGCACCTTCGCGGTGCTCTCCTACCTCGTCCGCAACCGCGACCGGGTCGTGTCCAAGGAGGAGCTCCTCGACGAGATCTGGGGCGACCGGTTCGTCGGCGAGGCGGCTCTGACCTCGCAGATCAAGCACGCGCGCGCTGCGGTGGGCGACGACGGGCGCTCCCAGCGGGTGATCCGCACGGCGCACCGGATCGGGTACCGGTTCGTCGCCGACGTGGTCGAGGAGCCCGGCGGCGCCGCCGCCGAGGAGCCGGCCCCGGCCGGCGAGCCGCCGGGCGGTCACCCAGCGGCCGGTCACCCACCGGTCGGCCGGCCTGCGATCGGCCAGCGGCCGGTCGGTCCGGCGGCCACGTGGCTGCCCTCTCCGGGCAAGGCGCTGTTCGGGCGCGACGACGACGTGGCCGAGCTGGCGGGCCGGCTGACCGGGCATCGCCTGGTGACGATCACGGGGCCCGGGGGCGTGGGCAAGACGGCCCTTGCCGGCCGGTTGCTCGACGAGCGGGCGGCCCTGGCGCCCGACGGTGCCTGGATGTGCGATCTGGCCACCACGCGCGATCCCGCGTCGATCGCGAACGTGGTGCTCGGTGCGTTGGGGGAGGGACAGCAGAGCGACGCCGACCCGGGGGAGTCGCTGCTGCGGTTCCTGGAGCGCCGGCGGGCGCTGGTCGTGCTGGACAACTGCGAGCACGTGCTGGGAGCCGCCGCCGACCTCGCCCGTGGGTTGCTGGGGTCGTGCCCGGAGCTGCGGGTGGTGGCGACGAGTCGGGTGCCGCTGGGGCTGGACGGCGAGTCGGTGCACGCGCTGGAGCCGCTGGGTCTCTCCGACGCCGTGTCGTGCTTCGCGGCGAGGGCCGGCGACGCGGGGGCGGCGGTGGACCGCGACGACCCGGCGCTGGCCGAGCTGTGCCGCCGCCTGGACTGCGTGCCCCTCGCCCTGGAGCTGGCGGCGGCCCGGGCCCGGCTGCTCTCGCCGGGCGAGATGCTCGACCTGCTCGCCGATCGCTTCAAGCTCCTCCGCGACCCCGATCACGGCGAGGCCGGCGAGGCCGGCGAGGCGGACGACGGCCGGCACCGGTCGCTGCGCCGCACGATCGCCTGGTCGTGGGACGGGCTGTCGGCGGAGGACCAGCGGCTGCTGGCGCGGCTCGGCGTGTTCGTGGGGGCGTTCACGCTCGAGGACGCCCGCCGGGTCGCGATGGACGGCACCGATCCGTTCGATGCCGTCGATGCCCTCGGGCGCCTGGTCGGCGGCTCGCTGGTGGCGGTGGTGCCGGCGCCCTCGGGCCGCACCCGGTTCCGCCTGCTGGAGTCGATCCGCGACTTCGCGGCGGACCACCTCGACGACCCCGAGGCCGTCCGGGCGCGGCACGCGACGTACTACGCGGCGCTCGCAGAGAAGCTCGACGCGGATTTCCAGACCGAGCGGATCGACGAGGCGCTCGCGGCGATGCAGGCGGCGTGGGACAACCTGCGCGCCGCGGTCGGCTACGCGGCCGATGTCGGTGACGTGGGGACGGTCCGCCGCATCGTGCGGGCCGTGGGGGCCTACGCGGACGTGTTCCAGGCCTACGAGGTGCTGGACTGGTGCGCACACGCCGATGCCGAGGCCGCCGTCGCCGCAGACGGCGACGATCTCGCAGTCGCCGCGGACGCCCTGGCGGTGCAGGCGCGCATGGTGGCCCACAGGGGTGAGCAGGAGCGCGCCGGGCGGCTGGCCGCGCTGGCCCATGATCGTCACGAGTCGCACGCCACGCTGCTGTCGGTGGTGTGGTGCGCCTACTACGGGGGCGACCTCGACCTGGTCATGCGGTGCGCCGACCGGCTGCACGAGCTGAGCCGCAGCGACCGGGGCTTCGATCGCGGCTTCGCCGAGGGCTTCTCGGCCATGGTCGTCGCGGTCCGCCAGGAGGCCGACATCGCGTCGACCGCCGTGAGCCCGGCCGACGCCGAACGGGGCATCCTCGGTGCCCTGGACTGCCTCAGTGCGGGGCTGCGGTTGTGCACCCTCGATCCCGGACGGGCGGCGGAGCTGCTGGAGGCCGTGGTCGACAGCTCCATCCGCCACGACTACCGGTTGCTCCTCGGCGCGGCGGCGAGCACCCTCACCCAGATCACGCTCCCCGGGCGGCCGGCGGCAGATGCCATGCGCACCCTCCGGCGGACGCTCACGCTGTACCTGGAGCGCAGCATGTGGGTGCTGATCTCGGCCGACACCGTGATGGCCGCCAGGTTGCTCGCCGACCAGGGCGACGTGGGGACGGCCTGCCGGCTGCTCGGCGCCCGGGCCGCGTCGGGCTACGCCGTTGGCCTGTCCGAGGTGCTGCGCGCCATGCTCCAGGACGAGCTCGAGCGGGCCCTGGGCCGCGAGCGGTTCGACGAGCTCGCAGCCCAGGGCGCCTGCTGGCGGCCGCCCGAGGCCGCCGAGGTCGCGATCGCCGCGCTCGATCGCGCCCTCGGCGAGCCAACCGGGCGCTGACCCGCCCGCGTCACGCCTTGCGGGCCCGGAAGGTGTGGGCGAACACCTCGAAGTTCCGGGCGTTGCCCTCGCCCGGGGCACCTTCGAACGTGTCGGTCGGCAGGCCCACCGCGATGCCACGGAAGCCGGCCCCTGCGATGAGCTCGCACCACTCGTCGACCGACTGTCCGCCGGCGATGCAGTCGGTCCACAGCTCGATGTCGCACTTGGCGGCCTCGGGCACCGGGTTGCCGATCGCGATGTCGGCGACCTGCAGCACGCCGCCCGGTCGCAGCACCCGGTGGGCCTCGGCGAGCACGCGCGCCTTGTCGGCCACGAGGTTGAGGACGCCGTTGCTGATCACCACGTCGGCCCAGCCGTCGTCCACGGGCAGGTTCTCCAGGATGCCTTGCCGGAACGTGACGTTGCCGGCACCGATGGTGCGGGCCGCCCGCCGGGCGCGCTCGACCATGCTGGGCGTCATGTCGACCCCGACGACCTCGCCGTCCGGCCCGACGATCTGCGCGGCGACGAAGCAGTCGAAGCCGCCGCCCGAGCCGAGATCGACCACCCGGCTGCCCTGGGGCACGGGCCCCGCGGCGAAGGGGTTGTCGACCCCTGCGAAGCTCGCCACGGCCTCGTCGGGCAGCGCCGCCAGGATGTCCGCCGGGTACCCCAGCCGCTCGGCGAGGGGCCGGCCGGTGTGGAAGTGGTACTGACCGGCCGGGTTCGTGGCGACCTCGGCGTACTTGACCTGCACCTCGGCTCGGAGGGCCTCGGGATCGACGGTGGTGCCGGCGGGGGTGGTGGGGTTGGTGGTCATGTCTCCTCCTCGTTGCCGCTGCTGAGCGGGTCGGCGAGGCACCCGGTGTGCCGTCGTCGGTCCCCACCATCCGCGTGACGCGCCGGGAAGTCGTGGCGGAGATGTGGTGGTTTCCTGACCTCGGCCGCGATCTGCTCCCCAGCGAGTCCCCACGTCGCCGCAAGGACTTCCCGGCCCGGCCGGCGCAGGGTGGGCCACAGTCGGCACAACGGGTGCCGTCGATGGCCGCTACGGGCGGCCCAGAAGGGAGATGTCATGACGCAGCTCCAGAACACCGTCGGAGTCGAGGGCTCCTTCGAGGTCGGTGAACCCGTTCCGGACTTCGAGCTCCCGGCCACCTCGGGGGAGGCGGTTCGCCTCTCCGACCACCGGGGTCGACCGGTGCTGATCTTCTTCACCACCACGTGGTGCCCGTACTGCAGCGCCGAGGCCCCGTTCCTCGAGCAGGAGATCTGGGGCCGCTACCGCGAGCAGGGGCTCCAGGTGCTCGCGATCCAGGTGAAGGAGGGCACCGCCCTCGCCACCTCGTTCCGGGAGCACCACGGGTGGACCTTCCCGGTGCTCGTCGACGAGGACGGCGCGGTGTCCGAGCGGTTCGCGCCGCGCAAGGAGGGCCTCCCGCCCGAGGTCGCGATCATCAACGCGCACTTCGTGCTGGACGAGACTGGTGTGGTCGTCTACCGGGACTTCCTGAACATGGAGCGCTTCGATGCGAAGGCGACCCATGTCCGGGCGTTCCTCGATCAACTCCTGGGGACCGGGCCGTGAGCGCCCCGACGTATCTCACGCCGTGGCCGTCACCGGCGGCACGGGTGGAGCCAGCGGACCTGCCACCCGGCGGGCACGGGCGGATCGTCGTCACGGTCGACATCCCGGACGGCTACCACGTCCAGTCGAACAGGCCCGGCGATCCGTTCCTGGTCCCCACCACGCTCCGCCTCGACGAGGCGAGCGATCTGGCGCTCGGCGCACCGGTCTACCCGGACGGCGAGCCTCAGAGCTTCGACTGGACCCCCGCGGTGCTGGATGTGTACCGGGGCACGATCGAGATCGCCGTGCCCGTCGAGGTCGGGACCGGCGCGACGCCCGGTCTGCGGACGATCTCCGGTCGGGTCAGGTACCAGGGGTGCAGCGACAGCGCGTGCCTGCCCCCGGCCGAGCTGCCGGTCGAGGCGGTGCTGGAGGTCGGCGGCCCCCGGGACCCGTCGACGTGACCGCGGCGGGCGACGGCACCTGTCACGCCGAGGGGTGCGGTTTGACATCGCGCGCGCCCGCCGTGCACAAAGGGGGCGCCTCGCTGTCCACGATTGGCGCAGGATGCTGGAGCCGGACCTCGACAACCTGGTGCTCGGCAACGTGCTGGCGGAGCGCGCCAGGACGCACGGTGCCGAGACGTTCCTCAAGTTGCCCGGCGGCGAGCTGACCTACCGCGAGGTCGACGCAGCGGCCAACCGCGTGGCCCAGGGCCTGGCCGCCCACGGCGTCGACCGCGGCGACCACGTGGCGGTCATGCTGCCGAACTCCGCCGAGCTCGTCCACGTGGTGTTCGCGCTCGCCCGGCTCGGGGCCGTCGCGGTGCCGATCAACACGGCGTACACGGGGCGGCTCCTCCGGCACGTGCTCGAGACCTCAGACGCCAGCGCCATCGTGGTGGACGGCCGGTACGTGGAGCACGTGGCGGGGGTGACCGGCGAGGTGCCGGGCCTGGGGCTGGCGGTGGTCCACACCGACGGGTCGGAGAGCGCACCGCTCGAGCACCTGGGCTGCCCGGCGGTCCGCTACACCGACCTGCTCGTGCACGGGGACGAGGCACCGAAGGTCGACATCGCCTTCTCGGACCTCCAGGCGATCATGTACACCTCGGGCACCACCGGGCCGAGCAAAGGCGCGATGGTGCCGCACGCCCTGCCGCTCGTCTGCGCGATCGACTCGCTGCGCTTCGTCAGCGGTGGCAGCCGCACGATCTACTGTCCCCTGCCGCTGTTCCACGCGGCCGGGCTGTGGGACGGGATGATGGCGGCGCTCGTGTCCGGGGCGAGCATCGCGATCGTCGAGCGCTTCAGCGCCTCACGCTTCTGGGACGACGTCCGCCGGTTCGACGCCCAGACCGCGATGGGCGTGTTCTCGATGATCCCGATCCTCCTCAACCAGCCGCCGCGCGACGACGACCGCGACAACCCGCTCGAGACCTTCTACATGGGCAAGTCGTCGCTCGACGCCGCGTTCTTCGAGCGCTTCGGGGCCCACACCGTGGAGACCTACACGAGCACCGAGGCGGGGATCGGCACCGCCAGCCCGTACGGCGAGTGGCGCACCGGCTCGATGGGGCAGGCGCACGGCGAGCGCTTCGACGTGGCGGTCGTCGACGAGCACGACCGCGAGCTCGGGCCCGGCGAGGCCGGCGAGCTGGTGCTGCGGCCGAAGCAGCCGTTCGTGATCAGCACGGGGTACTACGGGCGCGACGACGCCACGGCCGAGTGCTTCCGCAACCTCTGGTTCCACACGGGCGACCGCGCCTACGTCGACGGCGACGGCTACTACTACTTCGTCGACCGGCTGAAGGACGCCATCCGCCGTCGCGGCGAGAACATCTCCACGTTCGACCTGGAGTGCGAGGTGAACCTGCACCCGTCGGTGCTCGAGTGCGCGGCCATCGGCGTGCGGTCGGAGCTGGAGGAGGAGGAGGTCAAGGTCGTCGTGGTCCCCCGGCCCGGGGCCGACCTCGACGAGCCCGCCCTGGCCGACTACTGCCAGGAGAAGCTGCCGGCCTTCATGGTGCCCCGCTACATCGAGCTGGTCGACGAGCTGCCGCGGACGCCAACCGACAAGGTGGCCAAGCACCGGCTGCGGGAGGCCGGGGACCACGGGATCACCGCGACGACCTGGGACCGCGAGGGCCGGCGCGTCGGGGGCCGCGAGGCGCACGACACGGGTGCGGAGGGGTAGCGCGCACGACATGGACTGGAAGGACACCCCCGAGCAGGCCGCTTTTCGCGCCGAGGTGCGCGCGTTCATCCGCGACCGGTTCCCTGCGGACTACGTGCCCGACAGCGAGGCCGAGCAGAGCCTCGAGCCCGAGGACGTGTGGGGCTACAACTGGGCGGTCGACGTCCGCTCGGGCGACCCGTCCCGGCGGGAGGCGGCGAGCGCGTGGGCCGGGGCGCTCGCCGAGCGCGGCTGGGTGGCGCCCCACTGGCCCGGCGAGTACGGCGGTGCGGGGCTCGGCCCGGTCGAGGAGCTCATCCTCCACGAGGAGATGATGCGGGCGCGGGTGCCGACCGTGAACGGCATCGGCGTGTTCCTGCTCGGCCCGACCCTGCTCGAGCACGGGACCGACCGCCAGAAGGCGGAGCACCTGCCGCCCATCGCCCGTGGCGAGCGCACGTGGGCGCAGGGCTTCTCCGAGCCCGGCGCCGGATCCGACCTCGCCTCGCTGCAGACCCGGGCGGTGCGCGACGGCGACGCCTACGTGGTCAGCGGGCAGAAGGTGTGGACGTCGCTCGCCCAGCACGCCGACTGGCTGTTCGTGCTGGTGCGGACCGACCCGGACGCCCGCAAGCACCGGGGGATCACCCTGCTGCTGATCGACACCGCCACGCCTGGGGTGACCGTCCGCCCGATCGAGGACATCCGCGGGGCCGCGCCGTTCGCCGAGATCTTCCTCGAGGACGTCCGCGTGCCGGTCGAGAACCGGGTCGGCGAGGAGAACCGGGGCTGGTACGCGGCGATGACCACGCTGACGCACGAGCGCGCCGGCATCGGCGCCACCATCAAGTACGAGCAGGCCCTGGGCGAGCTGATCGGGTTCGTCCGGAGCGACGAGGGCGCCGGGTTCCTGCGCACCGACTGGGGAGACTCGCTGCGCCACGAGATCGCCCGCCGGCACACCGAGATCCGGGTGCTCGCCAACCTGGCCCGGTACACCGTGTCGAAGCAGGCGAGCGGGGCCGTCCCCGAGTACGAGGCGTCGATCAACCAGCTGTTCAGCGCGGAGCTGCACCAGCGGCTCGCCCGGACCGGGGCCAAGGCGTTCGGGCCGTACAGCTCGCTGTGGCAGCGGCAGGGCGCACCCCTCGGGGCGGCGTTCGCGCACCTGGGCTTCGACGCGGTCGCCGCCACGTTCCTCGCGGGCACCTCGGAGATCCAGCGCAACGTCATCGCCACCCGAGGGCTGGGGCTGCCGAGGCAGTGACGGTCACCGGATCCGTCCCGGCGCTCAGCGCCCCCGAGCTCACCGCCCTCGAGCTCACGATCCCCGGGCTCACCGTCCCCTGACTCCCGACATCCGAACCAAGACGACCGACACCGCTGCGAAAGGACGGAACATGCCGTACGAGACCCTCGACGTGAGGATCGAGGACAACGTCGCCTGGTTGACCCTGAACCGGCCCGACAAGCTCAACGCGCTGAACCCGCAGATGATGCAGGAGCTGCGTCAGGCCTTCGACGACCTCGGCGGCCGCCCCGACGTGCGCGTGGTGGTCATCCGGGGCAGCGGCCGGGCGTTCTGCGCGGGCATGGACCTCAAGTGGTCCGAGGAGCTCACCGACGCCGAGCGTGTCGAGCAGGGCCGGCTGGGCGAGCGGACCTTCGCGATGATGGAGCGCATGGAGGTGCCGGTGATCGCGGCCGTCCACGGGCACGCGGTCGGCGGTGGCCTCGAGTTCGCGCTCGCGGCCGACTTCATCGTCGCCTCCGAGGCGTCGAACATGGGGCTGGTGGAGATCACCCTGTCGGCCGACCCGCCGTACCGGCCGAAGATGACCGAGGACGGCGATCCCGACCAGCCGACCTACGGGGGCAGCGCACCCGGCTGGGGTGGTGTCAAGCGGCTGCCCGAGCGCATCGGCAAGGCCCGTGCCAAGCAGCTGCTGTTCACCGGCAGCACCGTCGACGGGCGGCGGGGCCACGAGCTGGGGCTGGTCAACGAGGTGTACCCGGCCGACGAGTTCGACAAGCACGTCACCGAGCTCGCCACCCGCATCGGGGCGATGAACCGCTACAACCTGCGGCTCGTCAAGGAGCTGGTGAACGCCGGCTACGACTGGATCGAGCCGCACGTCGGCTGAGCCGGGACGGCCACGGGACGGAGACGAACGGAGGGAAGATGGAGATCTACCGGATCGACCACGTCAGCCAGGTCGTCCCCGAGCTCGACCCGCAGCTGACCCTGCTGGAGGGCCTGTTCGGCTTCCGGCGGATCCAGACGTGGGACCACGACGCCGAGGGCTGCTCGGGCGCCCGCCTGGCGATCCCCGGGAGCTGGGGCCACCACTGGGAGGTGCTGGCGCCGAC
Source organism: Acidimicrobiia bacterium (assembly GCA_046537875.1). Taxonomy (GTDB): domain Bacteria; phylum Actinomycetota; class Acidimicrobiia; order Acidimicrobiales; family VFJN01; genus JBKHJZ01. The sequence goes on along the minus strand of JBKHJZ010000041.1, from coordinate 6,046 downwards.
CAGCGACGATTCGCCGTTCCGGGCGTTCCTCGACGCCAAGGGCGGCCGGCCCGGGCTGCACCACGTGGCGCTCGAGGTCCCCGACATCGGGGCGGTGGCTGCCGAGCTCGAGCAGCGTGGCATCAAGCCGACGGCGGGGACACCCGGCCAGTGGATCGAGGCGTCGCTGTCACCGCCCGACCACGGGCCCGGGTTCCTCTTCCGCATCCGGGGCCCCGGGGCGCACACCATGTGCGGCGACGACGGCAGGGTGTCGGCCGCGGGGACCAGGAGCACCGACGTGCCCTCGCTCGGCATCGTCCAGATCGACCACGTGTGCCAGGCGTTCCCCGATCGCGACGTGCTGGCACGCTGGTACGAGGACCTCGCCGGGTTCGTGCAGGTGTGGCGCACGCCCGACGACGAGCACCCCGACATGGCCGACCTGGTGATGAACATCCCCGGGTCGGGCATCTGCTGGGAGATCATCATGCCCCGCGGCGAGGATTCGTTCATCGACCGCTTCTGGGAGCGGAACGGCCCGGCCGTGCACCACGTGACCTTCGAGGTGGCCGACTGGGACGCCGCCCTGCGGGCCTGCGAGCACCACCAGATCGAGACCTTCGACAGCAACGAGGGCACCACCGACGGGGCGGCGTGGCGCGACACGTTCATCCACCCGAAGCTCACCGGGGGTGTGCTGGTGCAGCTCTTCTGGGAGGAGCGCCCCGGCGTGTGGGTCCGGTCCGACAAGATCCCGCCCCGGCGCTGAGCCCGACCGGTGGACCATCCGTGGACCTGACCCTCACCGACGACCAGGAGCTCATCGCCACCACCGCGCGCGGGTTCCTCGAGGCGCGCTGCCCGATGGCGCACGTGCGCGAGATGGAGGCCGACGCCACCGGCTACTCACCGGGGCTCTGGAAGGAGATGGCCGAGCTCGGCTGGACCGGGCTGGCGTTCCCCGAGGAGCACGGCGGCGCGGGCGGCACGTTCCTCGACCTGTGCCTGGTCATCGAGCAGATGGGCCGCGTCCAGCTGCCGAGCCCGTTCCTTCCCACGGTGGTGCTGTGCGGGACGGCGCTCGCCGCCCACGGCACCGACGACCAGCGGGCGTCGCGCCTCGGGGCCATCGCCCGGGGCGAGAGGATCATGAGCTACGCGCGGGCGGCGCCCGGCTCGGGCTGGGACCCGTCCGGCTCCGACGTGACGGCGCGCCGCGACGGTGACGGCTTCGTCCTGGACGGCACCGCCATGTTCGTGCCCTACGCGCACGTGGCCGACGAGCTGGTGGTGGTGGCGCAGCAGGCGGGCGGCGGCCCCCGCGACCTGACCGCGTTCCTCGTCGACGGGAGCGCGCCCGGGTTGTCGACCCGGCCGCTCCGCACGGTGCACCCCGGTCACGAGCAGCGGGTGGAGCTCGACGGCGTCCGGCTGCCGGCCGGCGACGTGCTCGGCGACGAGCTGGGTGGTGCGGCGGTCGTGGCCGCGGTCGCCGCCCACGGCGCGGCCGCCACGTGCGCCGAGATGGTGGGTGGCGCCCAGCAGGTGCTGGAGGCGACCGTGCAGTACGCCAGCGAGCGGGAGCAGTTCGACACACCGGTGGGCGCCTTCCAGGCGGTGCAGCACCACTGCGCCAACATGGGGGTCGACGTGCTGACGTCGCGACTGATCGCGTTCGAGGCGATCTGGCGGCTGTCGGAGGGCCTCGATGCCACCGAGGAGGTGTCGATGGCCAAGGCCTGGGCGAGCGAGGCGTACCGGCGGGTGTGCGCGCTGGGCCACCAGGTGCACGGGGCCATCGGGTTCACCCGCGAGCACGACCTGCACTACTTCCTCCGCCACGCGGTCGCCACGGAGCTGGCGTTCGGCGACGGCGACCACCACTGGGAGCGCATCGCACGCCACCTCGGCCTGCCGGACCGCCGCGGCGCCGCCGGCTGAGCGCCGGCGCCGACTGAGCGGCGGCGCCCGGGGTCGGGCGCCGGCGCCCGTGCCGCCGGGCCCCGGTGGCCCAACTGGACGCGGAAATGGTTGCTGTCCAACCAGATCCGGGACCGGAAGGTGCGATGGCGGCGATCCGCCCGGTGGGGCGTGGTCACCGGCGGGCGCGGCGTACGATCCGGCGGCGTGAGCGAGCCACGTGCCGAGCGACCGCACATGCCCGACTACGGCGTCGACACGCCGTCGTGGTCTCCCCTGCCGTGGTCCTGGGCCGCCGAACGGCTGCACGGCAGCCGGAACTTCTGGGTCGTGACGGTGTCGGGCGCCGGTCGACCCCACGCCCTGCCGGTGTGGGGCGTGTGGGACGGGGACGAGAACCGCTTCGCGTTCTCCTGCGGGCCGCGGGCGCGCAAGGCGCGCAACCTCGCAGCCAACGCGCGCGCGGTGGTGACGGCCGAGGACACCGTCGAGTGCCTGTCGGTCGAGGGGCGGGCCGCGCCCGTGGACGGCGAGGTCCGTCGCGAGCAGTGGATCGAGCGCTACCTCGCCAAGTACCGGCCGGTGTCCCCGGAGCTCGACGCCGACTTCCTTCGCCGGAACCTGGTCGTCGAGCTCGAGCCCGACCGCGCCTTCGGGATCATCGAGCGGGAGGACGAGTTCTCGACGCGCGCCACCCGCTGGGTGTTCGAGGGCTGACCGTCGGTCACCGTCGCCCGACCGGCGGAGTAGTGTGGCGCCGCGGGGCTGGGGAGGAGAATCCATGCGTCCGTTCCGGATCGCGGCCGGCGTCGTGGTGCTGGCCGTCGCAATGGGATGCTCTGAGCAGGCGCGGACGGGCACCGGGGTTGCGTCGTCCGGGGACACGACGACGTCCACGCGTGGGACCGCCGCGGACACCACCGAGGCGCCGGCCCGGCTGTCGCGGGAGCAGGCGGCCGAGCGGTACCTGGCCATCGTCGAGCCCTACAACGTCGCCTACGAGGCCCTGGAGGCCTCGATCAACGAGGGGCTGCCGCTCGAGACGGTCCGCGCCCGTGTGGAGGCGACGGCCGCCGCCAACGAGGCCCACATCGAGGAGCTCCGGGCGACCGCGTGGCCGGTCGACGTGCAACCCCACGTGGACGAGCTGATCGCCGAGTCGGAGCTGGCGCAGCCCTCCTGGCGCGAGGCCGCCCGGGCGACCACGCCCGAGGCGCTGATCGACGCCGTCCTCGCCGCCCTCGAGCACGACGGCAACACGCCGGCCAGCACGATCCGCCGGCTCCTCGGCCTCGAGGAGTACGACGAAGCCGACTACACGTGACCCTCGACGACTCCTGACCTTCGGCCCTTGCCCGGCCGGTCGGCGGTTCCGCAGGGTGGATTCCGTGGAAACGGCTGTGGCGGCGAAAGGCGCATCGGCGCACGACACGGAGGCTCAGGGATGATCACGCTCAGCATCATCAAGGCCGATACGGGTGGCTACGTGGGTCATTCCGCCATGCACCCCCGGATGATCGAGACGGGCCGGGCGGCGATCGACCGGGCGAGGGGCGACCTGCTGGTGGACGGGCAGGTGTCGTACTGCGGCGACGACCTGTCGTTGATCATGACCCACGAGCGCGGCATCGAGGCCGAGGCGATCCACGCGTTCGCCTGGGACGTGTTCCAGCAGACCACCCAGGTGGCCCGCGAGCTCGGGCTCTACGGCGCGGGCCAGGACCTGCTCTCCGACGCGTTCTCCGGCAACCTCCGGGGCATGGGGCCGGGCTACGCCGAGGTGGAGTTCGAGGAGCGACCCTCCGAGCCGGTCATCTGCTTCCTCGCCGACAAGACCGAGCCGGGTGCCTGGAACCTGCCGCTGTACAAGATGTTCGCCGACCCGTTCAGCACGATCGGGCTGGTGATCGACCCCAAGATGCACGCCGGCTTCCTGTTCGAGGTGCACGACCTGTTCGAGGACAAGCGCATCGTCTTCGACTGCCCCGCCGAGCTGTACCACCTGCTGCTGTTCATCGGGGCACCCTCCCGGTACGTCGTCAAGCGGGTGATGTCGAAGACGCTCGGCGAGGTCGCGGCGGTCACCTCGACGCAGCGGCTCGCGCTGATGGCCGGCCGCTACGTCGGCAAGGACGACCCCGTGCTGATCGTGCGGGCCCAGTCGGGCCTCCCCGCGGTGGGCGAGGTGCTCGAGCCGTTCACCTTCCCGCACGCGGTGGCCGGGTGCATGCGGGGCTCGCACCACGCGCCGTTCATGCCGTGCCCGCTCGAGCACGCGCACCCGAGCCGGTTCGACGGGCCACCCCGGGTCGTGGCGCTCGGCTACCAGCTCCACGAGGGCCATCTGATCGGGCCCCGTGACCTGTTCGCCGACCCCTCGTTCGACCGGGCACGCGAGCAGGCCAACGCCGCCATGGACTACTTCCGCCGGCACGGCCCCTTCGAGCCGCACCGGCTCAGTCTCGACGAGATGGAGTACACCACCATGCCCGCCGCCGCCGAGGCGCTCGCCGACCGGTGGGAGCCGACGGTCGACGAGGTGCCCGACGTGGAGGCCGCGCTCGCCGGCGCATCGCACGGTGGCGGGTGACGCCCGCCTGCGGGTCCTCGACCGGCGCCCGGGACGGGTCGGCGAAGAGGAGCGGGTCGTGCTGGCCGGCCCCGACGGCGACTCGGTGGCCGCGCACGGGCTCTGGTTCCACGGGCGTCCCTCGGCCGGACTGCGCCCGTGGGCCGACCTGGTGGTGACCGACCCGTCGATCCTGCCGGCGGTGGCGCGCGAGCTGGGGCCGGGCGCGTCGCTGATGGTGGCGTACGGGGACGACGAGACCGGGCGCGCCCTGCGGCGCAGCGTGCCCCCGGCCGCGACACCCGCCGGGCGCGCCCTGCTCGCAGCCGGGTGCCGCTGGTTCAAGGACTGGTACTTCGCCGAGGGCGGCCGGGAGGGTTGCACGAAGCTCCAGGGCACGCTGCCGCTCGACGACGCGCACCGGGTCCGCGCCGCGCACGCCCTCCGGGAGGAGCTGCGGGCGTTCGCGGCGCGCCCGGACGTCAGCGAGGCCGATGCGCACGCGGCGCACGCCGCCGCCGCGGCGCTCTCGGGCTGAGCGCCCGGTCAGGAGGCGGCGCGCAGGGCGTCGATCAGCTCGCGCTTGGACATCCTCGACCGTCCCGGGATGTCGCGCCGCTTGGCCTCCTCGTAGAGCTCCTCGCGTGACCGGTCGGCGAGCCGGCCGCCGGCGCCCTCGCGGTCCCGCCTGCGCCCGCTGCGGACGCTCTCCTCGAGCGCCGCCATGAGGTCGACCACCGGCGCCGGCTCGGGCGGGCGCTCGACGACCACCTCCTCCCCCCGGTCCTTCGCCTCGATCAGCTCGAGGACGCGCTCCCGGTGGGTGTCGTGGTAGCGCTCCGGCTCCCACGACGTCGCCAGCATCTCGATGAGCTGCTGCGCCATCTCGCGCTCGCGCCGCTCCGTGTGCAGGTCGCCCTCGAGCGGCTCCACCTCCTCGATGTCGTGGGGGTCGCGCACCTCGTCGGGGAAGTGCATGGTCTCGACCAGCAGCACGTCGTCGCCCGGCCGGACCGCCACCAGGTACTCCTTCTCGCGCATGACGAACCGGGCGATGCCCGCCCGGTTGGACTCGCCCATCGCCGTGCGGAGTAGCTCGAACGGCTTGGCCGCCGACTCGTCGGCCGGCGCCATGTAGTAGGTGCGCTGGAAGTAGATCGGGTCGACCTCGTCGAGGTCCACGAAGCTCTCGAGGTCGATCGTGCGCGACCGCTCCGGCTCGACCGAGTCGAGCTCCTCGGGGGTGACCATCACGTACTCGCCGTCTCGGACCTCGTAGCCCTTGACGATCTCCTCGTAGGGCACCTCGTCGTCGGTGCCCTCCGCCACCCGCTTGTAGCGGATGCGCTGGCCGGTCCCGGCCTTGAACTGGTGGAAGTGCACGCTCTTGTCCTGCGTGGCCGCGAACAGCTTCACGGGCACGTTGACCAGCCCGAAGCTCAACGCCCCGGTCCAGACCGATCGTGGCATGACCGAAACCTGCCCGCCCCGACCTGCTCGTATGCCTCGCTCAGGGTGGCCGTGAGCCCAGTTGGGCGTGGGCTCAGGTGGCCGTGAACCCGTGCGTGCCCACCA
>JBKHJZ010000208.1:0-5560 GCA_046537875.1 Acidimicrobiia bacterium | reverse complement strand
CCATGTCGTACGGCAAGGTCGACCACGACCGGTTCGCCTATCTGGTGGCCCTGGCCGCGCTGCCGACCGCCGGCGCCGCCCGGTGGGGCGATGCCACACGCAGCGAGCGGGCCGGCTGGGCGCTGCGGGTCACGCAGGTGGCAGTCATCGCCACCTACTTCCTGGCGGCGCTCGCCAAGCTCCGGTTCGGCGGTCTGGCCTGGCTGAACAGCGCAACGCTCACGTGGGCGGTGATGCGGCGGGGCACGGTCTTCGGCGACTGGCTGATGGACGTGCCCGGGGCGATGGTGGCCATGCAGTGGTTCATCCTGGCCTTCGAGCTGGGCAGCCCCCTGGTGCTGGTGGCGTCGGAGCGGGCCCGCTGGCGAATCGTCGGCTGCCTCTACGGCTTCCACGCGGGCGTGTACGCCACCGTCACCATCGCGTTCTGGCCGCACCTGGTGGCACTCGCCGCGTTCCTCCCGCTCGAGCGGGTCCGCCCGGTCGAGGCCGTGCGGGCGGCGCGCGCCCGGCTGGTGGGCACAACCGCCGGCGGCTGACCGCCGGCGGCGGACCGGCCGGTTCCCGTCACAGTCGCGGTCGTGCGCGCCGGTGGTCACCGACGGTGACGGATAGCCTGGGTGCCTTGCCGCGACCCAGGAACGACGCGCTCGCCTCCCGCCGGGAAGCTCCCGATGAGGGGGAGGACCCGGCCGGGAACGCCGATCACCCTCACTGCGGGCGGTGCGAGCAGTTCGGCGCACTGCTCGCGTCGGGCATCGTCGGGATCATCTCCGGCGAGGGCAACCGGATCATCGAGGCCAACGACACGTTCCTGGCCATGGTCGGGAGGTCGCGCGACGAGCTCGACGGCGGGCTCGACTGGATGGAGATGACGCCGCCGGAGCACCGTGCCCGGGATGCCGAAGGCATGGCGGTCCTGCAGTCCGGCGAGCGGTTCCCGGTGATGGAGAAGGAGTACGTGCGCCCCGACGGGACGCGGGTACCCGTGCTCATCGGGGGTGTGATGATCCATCCCGAGCCGTACCGCTGGGTGAGCGTCGTGGTCGACCTCACCGAGCGCAAGCGGCTCGAGCGGCAGCTCGCCGAGGTCGAGCAGCAGGCGGTCCAGGCGACGTTCGACGCGACCGCATCGACGATCTACCGGCTCCAGCAGAGCCTCCTGCCCAGCGAGCTGCCGAAGGTGGACGGCACGGAGCTGCTCGTGCGGTACCTCGCCGTCGCCGACGATCCCGTCGGCGGGGACTTCTACAACGGCTTCGTCACCCTCCGGGGCCGGTTGGCCCTCACGATCGGCGACGTCGCCGGTCACGGGCTGGACGCGACCAGGGCCATGGGCGAGCTGCGGAGCGCCACGCTCATGGCCGGGCTCATCGAGCACGACGCCACCGCAGTGCTCGGTCACGTCCACCGGTTCGCCAGACACCTGCTGCCCGGCGTGTTCGCCACCGCGCTGTTCGCGCTCTACGAGCCGACGAGCGGCGGCCTGTCGTGGGCCCGCGCGGGTCACCTGCCGCCGCTGATCGTGCGGCGCCACGGCGATGTCGCCTACCTCGAGGGCGAGCCCGGCCGACCGCTCGGCATCGGCGAGGGCTACACGCCGTTCCACGACGCCCACCTCGACCCCGGCGACACGCTGGTGCTGTTCACCGATGGGTTGGTCGAACGCCGCGACGAGAGCATCACCGACGGTCTCGCACGGCTCCGCACCGCGCTGGCGGACGTCGCCTTCGACGGCATCCCCCTCGGGGATCTGTGGCAGGCGGGTCGCACGGCCTGCCTGCCCGACGGGGCGACCAACGACGACGTCTGCATGGTGCTGCTCCGCCGCACCGAGTAGGGGCCGGGCGCAGCAACCGTCGGCGCAGGCCGGGACACCCCCGCGCGGTCAGCCGCCGGTGGACGCGGTTCCGGCGGCCCGTTGGCGGTGGGGACGTGCGGCCGTGTGCTGGTGGAACAACCGGCACGGATGCCGGGCGTGCTGGCGGATGAGCAGTGCCTCGACGCCGAGCAGGAAGAATGCACCCACCACGAAGCCGCCGGTCACGTCGGAGAACCAGTGGACGCCGAGGTAGAGCCGGCTCGCGGCGATGCCCGCGATGAGCACACCGGCCACCGCGACCGACGCCCACCAGATGGCGCGCCGGTGCGTGTAGAGCGACACCACCAGCGGGAGCAGGCCCCAGAGGGCGATGGCGGCCATGACGTGCCCGCTGGGGAACGACGGCCCGTTGCCCGCCACCATCCGTTCGAAGTCGGGTCGATCGCGGTCGACCAGCGCCTTGACGATGAACTCCAACGCCGGGCGGCTGAACGTGGCCACCAGCAGCACGGTCCCGACGGCACGGCAGCGCCGCCAGGTCACCAGGCTGGCGAGCACGCCCAGCGTGAGCACGATGACGGTGGAACCGAGGCGGGAGAAGGTGAGGAACAGGCTGTCGAGCACCGAGGTGCGGCTGGACTCGACCGACCGCTGGATGGGCTGGTCCCAGGTGAGGAGCAGCTCACCACGATCGAAGGCTGCTGCGATGGCCAGCGCTGCGAGCAGCACGAGCAGCGCGAGCAGCGTCCGCCGGCGCGTTCCCAGCACCGAGAGCGGGGTGAGCGGCATCGAGACGTGGGGATGGTGGGCCCGGGTGGGTGGCACGGCGGCGGTGTCCATGGGTGTCGTGTCCGGAAGGTGGCGGGTCCGGCAGGCGGCGGGTCTGTGACCGTCGTCGCATCGTAGCTACCCCCGCACCGGCGGGCGCAGTCGGGTGCGCTCGTCCTGGGGCAGCGCGCACGCCGGCGTGCCACCCGGCATGCGGTGCCGGTTGCGGGACACCCACCGGTAGACGGGCCAGGCCAGCGCCAGGACCGGGCGCCATGCCAGCACGCGCCCAAGCGGTCGCCAGGGACCACCCGCGTCGACCAGGAGCTCGGCGATCGCCTTCGGGCCCGCCGCCACGGTGCGTGGGGCGCCGGCCACCGTCCCGTGGACACCGGCCGGAGCCGGGATCCACTGCACCGCCGCCTCGGCGTCGGACTGTGCGACCCCGAGCTCGCCGAGGTCGGCGTGCTGCCAGGCGACGACCGTGGCGCTGGTGGGGATGCGCCGCTCGATGACGCGTGCGCAGCTCGTGCAGAACGCGCAGTCGCCGTCGTAGAGGAACACGGGACGGTCGGCAGGCGGGCGGTGGCTCATGGGCATGCAGTGTGCCCGGGGACGCCCGTGGTGCCGCCTTCCCGAGGTCATGGGTTCCGCCGGACGATGCCCGAGGTCGTAGGTTCCGGATCCGGAACTCATGACCTCGCCCGGACGCAGGCGGAACCCCACGCCTCGGGAACCGCGACGGCCCCGGGCCGTTGTCGACGAGCCCGCCGGCCATTCCTGGCCACCGTCACGCGCACCGCGTACGGACGCGCGAACGGCAGCACCGCCAGGAGTCGGCCATGAGCACCACACCACCGATCCCCACACCGCCCGTACCACCGCCACCACCAGCACAGCCACCACCGGACTCCCCGGAATCGCCATCGCCAGGGCTGCCCGGCACGCTGGTCGTCAGGGCTCGCAGGGTGCTCCGCCGCCGCTGGGCACGGGGCAGCATGATCGCCCTCGCGGCGCTGCTCGTGCTCGTCGTCGGTGTCGCCATCGGCCTCGCCGGGGCGAAGGACAACCGTGACGAGGTCGAGGCCGCCGAACGCCGTGCCGCCGATGTGCGCGAGCGACTCGAGGAGGAGCGCACCGCGAACGACGAGCTCGACGAGGAGAACGCCGAGCTGGCTTCGCAGCTTGCCGAGCTCGAGGCGGAGGCGCAGGACGTGGAGGATCGGGCCTCGGCGTTGGACGAGCGGGAACAGGGATTGGACGAGCGGGAGCAAGGATTGGACGAGCGGAGCGCCGAGCTGGACCGGCGCACCGAGGAGCTCGAGGCTGCCGAGGCGGCGGCGGAGGCGTCGTCGTTCGGGGACGGCCTCTACGAGGTGGGAACCGACATCCAGCCCGGCCAGTACCGGGCCGACGGCGGAGGGGGCTGCTACTGGGCCCGGCTGAACAGCTCCGACACGTTCGACATCGCCGACAACCACTTCGGACCCGGCCCGCAGACCGTCGAGATCAGCGGCGGGTACTTCGAGACCAGCGGATGCGGCACCTGGCGCAAGGCCGGCTGATCTCCCGGGCGAGCCGGTGGTGCCTCTCCCGTGGGCGCCGGTGGTGCCGCCTTCCCGAGGTCATGGGTTCCGCCGGACGATGCCCGAGGTCGTAGGTTCCGGATCCGGAACTCATGACCTCGCCCGTGGGCAAGCGGAACCCCATGTCTCGGGAACCGCGACGGCCCCGGTCGGCAGCGTGCCAGGTACGACAAACGCCGGAATCGGTCACGCAAGACTGGAAGTCACGAGCAACTCCGGCTGACCGGCGCCCACCGCGGCAAACTCGACCGATGCGCCCGATCGCCCTCTGGGCAACCCCCCGGACCGCCTCGACCGCCTTCGACAAGATGGTCCGGGCGCGCGGCGACCTCTCCGTCCTCACCGAGCCGTTCTCGGTCCCCTACTACGACGGACCCGAGCAGCGGTCGACCCGGTTCCCGGTGACCGAGCCCGATGCGACCTTCGAGGCCACCCTCGCGGCGGTGCTGGGATCCGATCGCCCCCGGTTCGTGAAGGAGATGGCCTACCAACTCGGCCCGCTCCTCCGCCCCGACGTACTCGAGCGGTTCACGAGCTCGTTCCTGGTGCGCGATCCGGCGTGGGCGGTCCCGTCGTTGCTGCGGGTGTGGCCCGATGCGACCCGCGAGGAAGCCGGCTACGACGCTCAGCTCGCCGCGTTCGAGCTCGTCACCAAGATCGAGGGTGCATCGCCCCCGGTGCTCGACACGGACGATCTGCGGCGTGAGCCCGACGGCGCGGTCGAGCGCTGGTGCGCCGCGGTCGGCGTCGACCACCGCCCCGATGCCCTGTGCTGGGAGCCGGGCATGCCCGACGGCTGGGAGCGGTGGAGCAGCTGGTTCGAGGCCGCTGCGGCCAGCACGGGCTTCACCCCGCCCCCGGACGGATCACCCCCGCCGCTCGCGGGCGGGGCCGCCGAGCTGGTGGAGCAGTGCCGGCCCGCCTACGACGCCATGGCCGCCCACCGTCTCTGACCGCGTCGGGGCCGAGCCCGGTCAACTCGAGGACATTGGCCTTGCTTCGAGGGGGACCCGCCCATGCAGTTGACGCGCGCTGCCGGATCGAGCTCGTGGCACGAAACACGGCCCCAACCCCGGGCGGCGTGTACCCGGACTCACGCCCTGTGACCTGGGCTTCTGGTCGGGGAGGCGGGATTTGAACCCACGACCTCTGCGTCCCGAACGAGCCCACGCACCGGTCACCAGGCAACATGCGAGCCACGAGGCGCCACGTGGCGCTCTGCACCACCGATGTCGCGGCCCGCATGTGGGAAAAATGTGGGAAGGCCGGTCGGACCGCTTGCGAACCCGGAGCGCTGACGCGCTGGCGGGGTGTAGCCGCCGGATCGCGTCAAGGTAAGTTGACGTCGTGGATCCCGTCATCGTGGCGAGCGCCCGCAAGCACG
>JBKHJZ010000207.1:0-5574 GCA_046537875.1 Acidimicrobiia bacterium | reverse complement strand
CGCTGCCAGAACCAGAGGAGCCGGGGAGGGCGGCGGCGTGCTCACTCCGCGGCTTCGGCGAGGGCCTCTGCCAGCGACGGGTGCACCATCAGGCTCTCGACGATGTCGTTGACCCGCAGGCCGTTGGTCACGGCCACCGCCAGCACGGAGACCAGCTCGGCCGCGTGCCTGCCGACGATCGAACCGCCGAGCACCACGCCGGTGGCCGGGTCCGAGAGGATCTTCACGAAGCCCTTCGGCTCGTTGTTGATGAGCGCCTTGGCCGACGCCGAGAACGGCACCTTGGTGACCCGCAGCTTCCGGCCCTCGGCGAAGGCGTCCGCCTCGGCCAGGCCCACGTCGGCGATCTCCGGCTGGGTGAAGATGGCCGAGGCGGCCTTGTCATAGTCGAGGTGCCGGTGCACCCGCGTGTGCAGGCCCATCACGTGCTCGGCGATCTTGCGCCCCTGCATCGCGGCCACCGACGAGAGCGGCAGCTTCCCGGAGACGTCACCGGCCGCGTAGACGTGCGGGACGTTGGTGACGCAGTGGTGGTTGATCGGCAGGTGACCGTGCGCGTCGACCTCCACACCCGCCGCCTCGAGGCCGATCCCGTCGCTGTTGGGGATCGACCCGATGGCCAGCAGGGCGTGGCTCCCCGAGGCGATGCGACCGTCGGAGCAGCGCACGGCCACGCCGCCATCGGTGCGGTCGATGCCGACCGCCCGGGCGCCCTTCAGCAGGTGGACGCCGCGCTGCAGCAGCTCGTCCTCGAGAGCCGCCGCGACCTCGGGGTCCTTCTGGGGCAGCACCTGCTGGCGGCTGACGATCAGCGTCACCTCGCTGCCCAGCGACGAGAACATGTGCACGAACTCGACGCCGGTCACCCCCGAGCCGATCACCACCAGGTGCTCGGGCATCTCTGGCGGCGGGTAGGCGTCGCGGGTGGTGAGGATGCGCTCGCCGTCCACGTCGGCCCAGTCGGGGATGCGGGGCCGGCTCCCGGTGGACACGAGGATCGCGTCGGCCTCGATCTCCGTCGTGCCGCTGGCGGTGTCGACCACGACCTCGTGCGGGCCGACCAGGCGCCCGCTCCCCTCGATCAGCTCGACACCCTGGCTGCGGAGCAGGTCGACGATGTTCGACTCGAGCCGGGTCTCGATGGCCTTGATGCGGGCGCGCAAGCCCTCGAGGTCGAGCTGCGCGCTGGTCCCCGCGAGGCCCATGCCCTCGCTGCGGCCGACCATCCCCATGGTGTCGGCGGTGGCGATCATGGCCTTCGAGGGGATGCAGTCCCACAGGTGCGCCGCCCCTCCCACCAGGTCGCGCTCGATCATCGTCACCTGGGCGCCGAGGCGCGCCGCGGTGGTGGCGGCCGAGTTGCCGGCCGGGCCGCCGCCGATGATCACGAACCGCAGGGGCACGTGCTCAGGCTACCGGCGCCCCTCCGCGGCTCCTGTGGCCCCCCGGGGCATCGTCCGCGGCCTCCCGGTCGCGCGACCGGTTCAGGCCTCGCGCACCAGGCGAACGAGGCGATGGTCCGGGGTGAAGAGCCGCCGGGTGAGCCCGAGGCCGATGACGACCGCGTTCGTGGCCACGCAACCGAGGATGAGGTACATGAGCGCCGCCTGGACCAGCACGGCTTCCTCCGGGTCGGTGCCGGCGAGGATGAGGCCGGTCATCGCCCCGGGGAGGAACACCAGGCCGACCGCCTTGGTGTTCTCGATCTGCGTGGTGAGCGCCGTGCGCAGGGCTGTGCGCGTGAACGGTCGGGACGCCTCCTGCCACGGCTGCCCGAGTGCGAGGCGGGCCTCCACCTCGGGGCGCCGGTCGGCGAGCTCGCCGATGATGCGCCGGGCGGCCACCACCACCCCGCCGATCGAGTTGCCGATCATCATGCCGGCGATCGGCACCACCGCCCTGGCCACGTTGGGGTACACCCCCAGGCCGAACACCACGAGCAGGCTGATCGTCGCCGAGGCGGCGATGGCGGCGAGCGCGAGCCCGGTGAGGCCGGGGATCTCGCGGGCTCGGCGCCGCACGGTGATCGCGGCGAACGCGACCATCCCCACCACCCAGAGCCACGCCCAGAGGACCGAGGTGTCCTCGTCGATGAGCAGGATCAGCACGTAACCGACCGCCAGGAGCTGGGCCAGCGCGCGCCCGCAGGCCCAGAGCATCTCCCGCTCGAGCCGGAGTCCCTGCCAGATCGACAGCCCCACGGCCAGACCGACGAGGATCAGGGAGAGCGCCAGCCCTCCCCAGCCGATCGCAGCCTCATCCATGGCGTTCCTCCCGTCGAGTGTCGGCCGGCCTCCCGCTGCCGTCCTCGCCTGCGCCGCCCACCGCCGGGGCGCCGCCCTCGCCTGCGCCGCCCACCGCCGGGGCGTCGCCCACCGCCGGGGCGTCGCCCGCCGCTCGGTCCCCGCCGCCGGTCGTGCTCACACCGCGCAGGTAGCGATCCCGGGTCGCAGCATCGGCGACCCGCCCGTCGAGGATCACGACCACCCGGTCGCCCACCCGGTCGGCCTGGCCGAGATCGTGGGTCACCCACACCATCGGCCGCCCACCGGCCGCGAGCTCGGTGGCCGTGCGCTCGAGCCGGTCCCGCGCTTCACGGTCGAGCGCGGACGTGGGCTCGTCCATCAGGAGCACCTCGGGCTCGGTCACCAGCGTGCGGGCCAGGCACATGCGCTGCGCCTCGCCACCCGACAGCTCGTCGGCCTGCCGGTCGAGGAAGGCCACCGGGAGGCCGGCCGCGTCCAAGGCGGCGACGAGTGCGCCCTCCGGGGCCGTGGCGTCCGCCACCAGCAGGTTCTCGCGCACGGTCCCGGGAAACGTCGTCGGCATCTGGAAGACCATGCCGACCCGCCGGCGTAGTGCCAGCGGGTCGAGGCGGTCGAGCGGGTCTCCCCGGAAGCGAACCTGGCCGGAGGTCGGCACCTCGAGGCGGTTCAGGAGCCGCAGGATCGTGGTCTTCCCCGACCCGGAGGGACCGGCGAGCACCGTGATCCCCCGGTCGTCCACGGTGAACGACACCCCGCGGAGGATGTCGCGGCCTTCGAGCGTCAACCAGACATCGTCGAGCTCGAAGAGGGGCACCCCGGCGGATCATAGGTCACGCAGAGTGCACCTCCCGCAGCGGCCGGCATCGTCGTCGCCGGGAACCGATCGCTCCCGCCCGGAGCCGATCGCTCCCGCCGGACACCGGTCACACCGATCACCCCGCCGGATGCGGGTCACCCCTCGCCGACCCCCTCGCCGACCCCCTCGCCGACCGGATGCAGCACCACGTCGCCGCCCGAGCGGTCCACCTCGTAGGCGACCACCTCGTTGCGACCGTCGCGGAAGTAGGGCGCCATCACCCCGCTGAACTCCCACGCCTCGTCGTGCGGCCGGTAGCCCCCCACCATGCCGGCCACGGTGCCGTTGATCGCCACGACGAGCTCCGGAGGCTCCTCGTCCGTCCCGACGACTCGCCCTCGAAGGAGATACGGCACCGGACCGTTCGTGACCGACAGGTCCTCGTCCAGCAGATCGCGCTGATCGAGCACCCAGCGGAGGTCGCTCGGCTCACCGACCGTGACCGGCAGGTCCGCACGAGGGGACGGGACATCCGTGCCGACGAGGTCGGCAGCCTCGCCGACGGCAGCGAGCGCCTCCCACCCGTCGCCCGGGTACCGGTCGGTGTGGCGGGCCGCAACCTCGGCCACCGCCTCGACGCCCGAGGTGACCCTCCGGTCGAACGCCCCCGGGGCGTCGCCGTAGAGCGAGCGCCCGTCGAACTCCCAGTCGGTCTCGATGCCGAGCACGTCGACGATCGAGGGCAACACATCCACGGTGGACGCCGGGTCGTCGCGCACCTCGCCAGCGACCTGGCCGGGGGCCTTGACGAACAGCGGGATCCGGTACAGCTCGTCCTGGTTGTCGTCGGTCGGCTCGCGGCCGACCCCGGGTGGGGAGATGTCGAGCCCGTGGTCGGACGTGACCACGACGAGCGCGTCGTCCCAGGCCCCGACCGCTCGGAGGTGGTCGATCATCTCACCGAGCAACCGGTCGACGGCGCCGACCTGGAGCGCCTGGAGGGCGTAGAGGTCCCGGTAGTACGCCTCGTACCCGGGATCACCCGGGCGCTCCGGCGCGTCGTCGAAGCTCCAGCTGTCGGGCAGCACGGCACCCCAGGGGGTCCGCCGGTAGGGATGGTGCGGTATCAGGACGTGCAGGAGGTTGACCGACGGCTCGGGGCCCAGCTTCGCCACCTCGCGCCGGAAGGCGCCCGGCTGCCCGATCGGGCCGAGGTCACCCGACGGCACCTGGTCGATCGCGCCCAAGAGGTTCACGTCACCGCTCTCGGTGAACGCGGCCTGGACGCCGAGACCGTCACCGAACCTACCCCACGACCGGTCGACCCGCGGGAGCCCCTGCCGGAGACGCTCGGGCAGCACCCGGTGCCCGTAGACGACCGATGCGTCGGTGAACATCTGCCGCATCGTCGCCGGTCGGTACGGCTCGCACAGGTGGGGCGGGCAGAGGTCCGAGAACGTGCTGTACGGGTTCGCCGGATACCGGTCCCCGAACAGCGTGAAGTAGTTGCGGGGATGGTCACGGTAGGTCGGCGCCTCGTCGTCGGAGGCTGCGACACCGGTCAGGATCGTCGGCAGCGACCTGTAGGTGTCGGCCGACTCGCTGGCGGCGTTGCGGAACCACGTGGACTCCCCGGCCAGGCGGGCGAAGTTCGGGTAGCGCTGGTCGTTGATGGTCCCGTCGCTCCGCACCAGCGCCGTCGCGGGGAACTCGTCGAACACCACGACGATCACCGGCCCCCGGAGAGGTGGCACGTCGCCCGGCTCACCGGGATCCACCGGCGAGGCGCGCAGCAGATCGGCGGTGGGGCTGGCCAGCAGGAAGAAGCCGAGGAACGCCAGGTTGCCGAGGGCGAGGTAGGCGAGGAACTGCCGGGCGGGCCGCCACCGCCACTCGGCGAGAGCCACCCCGATGGCCAGGATCACCGTGATCGGCACCGTGGCGACGAGACCGTCGATGCCGATGGTGCGGCAGACCACCAGACCGAACGCGCCGGCGAGCAGCGCGACACCGAGCCCGTGTGCCACCGCAGCCGCGCGTCGGCCCACCAGCCGCGGAAGACCGCTCACGGCGAACACCACCAGTGCAGGCACGACGGCCACTGCCACACCGAACGCCACGATCTGGGGCGTCCGGTAGTGACCGGCCACGAAGAAGGTCGGGTTGTCGCCGAACAGCTCGAGCAGGGGCTGGGTGACGGCGACGCCGGCCAGACCGAGGAGCACGGCGGCGTCCGTCAGCAGCGATCGCCACGCAGGCGCGGCCGCGTCTCCGGACGGCGCACCGGGCTCCTGGCGCATCGGTCCGCCGGTCGGACCGTCGGCCGCGTCCCTGGGCGGTGTGCCGGGCTCTCGGGGCGTCGCTCCCCCGGCCGTGGCCGCGCGCCAGCGCCCATCTCGTCCCCAGATCCGCAGCACGCTCGCTCAACGTAGCGGGCACCGGTGCCGGCGTCGGCCCGGGTCCGGACGGGCCGTCGAACCGGGCCCCGGTGAGCGGCGGGACTCGGACTCC
>JBKHJZ010000206.1:0-5593 GCA_046537875.1 Acidimicrobiia bacterium | reverse complement strand
CGTCAGACACGGCGTCGGACACGGCGTCGGGCACCGCGTCGGACACGGACCGTCGGGGACCGACACTCCGGACATCGCCGGCGGCGGTGCCCGCACGACCCTGCCTCCCGGGGGGCGAGCGACGATGAGCGACACACGACCGGCGATCGAGGGCTGGTTCACTCTCGACGGCGAGCCGGCGCTGCTCGGTACCCGCTGCCGGGTGTGCGGCACGGTGGTCTTCCCGCCCGCGACCGGCTTCTGCCGCAACCCCCGCTGCGACGGCACCGAGCTCGACGAGGTGCGGCTGTCACGCCGGGGCCGCGTGTGGTCGTACACCGACGCCCGCTACGCGCCCCCGCCGCCCTACGTGCCCCGCACCGACCCGTACGAGCCGTTCGCGCTGGCCGCCGTGGAGCTCGAGGCCGAGGGCATCGTGGTCCTCGGGCAGGTCGCCGACGGCTACGGGGTCGACGACCTGGCCGTGGGCGCCCCGGTGGAGCTGGTGATCGAGCCGCTGTTCGTCGACAACGGGGTCGAGCGGGTCACCTGGCGGTGGCGGCCGCTGGACGAGGCCACTCGCACGGGTCCGTCGGGCGCGGCGGGTTCCGTCGCGACGTCCGGACCGAAGGGAGAGCCGTCGTGACCGGTGACGTCGCCGTGATCGGGGTGGGCATGCACCCGTGGGGCAAGTGGGGGCGGCCCTTCACCGACTACGGCATCCACGCCGCCCGCGCCGCGCTGGACGACGCCGGGGTCGACTGGACCGACGTCCAGCTGGTGGTGGGCGGCGAGACCGTCCGCACCGGCTACGCCGGCTACGTGGCGGGCGCCACGTTCGCGCGGGCGCTCGGGTGGAACGGGGCCCGGGTGGCCACCGCCTACGCGGCCTGCGCCACCGGTGCTCAGGCGCTCGACGTGGCCCGGACGCGGATCCTGGCCGGCATGTGCGACGTCGCCCTGGTCGTCGGAGCCGACACCACCCCGAAGGGCTTCCTCGCCCCCAACGCCGGCGAGCGTCGCGACGACCCCGACTGGCTGCGCTTCCGCCTGCTCGGCATGACCAACCCCGCCTACTTCGGGCTGTACGCCCGGCGCCGCATCGACCTGTGCGGCGCCACGCCGGAGGACTTCGCCCGCGTGAAGGTGAAGAACGCCCGCCACGGCCTGGCCAACCCCTACGCCCGTTACCGCCGGGAGGTCACGGTGGAGGAGGTGCTCGCGTCGCCGGTGGTGGCCGACCCGCTACACCTGCTCGACATCTGCGCCACCTCCGACGGCGGGGCGGCCGTGGTGCTGGCCTCGCCCGAGTGGGCCCGGCGCCACGCCGGGGGCTCGCCCGTGCGGCTGCGGGCGGTCGCCACGGTCACGCCGACCTTCCCCAACACCGTCATCGACATGCCGGACATCGCGACCGACTCGTCGGTGGCGATGCCACCGCCCGAGCGGTCGTTCCGCGACTCGATCGCGCACGCGGCCTACGAGGAGGCGGGCATCGGCCCCGACGACCTCTCGCTCGCCGAGGTCTACGACCTGTCCACCGCCCTCGAGCTCGACTGGTACGAGAACATCGGGCTGTGCGGGCCCGGCGGGGCGGAGGGGTTGCTGCGCTCGGGCGCCACGAGCCTCGGCGGCCGCATCCCCGTGAACCCGTCGGGGGGCCTGGCCTGCTTCGGCGAGGCAGTGCCCGCGCAGGCGCTGGCGCAGGTGTGCGAGGTCGCCTGGCAGCTGCGGGGCCGGGCCGAGGGACGCCAGGTCGACGGCGCCCGGGTGGGCATCACGGTCAACCAGGGCCTGTTCGGCCACGGGTCGTCGGTGATCCTCTCGGTGTGAGGCCCTAGCCCGCCACGCAGGGTGGCCATCCGGCGGTCCTCGGCCGGTGGTCGCACGCCGCGTGCAACCTTCGCGGTCCTACTGGCGCCGTCGGTGGGCGTGCGGTAGCAATGGTCGCCGTATCGCAGTTGGTCGTCCGGCGGAGCTCAGTGGGGGTCACAGGGGACATGTCCAACGGCACGGAAGTGCTGCGCGCACGCCCGGCGACCTACGCCGGCCTGTTCGTCATCACGCTGTCGACGCTGATGTACGAGATCGTGCTCACGCGGATCTTCAGCGTCACGATGTGGTACCACTTCGCCTTCGTCGCCATCTCGGTGGCCCTGTTCGGCCTCACCGTGGGTGCGCTGGTGGTCCACCTGCGCCCCACGTGGTTCACCCCCGACAAGGTGAAGCGCCAGATGGCGCGCTTCTCGATCGCGTTCGCGGTGTCGGTCGCCCTCGCGATCGTCATGCAGCTCTCGGTGCCGTTCGTCCCCGAGTTCAACGCCGCCGGCATCTTCTCGGTGGTGTTCAGCTGCTTCGTGGTGTCCGTGCCGTTCGTGTGCAGCGGCGTGGTGGTCTGCCTGGCGCTCACCCGGTTCCCGCGGCGCGTCAACCGGCTGTACGCGGTCGACCTCATCGGCGCCGGCCTCGGCTGCCTGGCGCTCGTGGTCGCGTTCGAGGCGTTCGACGGTCCCAGCCTGGTGATCGTGATCGGGGCGATCGCCGCGCTCGGCGGGCTGCTCTTCGCCATCGACGCGGGGGCGCAGGGCACCGTCCGGATCGGGGCGATCGCGCTGGTGCTGCTGCTCGTCGCCGGGGTCGGGAACGCCTACCTCCAGAACAACGGCGATCCGTTCGTCAAGATCCTCTGGAGCAAGGAGCAGAAGGACGGCACCTACCTCTACGACGAGTGGAACGCCTTCTCCCGCATCACCGTCGAGGGCGACCGCGACGTGCCCTTCTTGCCGCCCGGGTACGGCATGAGCACCGAGATGCCCGGCGACCTGCGGGTGCTGTCGCTCGCGATGCGCATCGACAACACGGCGGGAACCTGGGCACTCGGGTGGTCGGGCGACCTCGACGAGACCGACTGGCTGCGCTACGACGTCACCAACCTCGCCTACTACGCGAAGGAGGGGACCGACTTCGACGGCGTCGTCGTGGGGGTCGGCGGCGGGCGCGACGTGCTGTCGGCGCTCGAGTTCGGCAGCGGCCACGTCACGGGGCTCGAGATCAACGGCAACATGCTCGACCTGGTCAACGGGCCGCTCGGCGACTTCACCGGCCACCTCGACCGCGATCCCCGGATCGACCTGGTCAACGACGAGGCCCGCAGCTGGCTCACGCGCACCGACCGGCGCTTCGACACGATCCAGATCTCGCTCATCGACACGTTCGCCGCGACGTCGGCCGGCGCCTTCGCGCTCAGCGAGAACAGCCTCTACACCACCGACGCCTGGCACACCTACCTCGACCGCCTCCACGGGGACGGGATCCTGTCGGTGTCGCGGTGGTTCCGCCACGAGACGCGCGAGCCCCTGGAGACCATGCGCACGGTGGCACTGGCCGCCCAGGTGCTGCACGAGCGGGGCGCAGCCAACCCCCGCGACCACATGCTGATCTACGAGGGACCGCCGAACTCGCTCGGCGCCACCACCGCCAGCGTGCTGGTGAGCCCCGAGCCGTTCGACGCCGGCGCTCTCGCCAGCATCGACGAGGCGGCCACCGACCTGAAGTTCACCCCGATCCTGACGCCCTCGGTGGGCGGCGACACGGTGTGGGGAGAGCTCACGGCGCCCGGTGGTCCCGGCCCGGTGGTCGACCGCACCACGGCCGACATCTCGCCGCCCACCGACGACCGGCCGTTCTTCTTCCAGATGGCAGACATCGGGACGCTGCTCAGCCGGGCGGGCTGGGCCGACGACCAGGTGATGCGGCCGGTCGTCACGCTGGCGTCGCTGGCACTGGCGGTGCTGCTGCTGGCGGCGGTGTGCATCGGCGGGCCGCTGGTGCACATGGGGCGGCGGACCAATCACCGGGGCCGGGTGCCCTTCTACCTCTACTTCGCCGGGATCGGGCTCGCGTTCCTGATGGTGGAGATCTCCCAGCTCCAGCGGCTGAGCACGTTCCTGGGCCACCCGACGTACGCGCTGACCGTGGTGCTGTTCACCGTGCTGCTGTTCAGCGGCGTGGGCAGCATGCTCGTGGAGAAGGTGATCGACATCGAGCGGCCGCGCCGGATGCTGCTGCCGGTCGGCGCGCTACTGGTGCTGCTGGTTGCCTTCGGGCTGATCGCGCCCCGGCTGGTCGACTCCTTCGCCGGCGCCACCACCCCGGTCCGCATCGCGGTCGCCGTGGCGATGCTCGCCCCGATCGCGCTGTTCATGGGCATGCCGTTCGCCATCGGCATGCGGGCGGCGTCGACCGACCCGGAGGCGCCCACCGCGTTCCTCTGGGGCATCAACGGCGCCATGTCGGTGGTGGCCTCGGTCTTCGCCACGGTCATCGCCCTGTTCCTGGGGATCACGATGACCTTCGCCGCCGGGGCGGCCGCGTACGTCGTGGCGGCGGCGTCGCTGTGGTTCATCGTCCGGGGGCTCGGCGGCCGCCAGACGAACGTGATGGTCGAGCGGGCCGACGCGCTCGAGATCGGGGCAGACGGCGAGGGCGAGGGCGCGCCGCAGCCAGCGGGCGCCCCGGTCACGGGTGCTGCGAGCTGACGCTCACCACCTCGCCGGTCATGTACGACGCGTAGTCGCTGGCCAGGAACGCGATCACGGTCGCCACCTCCCAGGGCTCGGCGGCGCGGCCGAACGCCTCGCGCCGCACGAGCTGGCCGAGCACGTCGTCGCTCGTCACCTTGCTGAGGTGCGGGTGCATGGCCAGGCTCGGGGCCACCGCATTCACGCGTACCCCGGAGGGGGCGGCCTCGGCGGCGGCGCTGCGCGTCAGCGCCATCACCCCCGCCTTGGCGGCGGCGTAGTGGGCCTGGCCGGCCTGCGCCCGCCAGCCGAGCACCGAGGCGTTGTTGACGATCACCCCCGAGCCCTGCGGGCACAGGATGCGCAGCGCCGCCCGGGTGCACCGGAAGGTCCCCGTGAGCGTGACGCCGACCACCGTGTGCCATTGGTCGTCGGTCATGTCGACGAGCGGGGCGGTCCCGCCCAGGCCGGCGTTGTTGACCACCACGTCGATCCTGCCGTGGCGGTCGAGCGCGGCGGCGAAGAGCGCCTGCACCTGCGCCTCGTCGGTCACGTCGCAGGGCACCGCGAGCGGCGGCTCGCCCCCGGCCGCCAGCTCGTCCGCCGCCTCCTCGAGCCGGCGCTCGTGGGCATCGCTGATCACGACCGTGGCGCCCTCCGCGAGCAGGCGGCGGGCGGTGGCCGACCCGATGCCGGTGCCGGCGGCCGCCGTGACCAGCGCGACCTTGCCGGCGAGCAGCCCGTGACCCGCGGGCTCGGGCGGCGGCTGCGGCGGCGTCGGCGGCACGGGGCTGACGCTCACCGTGTCCGCCCGCCGGCCGCGGTCGTGGCGGATGTCCGGCTGCGCCCCGTGTCCGCGCCGGGGCGCGGCTCCTTCGGCATGCCCAGGCCCCGCTCGCCGATGGTGCTCCGCTGGATCTGGTTCGACCCGGCGTAGATGGTGTCGGCCCGGCTGAACAGGAACAGGCGCTGGGCCGGCGTCGGGTCGTAGCGGGTCGCGTGGCGGCCGTCCGCCGGGGCCCGGGCGCCCGGGCCCGGGGCCGCCGCCCCGGTGTCGAGCTCGCCGGAGACCGTTGCCTCCACCCCGAGCACGT